>JAZGCJ010000215.1:0-3461 GCA_036476895.1 Thermodesulfobacteriota bacterium
TCGCGAATTGGCTAATATCCTCGAACGGGCCGTGATTCTTTGCGAAGGCCGACTATTGCAGCAGGAACATATTGGAATATCCATTCAACATCCCACAACAGAGGCAGAGATTTCCACTCTTGAGGAATTAGAACGTATGCATATCCAGAGATCATTAGAAAAAACCGCAGGTGTTGTTGGCGGGTCTCATGGTGCTGCAACATTGTTGGGCATGAAACGAACGACTTTGATAGATAGAATGAAAAAACTAAGGATTTCTAAAACGCAGCAACTTTGACGGATTACCGACACTGTATCGGTCTACGTCTACCGACAGAACATTGAGTCCTCTGCACAATTCCAAATTTTTCATGTAAGCAAGTTAACTATTTATAATAAAGCCACTTGGGTAATTACCCGAGTGGCTTTCCAGCGGTAGGAATTTTGATACTTTTTGAAATTAAGTTAGCTTTTGAGTCACTTCATTATATCCCGCCCTACCAATTCCCAAGTCCCACGCAGGTTAACATAAGAATTGTTCATTTCCTTCTTCTTGTAATTGGTTATGAATTTTATCAGTCCAAGCTCTGGATCAAAATAATGGTGGGCTGTTCCTCGTTGAATATATAGAGAATCCATAGTGGTCTGATTAACAATATAATTGTTAATCTCATACCAGTATACATCCAAAACCGATTCAAATTTATAGGTCTCCGGGATAAATGCTTGACCCCATCCTTCGTATCTGGCTTTTGCAGAATAGAAATATCTAATTTGTGCGGTCTTTCCAAAGACATCACGTCCATGTATAGTGGTGTCGACTAACACATGCCATTCTGTCCCGACGCCATTATCTACTTTTAGCATAGTTTGCCAATATTTCATTATTACAGGCTTAAGAGTGCTGATGCCATAAGATATGAGTCTCTTAGTAAGGTTAACTGTATTCAATTGCCAAACTGTGCCTGCGTCATCTGTATAAAAATAATTCTTTTCGTCATTTGAATAAAAAACATAAACTGGCTGTTCGTCAAGAGTATCCAGATGAGAAAAAGTTCGCGAAAACTCATATATATTACTGGTTAGTTCAGTTTCGTCGTCGGTCACATACCCTCTAAAATGTAAAGAGGCACCTTTAACAGGTATTACAATCGTCGCTTTGATGGGCGCTTCATCGGTGTCGCATGCTGAAAGCGCTAACCATATAAGAATCATTACAGATTTAGTGAATCCTTTTCTCCTTCTCATAGTCGGTTTATTCAATTTCTTCCTGGTTGTACTCCATCTTGAGGCCCTACAACAATAAATCGCTGCCAAAACGGATCCTGTAATTCTTCTCTTAATGTAGAGTGAATTAATTCAAATCTATTAAACCCAAAGCGGTCAGCAAAAATAAAAATCACCCCACCCTGACCCAGCAAATGATTATAGGTCCAAATTTGATAGGGTTTGTTTGTAGGCGAACTTGGAAACCTTTCTATATTAGTAGGCTCACCATAAAGAATGTAGACACGGCCTTCGTCAGTTTTCCATCCTACTTTCCCCAGAGCTCCAAAGCGTTTATTAGCCTCCTTAACTCGTAATAAATAGAGCTGTCTATAGTACATGCCCTTTAAGCCTTCATGACTTGTCTGAGATTGCCAAGAGGAATAAATAAATTGTTTCTTTGCCCCGGGGTTCGTTAAATTTTTATAAAACTCTCTATCTTCTTTTTTGGTAAAATATCGCATATATTCATATTCCTTATCGAGTTCTTCACTCACCAAATCTTGTACCCTAGTCCCAGCTTCGGTTACGAGTGTCGGAGGGACGGAAGGGTTGTAAATGTAAAAATTCTTTTCCTTATTGATAAGTTCTGCACCGGTTGAATCAGATATACCATAATCTAAAAAATATTTACCTGTGGATAATTTTGACATATTGATCTGCCCCATTTCAATACTAAAATCGCGTAATTTCGTTTTGGTACGAGATAGGGGCCCAAGACCTTCGACAATATTGCCATGGGAATCCTTTAAAAAAGCAAAACATTTGTATTGTGACCCTGCCACATTATTTAGTAAATTATAAGCTTCAAAGTAGTAATAAAGAATCGGTACGCCTTCACCAAATACTGATGTCGGATTAGGAATGACCTCATAATTTTTTTTAGCAAAAACTTTTGATGATTCGTTGCTTAGCTTTTTTATTTGGGAAGCTAACTGCACATCGCTGAGTTCCAATTTGTTAGGGCTAAACTTTTTACACTCAATTTTTGAGGCAGTGCTATCTATGACGTTTTCTTGGTTCATATCGCGGGCATGAACTACAATGTGGTAAGTGCCAGGTCCATCGAGAAAATACCGGAACATGTCCACCATTTGTTTGTTCTCAGCTAATTGCATGGTATCCTCGATCGTCCTTTCATATTTCCACATCTGTGTAGCCCATAAAGAATCATTTTTATGGATTTGCAAATCCATAACCAATAGCGAAGAGTATTCGCCATTATCATTCGAAACATATGTAATAGATTGTTCTGGAATGGCATAATAAATTTCCAGATAGTGCCGGTGCTTAGAGTCTTGGAACTGAGCGACATCTATGCTTAAGTGCAAATTATTTTGTGCATGGCCAAGGGGAACAAAAAAGTTATTTAAGAAAAATAATAATAGAAAATTTCTAAAATAGGAATGATGAAAAAGTTTAATATCTGACATGTTTAACTCACTCCCCTTATTATTTAATACGCTTCCAAAGGGGTGCAAAAAGGATTTCTCGATTCAGCTCACTCCATTTCTAAGGAAAGCTGAAATTTGGTCCGCCGTTTATGCTCTTAATCTGCGGCTTGTTTACAACCAGTATAATGATTCCTAATTAATTAACCTGGCAATATACAGTGTTAGCGTGTTCAGGTGTTAAAGTGTTTACGTATTTTATCAAGTTGATTAATTTCAAGATATTAGCACTTGAACACTCGAACACACAAACACGAGAACACTTTTACCCACTTTGCAACGTTATTTCGAAAACGCTCTACGAGTATAAGCTTTCTTTACCGAAAAATGGATCTTGACTAATTGCACCTCGAAATGACAAATACTGGCGTCATTTCGATAAAATTTTGTATTATTAAAAAATCTATGAATTAAATTTGTCAATGTGAAGCTTTTTAATCATAATTAATCGAAACAGAGAAGGGTTGAGAAGATCATTTTCTCAACCCTCCAGATTTTAATTAAGGTTTTTGACTAAAAACCAAGTTTGAGAGAAAAGGCATTTATGTTGTTAAAAAGGTCAGTTTGCATCCATCCATAATCAGCCTCAATATCTATCCCCCCAGTATTGAAACGAACCCCAGCGCCTAAGGTAGCGCCAAAAATAAAAGTATTGCTTAGCGCATCGGGAGCGTCGCTAAATCCGCCGCGGAGGAAGAAGGTATCATTATATCCATATTCTACACCGAATCTTGCTTCGTCGTCAGAAAAGTTATTATTCACGAA
>JAZGCJ010000216.1:0-3666 GCA_036476895.1 Thermodesulfobacteriota bacterium
AAACCATCATTAAAACTGAAAACGGTAATAAAAATCGGTTAAAATAAATTTAAATATGCCTAAAAAAATCTACGTTGCCAGTCCACTTGGATTCTCTGAAGTAAGTAGAGATTTCTATTACAAAAAATTGATTCCGGAAATTGAATCTTGTGGGTTTCAGGTCTTAGACCCCTGGGAGCTTGCCCCGCTGGAAAAAGTTAAAAAGGTTTCAAAAATGCCTTTTGATAAAAATAAATTAGATGCCTGGAAAATCCTTAATATGGAAATTGGTGAATGCAACAGGCAAAATATTGATTTATCTGATGGGGTTTTTGCAGTCCTAGACGGTGTAGATGTAGACAGCGGAACAGCATCTGAAATTGGGTATGCCTATGCGAAGGGAAAGCCAATACTGGGATACAGAGGTGATTTCAGATTAAGTGCAGATAACATAGGTGGGGTTGTAAATATACAGGTAGAGTATTTTATTCGGAAAAGCGGCGGCACGATTATTACAGAGTTTAAAAACATAAATAAGCAATTAATCCACATATTAGCATAATCACTTTAGTTTATCGAAAATTAACGATGGTTTTGTAAAGTAGAATCTTTTAATTAGTATCATTAATGGAGGCAATTAAATTAACATCTTAGATACAGTCAGTGAAAAACTGTTAAACAGTGAAAAATCAATCACATTCGATGAGGCTCTTGAGTTAACCGAACTTCCGAAATCCCTGGTTCAAGACTTAATTTCACTGGCAAGAAAGGTAACCCTGAAATATAAGGGTGATGGAGTATTTCTGCGATCTATCATAAGCGCCCAAACCGGAAACTGCCCTGAAGACTGCTCATTTTGCTCCCAGTCCGCTCACTTTGATACAGAGGTAGAAGCACATCCACTTATGGGGGCTGAGAAGATACTCAGAGCCGCCAAGCAGGCAGAAAAGATGGGTGCAATGGATTTTTGTATTGTAATCAGTGCAAAGGGACCTACTCCCAGAATACTCAAAAAAGTATTGGATCTGGTTGACCTTTTACGAAAAGAAACCAATCTAAAGATCGGCTGCTCACTGGGAGATTTAAAGGAAGACCAGGCGTATGAATTAAAAGAACACGGCGTTTGGAGATATAATCATAATCTTGAAACATGCAGGAGTCATTTCCCAAATGTTTGTACCACCCATAGTTACGACGACAGACTTAGGACTGCCCAAATTGTTAAAAAAACCGGTATGCATTTATGTTGCGGCGGAATAATGGGTATGGGTGAATCAGTAAAACAGCGTATCGAGCTTGCTTTCGAATTAAGTGAATTGAATCCGTCATGGGTTCCTATAAATTTTTTGAACCCACGCCCTGGAACACCTTTTGCACAGTTTAAGCCGATCTCACCATTCGAAGCGGTAAGAACCATCTCAATATACAGACTGATACTTCCAGACAAAATAATTATGACTGCCGGTGGTAGAGAAGTTACCTTAAGGGATTTGCAAGCCATGGGCCTTATAGCCGGAGCTAACGCAATGATCCTCGGTAATTACCTGACAACACCGGGCAGACCCCCCGAAGAAGACTTGAGAATGCTCGACGATCTTGAAATGCCCATCAGGACTGATATTTGTAATTAATTATATAAGTTAATTACTTTAGCTACAGGGAGCCACGAGATAATAAAACATATTGTTAAAGAAATAAGTATTTTTCTTTGTCTTTCCTCTGTGTACTCTGTGACTAGAAGTTTTAATGCAAGAATGATTTAATATTTGCCAAAGAGAACTAAGAGAGTATATAAAAAAATATTCTAATGAAATATTATTCTTGTCTTTGTTTCCTCTCTGTGTACTCTGTGGCTGAGATTCATTAATGAGTAACCGAAAAAAGAAACTTGGGGATATTGATAAGGAATTCGTATGGCATCCGTTTACACAGATGAAAGAATACGAAGAAAAAGACCCTGTTGTTATAGAAGGAGGCGAAGGTGTATATCTCTACGACTCAGAGGGCAATAAGTATATAGACGGGGTTTCTTCCCTATGGGTTAATATTCACGGGCATAAGGTCCCTGAAATCGATAACGCTATAAAAGATCAGGTAGAAAAACTTAGCCACAGCACACTATTAGGTATAACCAATGCACCCGCAGCAGAACTGGCTCAGAAGCTAATTGGAATCTGCCCACCCGGATTGAAAAAAGTATTTTACTCTGGCGACGGTGCAAGCGCAGTTGAAGTAGCCATTAAAATGGCATTTCAATACTGGAATCAAAATGGACATCCGGAGAAAACAAAGTTTGTTTGTTTAGAAAATGGATACCACGGCGACACACTTGGTGCAGTCTCGGTAGGCGGGATAGACCTTTTTCATTCAACATTTAAACCACTACTGTTCGAATCATTCAAAGCACCTTCCTATTACTGCTACAGATGTCCTCTCGGAAAAGAGTATCCCTCATGCAATTTAGCATGTGCGGATGAAATTGATAAAATATTAGAAAATCATAGTGACGAAATTGCGGCAGTTATCTTTGAACCATACGTGCAGGCTGCCGGTGGGATGATAGTATCACCACCGGGGTATATTAAAAAAATCAGGGAGTACTGCGATAAACATAATGTGCTTATGATACTCGACGAAGTTGCCACCGGCTTTGGGAGAACGGGGAAGATGTTTGCATGCGAGCACGATGGAGTCACCCCCGACATTATGGTGTTGGGTAAAGGGCTAACAGGCGGCTACCTGCCACTATCCGCAACAATTACTACACAAGAAGTGTACGATGCATTTCTTGGAGATTACGAAGAATTCAAAACCTTCTTTCACGGCCATAGCTATGCCGGAAACCCTATATCATGCGCAGCCGCTTTGGGTAATCTAGAAGCATTTGAAAATTATAAGAGCCTTGAGAAACTCGAAGAGAAGATCGAGCTTCTTGAAAATGAGCTAAAAGAGTTTACAGGTCTATCCCACGTAGGTAATGTGAGGAATAAAGGTCTGATGGTCGGGATAGAGCTTGTAAAGAATAAAGACACAAAAGAGCCTTACAGACCAAAAGATAAAATAGGATGGAAGGTTGCCGACCTCGCGATGGAAGATGAGGTTCTAATCAGACCTCTTGGAAATGTTGTAGTTTTAATGCCCCCAATTGGAATATCCAAAATGGATCTAAAAAAACTTCTCAATGTAACCTACAGTTCAATCAAAAAAGCCACTGAGTTCTGAATTTCCCAAACAAGTACTCCTTTTTTTGTCATTGCTATATATGTTACGAGAGTCGGAAACAAAATTATCTAAATTAAGATATTACCCTTAAAATGAGTTTTTGATTTAAACCTTCAGTGGGAAGTCATTATAAAGTTTTATTTGTTATTACGTCTTCATTTTCTTTGTCTTGATACAAAGAAAACGAAGCAAAAAAAAATCAATGGCTGACAAAAAATTAGAATTTATTAACTGATGCCGAATCTTCCTATTCGTTGATTCGGTTAAATCTTTTTTTAACGCTTCCGGATTTGATTTTCGCAATTTTTTGAATGCCCGTCTAAATCTTATTTTGTCCTCAAATTACGTGACATTTACAATTCCGTTGGTATATCATCTAATTCATCATATTTAGTATAGATTCAACCTCATCTGTAACATCTTCAATCTTAACTATTTTTGAAGACCCGTCCTTTCTCAATTTAA
>JAZGCJ010000217.1:0-3479 GCA_036476895.1 Thermodesulfobacteriota bacterium
TCGAAATATTTAACATCTACAATTATGTTTTGAGTTTATCAAATCTTAATTAAGATAGGATAAAATGTCCGACATTGAGTTTTATAAAAATCTATTTGATTCATATCCAGACAGCTTAATAATTTTAGACACCAGTTTCTCAATTTTAAGCATTAACAATTCAGCAGAAGAATTCTTTCAAATCTCCAGGAAAAAAGCCACAGGCAAAAAGTCATCTTACCTTTTAGACAAACAGATCGAGCAGCTGGTTAAAAAAGCATTTGAAGAAGAGAGAACAGTATTTGGAGAAGAAATAACCTCTGTGCTTATTAAGGGTGAGAAGGTAACAGTACAAGCGATAGCATCCCCAGTTTTCAACAGGAAAGGTGAAATCGAGAAAATGATTGTAGTAATCAGGAATCTGCAAGGAATTCAGTTTCTCAGTAGAAAGGATTCCCAAAAAATCTCCACATCAAAATTTGAGAACCTTATTTTAGGACTCGCCCATGAATTAAAGAACCCCCTGAGCGGTATAAGGGGTGCCGCCCAGATATTGGGAGTTGAGAGTGATAAAAACTCCGAGGATGCACAGTGTGCTCAGATTATTATAAAAGAAGTTGACAGGCTTAACCACCTATTAGAAAAACTGAAGAATTTAGAACCATTTGCAAAAGAAACGTTTCAATACGTTGATATACACGAGATTTTAATGGACTTAATACTGCTAGAAACTAAATCGATAAGAAAAGGCATAGAGATAAAACACGACTTTGATGTAACAGTTCCCACGATTCTGGGGGATGAAAATTCACTCAAGCAGGTATTTTTGAACATTCTGAAAAATTCGATCCAGGCAATTGGATCTTCCGGAAATGTTAACATTAAAACCAGGTGGAACATAGATTACAAGTTAGACGGTCAGAACTCTATATTGATTGAATTTAATGATGACGGCGAGGGAATACCCAAGGATAATATTGATAAGCTGTACAGTCCTTTCTTTACTACAAAAAAAGATGGATCCGGTATGGGATTATTTCTGTCATACCAACTGATTTCCAAGCACGGGGGTGCAATTTTTATTGAGAGTGAAGAGAAAATTGGAACTTCAGTTAAAATCTACCTCCCGACCCAATATATAAAATAACAGGTAGAATAACTAAAAGATTTTTACAGTTTAAAATGAAAAATAAGATACTTGTTGTAGACGATGAAGAAAGTATTAGATGGGTCTTGGGAAAGTACCTTGAAAAAAATGAATATTCAGTTGATTTTGCAGAAAATGCCGACCAGGCATTAAGCAAATCACTCTCGGACGTATACTCTTCAATCATACTCGACTTAAACCTGCCTGATAAAAGCGGGTTTGAAATACTCGAGGATTTAAAATCTAAAAAAGTCGATTCACCTGTAATCATTATTACCGCACAAAACACAGTCAAAAATGCCATAGATGCTATGAAGCTCGGGGCATACGATTACATAGCAAAGCCTTTCGATTTGGAGGAGGTTCTGTTTACCGTCAGGAGATCCGTTGAAAGTTTCAATAATTCTAAAAAGTTAAAAATTGTTAACTCCGGGTTTGAAGATGCATTTCAAAGTTTTCAGGAAATAGTGGGAAAATCCCAGGAAATGTTGAAAATATATAAGACAATAGGAAGAATTGCAGATAGGGACATTACAGTGCTTATAACCGGTGAAAGCGGAACCGGAAAAGAACTAGTCACAAAGGAGATTCACTATAATAGCAAACGGGGAAGAGAAAAACTAGTTTCTTTAAATATTACCGCAATACCAAATAATCTCTTGGAAAGTGAGCTTTTTGGATTTGAGAAAGGAGCATTTACAGGAGCAACATATTCAAAAAGGGGCAGGTTTGAAGAGGCAGACAGAGGAACCGTTCATCTGGATGAAATAGGCGATATGCCGCTTGAGCTACAGACAAAACTTCTGAGGGTCTTGGAAGAAAAAAAATTCTACAGACTGGGCGGTGAAGTGCCGATCCAGGTAGATATCAGAATAATAGCCTCTACAAATAAGAGTCTGTGGAATGAAGTTCAGGAGGGAAGGTTCAGAGAAGATCTGTATTATAGGTTAAATACCGTATCCATTTATATTCCTCCGCTCAGAGAACGCAGGGAAGATATAGAGCCGCTTATCAACCATTTTCTCTCGAAGTATTCGGAAGAACTGGAAGTGGGGCGGAGAATTCTGTCAAAGGGGGCCCTTCAATTACTATATAATTATGATTGGCCCGGTAATATCAGGGAGCTTGAAAACATAATAAAAAGGGTTCTCGTTTTGTCGCCCGACGTTAAAATAACAGAAGAATCCTTATTAGAAACCGCCAACCATCTGAACAAAAAAACCATTGAGCTGAATCAGGATGATGAGGCAGAGATTAGTCAGGTAATGGAAGATGGTATAAAAAGCCTGTTTAAAAATTTAAAGGAGAATGGATCACCAAACTTATACGGCGAACTGATCAAAAACATTGAAAAGCCAATTCTTAAAATTGCACTTCAACTGTCTAACGGAAATAAAAAGAAAGCCTCCGAGTTATTGGGAATCAATAGAAATACACTTTCAAAAAAACTCGGGGAATTAAATATAGTATATGAGACAAAAGATGAGTTATGATATGATTGATTCAATGGCTTCTTTAGCTGCGGACTGCTCGGCTTCCTTTTTATTTCTGCCCTTGCCAGTCCCTATAGATTTCCGGGCTATCTTCACTTCAACATGAAAACACTTGTTATGGGGTGGGCCCTCCTCTAAAGTCACTTTATACTTTGGAACTTTTTTATACTTTTTTTGAGCAATCTCTTGAAGTTTGGTTTTATAATCGTTAAAAATATCATCCCCGTTCAGAGAGCTCTTTAATAGTTTCTTTATTATTGAATAAGTTTTTTTGTAACCACCGTCAAGGTAAATAGCACCAATCACAGACTCAAATACACCAGCCAGGTTAGATACCCGATCGCGCCCACCAGTATTTTCTTCTCCCCTGCCCAGTAATAACTGCTTATCAATTCTTAAATCCTTTGCGAACTTTGCAAAATTAATCCTACTCACAATAGCACTTCTCATCTTTGAAAGCTTTCCCTCAGTTGCATTTGGATATCTTTCATATAAAAATTGCGCAACAATGCAATCCAACACCGCATCGCCCAAGAATTCAAGCCTTTCGTTACTCTCGATCGATTCCTCATTAGCGCACGAACTGTGGGTTAATGAAATCTTGAGGAGGTTGGGATCCTTAAATTTATAACCTAACTTGCGTTCAATCATTAATTACATTAAAAATACTATCGAAAAGATTATAATCCGGGTTAAGTTAAACAGTTAGATAAAAGAGTATTCACTCCTATTTCGCATGTAATATAAAACACAAATTTGAATAAAACAAATTGTATTTCAAAATCTATTATAAATTTTACATTAAAATGATCCGGTTGATCAACATATTTCTTTTATATAGTCTATAAATTTATCCATAT
>JAZGCJ010000218.1:0-3255 GCA_036476895.1 Thermodesulfobacteriota bacterium
AACAGTATTAGATTTCATTTGGACTCCTTAGTGGATTAAAACTTTTCCAATCCTGCGGGTGATTCAGGGGGCAGCAGTGTTAGCTTGTTTTCAACTAATACTCTGCTCAACGTCAAAACGCTTGCAGCGTTGAGGAGGATAAAGGAGAATTTAGAAAAATAACGTTTCCCGCATAGGTAAAAATCGTTTAATCAACAAGCTTTTTGGGAAATTAACTATTGATTGAATTATCGGAATGTCTCCTGTTTAATTAATTACAATTATCTGATTGTCTTATTCCGGTATGTTTTGACCTAATAACTCCCAGGTGCCATGCAAAGAAATTGGTTCCTTGCCCTGTTCCTTCTGAATAAAATCTGTGATGTATTTTATGGCTCCAAGTTTAGGCTCAAAATATTGATGTGCTGAGCCGCGGCTTATATATAAGGAATCCCCACTGGTTTCATTAATCAGGAAAGTATTTAACTCATACCAATGCGCATCTACTGCATCAACATACTGATAGACTTCCGGAATAAAAACAGTCGTCCAGCCTTCGTTTCGCGCCTTACCCTGATGCACGTACCTTAGCATATGTTTTTTCCCCTCCATATCTTTGGCTTGAAAAGTAGTATCAATATTTACCTCCCAGTTACTTCCCACGCCGCTATCAACTTTCAATAAAGCTTTCCAGTAGGACAGTTCAATTGGGGTAACGGGAAAGTAACCATACATAGACATTCGCACCGAAACATCTTCCGTTTGGCGTTCCCAGACAGTACCCTCTTTGTCGGTATAAAAAGGCGTCCGTTGGTTGCTGGACATATAATAATGTATGACTTTATGATCAATAGTGTCTTTATGAACAACACGTCTTGAAAATTTATAAATATCACTCAGTAATTCATCTTCGTCATCAGCCACAAAACCTCGAAATTCTAATTCTGCACCTTCAATTTGAGGCATCACCGACATATGCGGAATATCTTCTTTTTTGCCACAGGAAAAAACTATTATTTGCAGGAGTAATACTAAGATTATAATCAGGGCTCGATTTTTCTTGAGTTTCATTTCATTCCGTTCGAATTATCAAAAAAATATTATTGATTTATGGGTTGATTGCGGTCATTCACGCGTTCCACCAGTCTTTCCCAGCGAGGTTCCTGAAGTTCTCCCCTGAGATTTGAATGAACCAGGTCATACTTACTAAATCCGCGGCGATCGATAAAAACAAATTGCAGGCCGCCCTGGCCTCTCAAATTATCGAAAAACCAAATTTGATATGGCAATTTTGAATTCGTACTTGGGAAACGCTCAACATCTAGGGGGGGGCCAAAAAGAATGAACACCCGTCCCCTGTCACTTTTCCACCCGGGTCGAAAAACAGATTTAAACTGTTCGGCAGCAATTTTAACCCGCGCAAGATAATTTGCCCTGTATGCTAATCCAGAAAGCCTCTCATCGGGTCTGTTTCGAAACCACACGGACAAAATAAATTTTTTCTTTGCCGGGGCATTTTTCAGATTTTCATAAAATTTTCTATCATCACGAGTTGTGATATGAAGCATCCACTCAAATTCCTCATCCAATTGCTCTGCTGTTAGTAGATCTAATGGGCCGTAGGAACCTTCCGCAAAATTTGGTCCACCCTGAATAGCGATCTTTAAATTTTTCACGGATGGATTAAAAACAAAAAAATCTTTTTCCTTGACAGCTAAAACAGTTTCCGCAGAATCCGCAATTCCACAGATCAAGACATATTTTCCTGTTGGTAATTCCGCAATGTTTATCATACCAATTTCTACGCTTGAATCATGTTTCTTTGTTTTGGTTCTGTATTCTAAACCAAGGCTATCAAGCTTGTTCCCATAGGAATCTTTTATGAATGCAACCGACTTGTATTTCCCGCCCAGCACATTTTTTATTAAATTATAAGCCTCATAATAATAATAAATTTTTGACGAACCCTCACCGAATAACGCGCCCGGGTTCGGAATGACCTCATATAAACTTTTTACGAATTGTTGAGAAGACGCCTCTTCTTTTCTTTTAATACTGGAGGCTAGTTCAATATCACTAATTTCTAATTGCGAATTAGAAAATACACCTGTTTCTAACGTGGTGCTAACGCTGTCAATACTATTGGTTTGATTTATATCTTTAACAAAAAGGTCGATTTTATAAGTTGCCGGGTTATCAAGAAGATACCGAAAAACATCGACGATTTGTTCATTTTTAGATACCGAGGTTGTGTCTTCGACAGTCTTTTCAATTTTCCAGGCCCTGTTCGCCCAGAGAGAATCATTCTCATAAATATTCATTTGCATAATCAATTGGCATGAATAACTCCCTTCATCGTTCTTTATAAACCGGATGGCATCTTGAGACAAGGAATAATAGATTTCCAGGTACGTTTTATCCTGCCGATCTTTAAACTGAGCAACATCGATATTGGGCCTCATCTTTGTAGAGGAATACCCAAAATTGTGCATTGACAAGCAACAGAGCAAAAGCACGGTGTTTCTAATTAACAGTAACATGCATTGTTTCATTGTATAACCTTAATTTCTTTTTCTAAAATGATGCAGCGATTAGACCCAATATAATATTATTTAAGTATATGATACAAATCATTTTTTATTCTCCGGGACATAAAGTTGCTGAGAAACTCGTATAATTCGCTGACATACCTGCGCAGAGGGTGGCCAAAAATCCTTCTCCCCTCATCCTCTGAATGAAGACGAAAGAAGAATGTAAGTGCAATAACTACCCTGTTTCTATAGGTTTATTTTGCTTGTCGAAAGGCTCGGCATGAAGATTATTACCCGATTCGGGACTTTTGGGATAGGCCTCCTAGTTTACTGATTCTTTAATTTGGTTACCACACACATGTCACCCCCTTCGACAAAGCTCAGGGCAGGCTCTAAGGGGTTTGTGGTTTTCAGGATCCACTGGCTATAAATATTCCACCGCTACGCGGTTAATGAGGATCTGAAATCTGGCCTGTGTAATTACTACTATGAGAGTGCAGATGCCTGAACCCCGCCAGGGGTGAAATATTTATAGAAATCAGCGCTCCCCAAAAATCGTTAAACCCCATCGGGGTGATATGTGATGTCCAAATTCGGTAAAGGCAATTAGGAATCAGCACACTAGCAAACAATAAAAAAGGGTTGGACCAAACCTCAAATCCAACCCCTTTTTAAAAATTACTGCTTATGTCTCAATAAATTTAAAAACCTAACTTAATAGAAAATACATTATTGGCGTCAAAAA
>JAZGCJ010000219.1:0-2178 GCA_036476895.1 Thermodesulfobacteriota bacterium
GTACATTTATAATAAAGGTGCTTCACCTGTATTATATGTTAATGTCTAAAGCTAGATCCGGATTTTTTCTGTTTATGACCAGGTTGCGAAGCGAAATAACTAACGGCTGTTTGTATATCTCCTAGCAGCATATCAGCCATATCTCGACTAAATCCTTCCCTAATAACTATTCTCAAAACGGCAAGATCCTCACGATTAGGAGGAAAAGTATATGCCGGTATTAGCCATCCACGCTCACGCATTTTATCCGATAGATCAAAAACAGAATAATTTGTTTTTTTTCTAACTTTTTCAGATAAAGTAAAAGCAAAAACTGGTATATCACTACCATCGGAAATTAATCTAAATTGTTCCATATCGCCAATATTCCCTGATAGATAACGTGCAACATCCTGACTGATCTCATGTATTCTTATGTAACCCTCTTTACCTAATCGCAGGAAATTATAATATTGAGCTATGACCTGATTCCCGGGTCTGGAGAAGTTAAGAGCAAAATTAGGGAGATCTCCGCCCAGATAATTACAATGAAATATCAAATCCTGAGGTAATTCAGCCTTATCCCGCCATATGATCCACCCTACCCCTGGGTAAACCAGTCCATACTTATGACCTGAGGTGTTAATTGACTTAACAAGTGGCAATTTGAAATCCCATACCAACTCCGGATGGAGAAACGGTGCAACAAAACCCCCACTAGCGGCATCAACATGAATTGGAACGTCTAAACCGGTTTTGTCATTAAACTCGGATAAAGAATCATTCACTTCTTTAACGTTTTCATATCTGCCATCAAATGTACTGCCCATTATTACAACAATTCCGATTGTATTCTCATCAACTCTTTTGAGGGCTTCTTCCGCATTTAAACAAAAGCGGTTTCCTTCCATCGGAATAAATCTAGGCTCTACATCCCAGTAACGACAAAATTTCTCCCAACAAACCTGTACATTTATACCCATAATCAAGTTTGGTTTATCAGTTGACTTTCCATTCTTCTTCATACGTTCACGCCATTTCCATTTTAATGCCATTCCACCTAACATCGCGGCTTCACTTGAACCTATCGTGGAGCACCCGGTTGCTTCATTTTCTTCAGGTGCATTCCAGAGTCTTGACATAATATTGACACACCGCAATTCAATTTCAGCGGTCTGCGGATATTCGTCTTTATCAATCATGTTTTTATCAAATGTTTCGGACATCAATTTTTTGGCCTCAGGGTCCATCCACGTCGTCACGAATGTGGCTAAATTAAGCCTTGAATTACCATCGAGCATTAGTTCATCGTGAATCAAATTATATGCGGTCCGTGGCAGCATTTCCCTTTCAGGAAGTTCGTACTTAGGAACAGGTAAATCCATTTCCCTGGAACCATAGGCAGGAGCAAGGTATTTTGCGTCATCCCTCATTTTATTTAAGTCAATCTTATTGAATATCATTATCCTTTCCTCCAATACTAAGAATGATTTAACAGTATTCAGGTTGATTTTCAGTTGTTAATTCTAAAATAAATAAAAATAACCTTAAATGATACTTGTGTACTGCTCCCCTTTTGTCAACACCGATTTAAGTTGGAATTATGTAGGATTTAGTGCTTTGTTGTGATTCTTATGAACCTTTTTCACATTATGCTAAAAAGCTCTATCTAACTTAATCTATGGACTTATTATAGGGGGGCAGGTCACTCACTCAACGTGCAAATTTGCTTCTTTTCTATATACCCCAAGCATATTTGAAGTTACTTTTCCCTTTGCTGGTGTCATTATTGCTTCAGTAGCACGATTCGTCTTTAAGTGTTTAATGATATCGTTCATACCCACACGTCTATGGAAAGCACCAGTCTGTTCATCGGGGAGTCTATTGTTAAAATAAAAACTAAAAGGGCATCTAAAACGGTTGGAACATCGTTCCGATGCACTCTTTTCAAAAAGTGATTACCTTTGCTGTCGATCACAGGCATCCCTTGTTCTCTACCATCGGCCATAAGCTTAAACATATATAGGTTTTTTCCTATACCTACCAAGCCATATTCCTTGGTTGCAGGCCTGGAGCATTGTGCATCACATGCACTAATACTTAAACGTGTTTTTAAGTGCCCCCAACCTAATTCTTCCAGTTGCTTAATAAGTACTGGCAAATAGGTTTCAGAGTGGGTAAACGCCAAAGGACAGGTTG
>JAZGCJ010000022.1:0-5298 GCA_036476895.1 Thermodesulfobacteriota bacterium
AGCTGCGGGGTCTCTTCAAATTTGGAGAAAGTCCTTGCAGTCATTGCGAGGAGTATAACGACGAAGCAATCCCAAAAAGGAGATTGCTTCGCTCCGCTCGCAATTGTAGATGTTAGATATTTCGTGGACAAGATCTTATAATCTTTTAAAAAAGGAGGGATTTTGTCCAATGAGAGTAAACACTCGAGATGATACATTAAAGAAAAATTATTTACAGAAGTATAGGTTTTTGATTAAGGAATATGAGGAAGTAAAGGAAGGAGAACATCGTAGATTTCGTTTTGTGAAGGATTTCTATGAGTTTCATCACACAGACAGAAGGAGTTTTTTAAAATACTACAATCGTTACAAGCAGAATGGGAGGGAAGAGGATCTACTTCCGCAGAAGCGGGGGCCTAGGTGGAAAACTCGTAGGCCATTGCCATATATTGAGAACAAGGTAAAAGAGCTTCGTCTCAATGGTCTTAGTCGATATGAGATAGTAAGTGTATTAAAGCCCAAGCTTAAGGGATTTACACCATCTCCTTCTGGGGTATACAATATCCTTAGGAGAAATGGATTAAATCGATTAAAGCCTAAGATGAAAGAAAGCAAGCGTAGGATAATCAAGAAGAAGGCAGGAGAGTTGGCACATATAGATTGTCATTATCTTTCAAAGAGTATTATAAGGGACGAGCACAGGAGACTTTATTTAGTAAGTATAATTGACTCTTGTACTAGGGTAGCATGGTCAGAGGTAGTAGAAGACCTTAAAGGACTTACTGTAATGTTTGCTGTATTGAAGGGACTTAACATTTTGGCAGAGCATTACGACATCAGATTTAAGGAAGTGTTGACGGATAATGGACCAGAAGTAGGCAAAAAAGAATCGAAGAAGAAGTCGGGGCATCCGTTTGAGAGGATGCTTATGGAACTAGGGATAAAGCATAGGTATACAAGACCATACAGACCACAAACCAATGGGAAAGTAGAGCGTTTTTGGAAGACATTAGAGGAGGATCTGCTCAGTGAGACTACATTTGACTCGCTTGAAGAATTAAAGGATGAACTTATTCAATATGTTTACTACTACAACCATGAGAGACCTCATCAAGCTCTGGGAGGGATATCACCAATTGAGTTTGCTAAAAATTGTCCACGAATTACTTGACATCTACAGCAATGACATACATCCTGTCATCGGTGTAAATGTCACGTAATAATTCGGGGTATTTTTTTAGATTCTAATGGGCATTCAAAAAATTGCCAAAATCAATTCCGGAAGCGTTAAAAAAAGATTTAGGGTTGAGGTGGAATTAAATATTTTTAGCTGTAGGAATTGATTTAATAAATTCTAATTTTTTGTCAGCCCTTGATTTTTGTTTCTTTGTATCAAGACAAAGAAAAAAATAAAATATAGATACCCGACTTGAAGATCACGGGTATGACAGATGAGAAAATTCCTGGAAACTTTAACATTTATTTTGGGGTTTAGTTCCCGAATTGCGTAACATTTTCAAGTACAAAAAAATAAAGACCTTCAACACTTTAAAATTTCAGTAATGCCGTTAACAAGCCCTAATTAATTGGGATGAAGGTAATAATTTTTACTACCTTCACCCTAAATTCGCTCCCACAGCGGTGGAACGTCTAATGCCCTAAATTAATGTTCTAAATCAACCTTAAATGTATCCGCAAATCTGGTTAGTACATGGAATACACCGCACACCATGTTTATCTCCGCGATTTGGCCGTCGTCGAAATGGTTTCTCATAGCAGCTAGCGCTTCTTCACTCGCAGCAACATTTTTTGCAAGCTCAGTTGCGTACTGAACAACTGCTTTTTCCCTAATGTCCAGTGCAGCACTGGTTGGATCGTCTGCAGCTGCAATCTTTTCATCACTCAATCCAGCCCTTTTACCTGCTGCTGTGTGGTGCGCAGTGCAGTATGTGCAACCGTTTAGTTTTGTTGTGGTAAGAATTGCAAGCTCCTTGATGTCGTTACTTACCCTTGATGGCCCCAGGGCAGCACCAAGAAACGGCATAAAACCTGCTAAAAGCTCAGGGCTGTTTGCCATTGCCTTTATCACATTAGGTACAACTCCGAACTTTTGCTGCAAGCCATCATACATAGACTGTAAATTCTCAGGAAGATTTTCCTTTTCTACATAAGCTATTTTAGCCATTTTACTACCTCCTTATATTTTTTTATTTTTGAATAAGCATTCAATAATTGTTAAAAAATATTTTTTCTCAAATCATTAACGGCTCGAACGGGACTCCACTTTTGGCAAAGTGCTTAGGATAACCTCAACTATATCCTGCATCTGCTTTTTGGGTGCCTCCGATTTACAGGTAACAAGCAGTCCATGTGTAGAGCTCGAAAAATACGAGGCTAAAGCAGATATATTTGCATCACTCGAAACTTCACCCAAATCCTGCGCCTTTTTCAGACATTTAAAAAATGCATTTTCTATGCTCTTTAAAACCCCATTTACAACCTCGGCAGCTTCCTTATCGTGCGGGGCTAGTTCTACAACAGTGTTAACTATTAGGCAGCCCATTGACTTTTTACCAGCAGGTCGATTCACCATTTCATAGAAAAACTTCTTTATATTTTCAGATGGAGAACCAGGAGCGTTAAGGATTTTTAGAGCATTGGAAGTTACAACTTGTCCGTAATGTTTGATAGATTCGATAAACAGAGAATGTTTATCACCAAAGGTATTGTATATACTCCCCGGTTGAATTCCCATCTCTTCAATCAGGTCTTTCATACTCGTGGCCTTATACCCCTTTTGCCAAAAGACCTCCATTGCCTTAGTTAATGTCTCATCCCTGTTGAACTCAAACTGTCTACCCACAATAGTATCAATATAACAATACCTGAATGAATGTTCAAGAAAAATTTTCTTTTTTTAAAATCAGCTGTAGATTATTTACATTACAATGATATTAAATTATCTTTTGACCCTTGAAGATAAAAGTTGATAATAATGGATAGAAACAATTTATAATTTTGTTAAAATTAAGCAAATATAATTACAAAACATGTTGTAGAATAAATTCTCGTAATGCACTTTTAATCCACAATAAGATATTGAAATTAAATTCCTTTTTAAAATTTTCACCGTCTGTTTAAGGAGGGAATTTCAAATTAAGTTTTATTTCATGTTTTTGTCGCTCACCTCTTTTATCTTTTTTCAATTTAATTTCTGCGCACACTCAAATGAATTTAAAAAAAATGCACTGGGCATTAGATTTGGAATTTCTAACTATAGAGAAGAAGACTTTTTATCATATGAACTATTCGGACGCATAGGCTTGCCGTGGTTATTGATTTTGGATAAGAACGGTAATTGGCAGATCGAAACACTTGTAAGTTATTCTCTTGGCCTTTTAGATCAATCGGGAGATACTGCATTTCTTGGTACATTCGGCCCAGCTATAGCAATCATCAATAAACCGACAGGGTTAATGTTCGATACCGGTGGCGGTGGCGCTTTCATAAGTGAAGATAAGGTAGGGGGTCATAATTTTGGCGGGAACTTCCAATTCACAGCGCACGGGGGAATAAGTTACATAATCGGTTGGAATATAACTTTAGGCTACAGATTTTTTCATGTATCCGATGCCGGCATCATCAATGGACACGGCCTGAACCGCCACCTATCTGAACTTAGTTACCGTTTTTGATAACTAAATCTCAAACCCAGGAGAGTAATAGCTCTTACGACGAATAAAAAAAGGGTTGAGTCCCCTATATCTATTATCGTTGAAATGATCGAGGCAGTGATCTATACTTTCTGGAAATTTGTTCTGACTTATTAAATCGGAGGTGGTTCATGTTAATTCGAACAGTCATTTTCTCAATTTCCGTTTTCATTCTCTTTTCTCCATTCAGTAGTTCTGATGATACATTGTCAATTACACCGGGGAAATATTTAATTGTAAGTACCGAAAAGACAAACCTAAGCACAGTGCCTAAAACTGTTACTAATGAAAGATGCATAATGGAAAAAGAGTTTGATCCCAAGATCACTCTCCCAAGTCCGAAACTATGCTCAGCAGCTAATGTAAAAAAGAAGGGTAATAAAATTACTTATGATGTGACCTGCAAAGGTGACCGCTCAATGCCTGCAATGTCGGGCAACGTTGAGTTCAGTTCAACCGGCACTATGTTTACATACGATTTAAAAATGAATGGTTCAATCGAAGGAACTGAGTACAATGTCCATAATCATGGTGAGGGCGAGCGTTTAGGAGAATGCGGCAATTAAGCGTTAAGTATATGTTCTGACATTTAGGTTTCTTTTTATAAAAATAATTTTTTGCTTCACATATGAGTAAAAAGTTACTATGATATTAATAGTAGCATTCAGAAATGCCACGGGGGCAAGCGTGAAGACCACAAGAAAAGCATTTCTCAAATACATTGGCGACAGGAAATGGAGAAAAGTAAGAGAGGCCAATATCTCCATTGCAAAGCCATTTCTCATATACCTCGGAAATAGGAAATGGAAGAGAAAAATAGATACTAAAGATGGTATCTATTATTGATTCTGTACTTAAAATAATAGATTCCTCACTACTCTCTGAATGACAGAAGAATGATTCTCCACCTTCGCGGAGAATAAAAGATTATTTAAAAAAAGTTTTATAAACGAAAGGACGCACAACCATTTGGAATGCATAAACCAAGGACTCAGCCGGCGTTGATAACCGGTAAATTATCAAAACAGTAACTACTGTCCCTGGTTGTAAGCGTGGTGAAATAACCACTTGTCTCGATTCTAACATAAACCTCTCTTTAGTTGAATACAAAATTCCTATACTTAATTTCTTAACAACTATAATTGATGTTAGCCTTAATACAGTTTTAAAAACATAGCTATAACCTTGGAGGTAAAAATGGCTACTGCGGCTGCAAGACATATATTGGTAGACAACGAAGAACAATGTGGGGAGTTAAAAAATCAAATACTGGGCGGTACTGATTTTGCGGAAGTTGCAAAAGAGCATTCTAGATGCCCATCGGGCAAACAGGGAGGAGATCTGGGAGAATTCGGGCAGGGACAAATGGTAAGGGAATTTGACGAGGTCGTATTCAGTGGTGAACTTAATACCGTTCTGGCCCAATAAAAACACAGTTCGGTTATCATCTGTTAGAAATAACAAGCCGATCTGATTAACATTAACCAAATTTATTATTTAATACCTTTTTAATCAACTCACATTGGTATCTATATAAGATATTTATTCTCGACAATTTATATTATGTATTAACTAGTTATTAAACTAATACATAAATAACTATTAC
>JAZGCJ010000220.1:0-2783 GCA_036476895.1 Thermodesulfobacteriota bacterium
CTTTGATTTAATATCCGTTGTGCCAGAGATAATGGTTCTGAGAATACATCACTTAATTCCTCACTGCCTACTACATTCCTCTCTATATCTCGTATTACTCGTCCCAAATATGTCCTTAAACGTCTCAGCTCTTTGTTCGATCTCCTCATCTGACGAGCATGAGAATAACGACCCCTCATGAACAATGAATATTTTGACTTAAATTTGTAACTTTGACGAAGCTTTATTCCGTATTTCTTCGACATATCTACCAACTTCTCTCGCATACGATGATATAGATTAGCATCTGTAGGAAAGCTTATTGCCTTTTCTTGCACTGTCGTATCAACATTGAGTTTTTTCATACTCGTTTTCTTTAAAGCCCCTATCTCCAAACCAGCCTTAATTGTCTCTTCCAGAAGCTTTTCCATGCCAGCTTCTGATACACGTTGACGCCAACGTGTCATTAGACTGGCGTCTATGGGAAATCCATGTTCAAAGTATTCATTACCACAAAAATACTGCCAGTATGGATTCTCTAACCATTGTGATACTACTTCCTCGTCACTCAAGTTATACGTGTGTTTCAAGTAGTGGAGTCCTACCATTAAGCGTGTTGGTTTGCCTGGCCTGCCTTTACCCTCACAGTATAGTGGACCAAAGGCATTATCAAACTCAGACCACTCTATTTTCCCTCCTAAAATGCATAACGGGTGCTTGTGATTTATTATCTTCTTAAGGGGTGTTTTGAACAATTCCATCTGTGGTGACTTCGGTTTTGCTTGCATAAAATCCTCCAGTTTTTAAGCGTTTTTGCTTATTTTCTTGCAATTTTAACATACTCAAAAACCGTTGTCTATCCTTTATTTACAAGGGGTTACGCTTTATTTCAGGGGCAACTATGTATCAAGTCAAGACCCCTAGAGTCTTCGATATAATAATGAAAGACCCCCTAGAGTCCTTTTTCTTGCTTAACCTTCAACCTACAGTCTGTAATTTGTAACTTGCAACACGCAACCCGAAACTTGCAACCTGTAACTCGTGACCAAAAACTTTCAGTCTTCAATGTTTTAATAGTATTTGTCACCGTTTTGTTCCATCATACAACTATTATCATTGCTATTGACATTTTTAAGAAAATAGTTTAGCTTAGATTTAATTAAGTCCAATAGGAGGATACAAACGATGAAGACCTTCATTCTAAAGGTTGCCTTAAACAAAGAAGCAGACGGTCGATGGAGCGCATCAATTCCTGCACTTCCTGGTTGTTCCAGTTGGGGTTTTTCACCACAAGAGGCATTAGATAATATAAAAGACGCTGCCGAAATATATATAGAGGATATGAAAGATGCAGGAGAAGTTCTTCCCACACAATCAGATCAAGTAGAACTTATAGACGCTCCTGCTATAGCCGTCTCACTATGATTCATATACTCAAAAAATACCTGTCAGAGAACTCATCAGGGCTCTTGAGAAGGATGGTTTTCAATACAAAAGACGCAAAGGAAGCCAAAGGGTCTATCGACACTCTGATGGACGTCGTGTTGTTATTCATTATCACCATGCCAAAGATACATTACCTCCCGGTACTCTTAAAAGTTTCCTCAATGGAACTAAATGGAATGAAGAAGACCTCAAACGTCTCAAACTAATCATTTAAAATGAGCTAAAATGGAAAGTGAACTAAAGTTAAAACTAAAAATTTCATAAGCGAAATTCTAAAACCTACCCCTATAGTCTTTAACTCGAAACACTCCTGCCTTTTCTGTGTTCCTTACGCGCCTCCTCTCTCATTTTTCCCAGAGCCCTTGCATAATCTTTATTAACGGTAAAAAACAGTTGTTCCTGCTCTTGCTTACTTAGTCTTTTAACGGTATCCACGATTTTTTCAAAAGTCAGATCAACCATAACTTTAGGCATAACCAAATACCCTCCTCTTTATTCATTCAATTTATTAAAACAAGCTACTGTAATTTCAGTATATATGTTATGTTTTATACTATCTAATGTCAACGTGATAAATACTTTCAATTTAAAAAAACAAGCTCTCGAGTAATACCATGAGAAATATAGTATAGACACTAAGGCATATATTCACCATAAAAAAAGGGATAAGAACCATAATGTCCCTTATCCCCCCCTCTTTCAATTTAACTACCTCTATTCCTTTGTCGTTTTTATTTCACAGTCTTTTATACACCATCCTGCTTTCCCTTATAAAGGGCTAAAATAGTCCCTATTATTTAATCCTGGCCAAAGGGTATTTGTTATTCCTGAAAGACCGTTTGAGAAATACTTTATGATAAGAAAAAGAGTGGAGAACTAAGATAGTTGTTTTAATAAAATAGGCCCTATTATCCCTATTATCCTATTATCTAAATCATGATTCTATAATATTTCACTGGGGGTACCCATAATCAAAAATTAAAGATGCAACCTCAAAACCTATACAATGGATAGAAAATATTGATTGTAATGCTGTAACGCCTGTTATATACTCCATAGCTGTAGATTAACTTATTATTCCACAAAGATATTATTATAAAAAAATCTGATGTAATCTGCGAAATCTGAGGCATTATTCTTTTCATGAATCAATGCGCAAAATTATGTTTTAAATCTAATAAAAATTGAGCTAGCATTGACAACTAAACAATTGAATATGAAAAGTGAGCTATAAAAGACTAAAAATTATCAAAGCATTAAAAGAATACGGGTTTGAATTTCTTAGAGAAGGAAGGAATCATACAATTTTAACAAATGGAAATATTAAAATTCCGATAGGAAGACATAGAGAGATATCC
>JAZGCJ010000221.1:0-2411 GCA_036476895.1 Thermodesulfobacteriota bacterium
TGGTGATCCGAACCTCATGAGGCTGCTTCTCAAGGTCTTCGATAAGTACAAAGATAATGGAGATGCAGAAAGCATAGTGATACGCTCAGCAGCCTGTTCAGCCGCAGGCGACTACATTACACTCCCCGGCAAGTATGAGGGATACTTCGTCAGATACAGGAGGAACTTCGAGAAGCTCTCCGAGATGCTCGTTGAAGCATTGATAAGGGACAATAGCAGCCTTGTTCGCAAGGAGGCTGCATACGCCCTGGGCAACATGACGAGCAAAAAGTTCGATCGTAGAAAACCAGTTGCTGCCCTTATTGAGGTGGTCAACGACCCTGATGAGTCCGTGGCCAAAGCTGCACTTGACAGTTTGAAGTTCATTACCATTCAGGACTTCGGCAAGGATACCAAAGCCTGGCAGAGGTGGTACCAGGCAAACAAGCGCGATCTCATTGCAAAATGAGCTATCGCACTCGAAGGAACAGCAAATATTATTACCTGACCAGTTCACCAAATATCCTGCCAGCAATTCATGGTTTCATCATGATCAATATCAACCAACCCCGAATGGCTCAAACCTGAAGCAAAACCTTACTTTTACCAAATCTCACTGGATTGCTTAGAGAAATTAGTTGAGTGCCTGCCCGCCATTTGCTTGGCGGGTCCCTATTTTCTAGATGATTGAATATTGAGAAATGGAGAAAATGAAATATTTCTGGTGTGTTAGTTAGTTCAATTTGCTAGAAAATTCCCCGATGTGGGGGGAATACCCCCACGGTGGGGCTTTGGCTCCATATTTGTAACCTCTTGATAAATTGCTTGTTACAAAAATTTTCCTAGATCACTATTCGAATTGCCTGGGGGTGTATTGCCCCATCTCACACACCTTTGATACGGTGGATTATGCCTCCCTAATAAATTGGCTTATTTGATGTAATCAAAGTATTATCAACATGTTACGAAGTTGTGAAGTTATTGTTTTGTGTGCCCTGATGACTTTGGAATACATTTTGCAATAATTACAGCCAGAGACCACATATGAGAAAATTAATGATTAGTTTGCTGTTTTCGTTCATACTGCTAGCAATAGGGGCAATGACCTCGCTTGCCATTAGCGTTGCAGGAGATATTGCCCATAATTTCATGTCCTATTAAGATAAACATAGGAAACAATCAGAAGGAGCTTTTAATTCGTGAATAAAATGAAATATAAAAGAATATTGAAACAGTATATGGCAAGACTCAAAATTAGATCAGATGAAGCCCAAGAGATGGAGTCCTATGATTGGGATATGGTTCCTGTGAAGAATTTGAGCGCAGGAGGTATGCTTTTTGATTATAACAAAAAACTAGAACTTGAATCACTTCTAGATTTCAAAATAGACATTTCTAAACACACACCTACTATAAATTGTGTTGGAAAAGTAACTCGAGCCGAACAATTTCAGTCTACTTCTATGTTTTGTACCGCAATCAAGTTTACAGAGATTGGCGAACAAGAGAAAGAAATAATAAATACAACTGTTGAAGAATTATTAGAGTACAAAATCACACATTTCTTAATTAAACAATGAGATAAAAAAATCAGGTACGGAATACGGTGGGGGTAGTACGGACAGTTTAATATTCCTGTCAATATACCTTCATGCCGGACATGTATAATTTGGTGTGTAAACTCTGATCATTCAATACTGTTGAATATTAGAACATTATAAAGAAAAACAAACATATCTACACTTCCTCTCACTAAAAAATCAAATCCTAAGGCACATAATGTCCGTAGCTTACAACAATATTTACTCTTTAACACTTAATGGTAAGGGAATTGCGCTATTTTAAAGATGGGCCTTACTGGGGAGGGTAGGGATAATGAGAAAATTGATGACTGGCTAAGATAGTCACAGGCAACAATCAGAAGGCGATTTCTTATGTATAACGGTCAAGAAAGAAGGGAGTATAAAAGAATAGAAAAACTATATATGGCTGGAGTCCGAGTCAAACAACATGAAGGTCATGAGAAGGGGTCCACTGGTTGGGATTCAGTTACTTTGCATAATTTAAGCGTAGGCGGTGCATTTTTTATTTATAAGAAAGATTTAGAAATTGGTGCACTCATAGATTTAAAGATAGACATCCCTGAATCTATACTTAATGTAAATTGTGTTGGGGAAGTAACTCGAATCGAACAATTTCAGTCTACTTCTATGTTTTGTACCGCAATCAAATTTATTGATATTGGAGAACAAGAAAAAGAAGCGATAAATACAGCCGTTGCAGAAGCTTTAGAGCAGGCCAATAAAACTTCCGTGGCATAGCTACAACTCCTTTCCCTTCCACTTTTCTATCACCCCCTCAGTGTTTTGAATCTATGTAAGTTGTTTTAGAATTTTCAGTTAAAGGCTATTGTGAATATGACGATAATAGTA
>JAZGCJ010000222.1:0-7672 GCA_036476895.1 Thermodesulfobacteriota bacterium
TCGAGCAAGTGAGAAGTAGGACGACATGGATAAATAGCAATTATGCTAATAAAATTTGGGGACAGATTATAGGATGAGATATGGGGTATGGGATATGGAATAGGATCCAGGATGCACTATACAGGATTAGGGAATAAAAAAGATTGGAAAAGAAGAGATTGGAGACTAGAGATTGAAAGATATAGAGATTGGAGATTGGAAAACAAAAAAAGATAAGTTTGAGATAATGAGGTAATATGGGAGATTAAAAAATATATTAGGTTTTCAAAACGGGAGAACTTAAATGAAATTTCTTCACACTATGATCAGGGTCGGTGATTTAGATAAATCCATAAAGTTTTACACGAAAGTATTGGGTTTAAAGCTTCATAGGGAAAAAGATTATCCAGAAGGAGAGTTCACTCTTGCATTTTTAGGATATGACGGGGATAAAGAACCATTTCTTGAGTTAACCCATAACTGGGATACAGACAGGTATGAATTGGGAAACGGATATGGGCATATGGCATTTGGTGTAGAAGATATATATAAAGCATGTGATAAAATTGAAAAATTGGGAGGAAAGGTGATAAGGGCACCCGGACCAATGAAGCACGGCACAACCGTTATCGCATTTGTTGAAGACCCTGATTCTTACAGGATTGAATTGATCGAGAGAAAATGAAATCCTCATATTCTCTAAGAAAATTGTGGTCACCTCTATAGATGACCCCGGTTCCTTCCAGTAGCGTTGTTTCTAATTTTAGTTATCGGAATCTGACAGGAGTTTATCTATATGGTTTTTAAACACGTTAAAAGGCTGTGCACCTCTTACATATATACCCGTCATTTCTTTCCCGTCGCCGGTTTTTCCAATGAAAAAGCTTGGCGTTCCCCTAACACCGTACTGCTGTCCGTCTTGAAAGTCCTTATTTACCTCAGCCTCATTCTTATCATTAACGCATTTCTCGAACTCGCCCTTATCCAAACCCAATTCATCTGTTGAAGCTATTACTGTGGATATATCAAGCTTATCGGGATTTTCAAAGAAGAAGTCGTGTAATTCCCAGTACTTACCCTGTTCCCCCGCACAGTTTGCAGCTATAGCAGCAGGAATAGCCTTAGGGTGGAAACCCAACGGATAGTCTCTGAATACAAGTCTGACCTTTCCATTCTTTATATATTCTTCGTCAATTTGTCCCAAAGTATTATCGTAAAATCGTTTACAGAAGGGGCATTGATAATCACTGAACTCTATGATTGTTACCGGGGCATTTATATCCCCTTTTATAGGATCATCGTCAATGCTTACCTTAACGTTTTGTGGCTGAGTTGGAGCTGCTCCAGGACGTGCAGCCTGGACAGGGCGGGATTTTAACTCTTTTAAATCTTCCAATACAGTTGCAATGTCCTTATTTTGTAAAGCTATCTCGGTCTTCATGGACATCAACTCAGATACTGCCCACGCTCCAAGCACAATACCTATCAAAACTCCAACACCGATTAAACTAAGAAATATTTTCATTGATAATAATTAACCTCCTAAAAAATTAATAATTTATTTGATTTAAATTTTTATTGAGATTCCAAAATTATATAACCGATTAAAATTATTTATAAATAATTTTATATGATAATTTACAATATCATTTCTTATTTTTAACATTTAATGTTCATATACTGAATAATCCAGTTACTATGTGCAATACCATTTTTGGGATAATTTTTGTATCACCCTCATCCTTGATATTTTGAATTCGGAGATGATCTGACCGTAATTTAATAACATAATTGCTTTTTATCCATATCGTCCTACTTCTCGCTTGCTTGAAGCAGTTCCCGATTAACACATTCGGGAACGGAATCGACAACGATTTCGACAAATCGGAGGAATCGGACTCAGTTGAGTAGAGCTATTATCTAAAACTACAAATCTGAGACAATTTGTTTATTTCAATAAGGAGATTTCGGTCAAACTTGTCCCTGAGCCTACATAATTCAAAATTATAGATCCCCGTTGTAAGCATACGGAAATGACGTGCGGGTATGTCAGGTATAACTCAATCTTGATCTTTCTTCTTATTCCTCTTCTTCTTTCTGACGATTTCCAAATACTTTTTTAAACTTGCCTCACGTCCGATTTCAGTAGGCTCATAAAATATTTTTCCTTCCAGTTCGTCCGGTAAATACTGCTGATCAGAAATATGATCCTCATAGTTATGTGAATACTTATAATCTTTTCCATAGCCCAGATCCTTCATCAGGTCGGTAGGAGCATTTCTTAAATGGAGGGGTAATGAGAGATACGGTCTTTTTCTAACTTCCGACATAGCATTAGAAATTGCGATAGTGGAGGAATTACTCTTTGGACAACTCGCAAGATACGTGCTGGTTTGAGCTAACACCAAACACGCTTCCGGCATACCTATGTAATTAACAGCTGTAAAACACGATGTTGCCAAGGTAAGTGCATAAGGCTCTGCATTACCAATATCTTCAGATGCGAGAATGATTAACCTTCTGGCAATAAATTTTGGATCCTCACCAGCTTCGAGCATTCTAGAAAGGTAATAAACTGCAGCATCAGGATCACTACCTCTTACGCTCTTAATAAATGCTGAAATTGTGTTGTAATGCTCTTCACCTTTTTGATCGTATTTGTAATGCTGTGTTTGATAAGCTTCCTTTACTAAATGCTTGTTTATATTTTTTAGATCGGTAGTTACAGCTATTTTCCCAGAAATTTCCAATGCGTTTAACATTACCCTTGCGTCTCCACCACAAAAACGAACAAGTTCATCTTTCGCATCATCATCTATATCGATCTCTTGTAGCTGTTCGTCCTTTTTTATAGCATTGTCTAGAATTTTTATTAAGTTCTGATCATTGAGCGCATTCAAAACATATACCTGGCATCTGGAGAGTAAAGGTGAAATGACCTCGAAGGATGGATTTTCGGTTGTGGCACCGATAAGAACTATTATTCCCTTCTCTACACTGCTCAGGAGGGCAGCCTGCTGGGATTTATTAAACCTGTGTATTTCGTCAATAAAAAGTATGGTCTGTTTTCCAATATCCCTGTATTTATCCGCTTCATTGATAATGTCGCGAATCTCTTTTACTCCCGAAGACACAGCATTTATCTGTACAAATTCCGCATCAAATTGGTTTGCAAGAAGCCTGGCTAATGTTGTCTTTCCGCTACCCGGAGGACCCCAGAACATCATGGAATGCAGGTTTCCACTACTTATCACTTTATTTAAGAGACCATCTTTTCCCAGCAAATGATCCTGTCCGATAATTTCACTTATCTTAGCCGGCCTTACCCTTTCTGGAAGAGGTACAGAAGATTTATCAATCTCAAACAGGCTGGGGTTCTTGCTTTTTGATGAGAATGTCATAATGAAAGACTAGATGTTAGCATCTAATAATTCAATTTAAATTTATTTAAGAGCCTTTTCAATCAAGTTAGATGCAGATTCAGAGAGCCTCAGTTCAAGTGCAGCTTTATGTCCAGATGGCGACATCTTTTTCCATGTTTGTTTCACGATTCTGATTAATTTTTCTTCCTCGTGCTCAATTGCAAAATCATCGAAGTAGTATTCAAGAAAAACCAGGCAAACAACATCCTCAAGCAGTTGAGATTCGGGATCCGTCTTAAAATTTTCTTTTTTTATCAACGACCGCACTCGCGATATGGTGTTTTCATCATAACCAACTTTCCTGAGTATTTCCGAAGCTTTGTCCGAATGGAACCCAAATAAGAATCTTCTCCACTTCTTGTATCCATCTCTACCCGCCGAATAGCTGTTTCTGGGTATCTCCCACCTTCTGACATGCTGAGCCCTGGCAGCCAATCTAAGTGGCTCGGAGGAATTGGGTTCTAACCTGTTAAGCCACTCAGTCATACGCATTGAGTACAAAAGTTCTTTGGGATATTCCCTACCCTCAAAAGATTCTACATTAGGATCTTGTATGTTCTCTTCATCAATAAGTTTAATTGCCTGTCTATATTTATCCCTCAAGATATACCCCTCACTCAAGCGGTTTTAAATCCCCTAATACAGTCGGAATTAGCTCTGATACCGTCGGATGAATATGAACAGCTCTTTGAATAACAGTATAAGGCTTCTTTGCGTACATGGTATCAATAATACAATGAATAGCCTCATCGCCCTCCACGCCCAGTATAGCGGCTCCCAGTATCTCTTTGGTATCAGCATCGACAACCACTTTCATAAACCCCTGAGTTTCCCCTTTTTCTCTGGCCCTGCCAACCCTTGTCATTTCTCTCTTTCCTACCAACGCATTTCTACCAGATTTTCTTATCTGCTCTTCCGTCATTCCCACTCTGCCCAGTGGTGGGTCGATAAAAAGCCCATAACACAATATCCTGTCACTAACTTTTCTTGAATCGTTATCTAGAATGTTTGCCGAAACAACCTCAAAATCATTGTACGAAGTGTGAGTAAATGCCCCTTTTCCATTACAATCACCCAATGCCCATATCCCCGGCACATTCGTTTGAAGCTTGTCATCGACCTTAATATATCCCCTATTATCGACCTCAACACCGGCTTTATCAAGACCTAAATCATTGGTATTAGGGACACGTCCTATAGCCCACAGAAGATGGGTACCAATAACTTCACGCGACCCGGTTTCACAATCAAGACCCACCCATACACCACTCCCGTGTTTAGTAGCATTGATACATTCTGCGTTAAGACGTATATCGATCCCCTCATTCTCCAGAATATCTTTTACCCTCTCAGAAATATCCTGATCCTCCCTGCCTATCAATCTCGGACCCATCTCCACAATTGTCACATCACTTCCAAAGCGTTTATACATCTGTCCAAACTCAAGCCCAATATAGCTTCCTCCTATTATTACAAGATGTTCAGGAAGGAAATCCACATCCATCATGGAAGAGTTGGTAAAAGAGGTTGTTGATGTTAAATCCGACATTTCCGGCACTCGAGCCCTGCCCCCCACATTTATAAAGATCTTTTCCGCCTCGAGAATCTCATCCCCGACAGATACAGTGTTTGGACCTTCGAAACTACCATGCCCCTCATAAACCGTAGCATTCTCCATTCCATTTATCCAGGCTTCCACACCCTTGTTTGAAGAGCCCGAAATTCCGTCTTTCCGAGCCTTGACCTTTTTCATGTCAACCTTTATATCTCCGTCTATCATTACTCCATATTCACAGGCATGTCTGGCCATATAAGCCGCTCTTGCACTTGCAACAAGTGTCTTAGTCGGTATGCAACCTGTGTTCACACACGTTCCTCCGAACTTGTTCCTTTCTATAACAGCTACTTTCATACCGGCATCATTCAGCCTCCCGGCCAGTGACGGACCGGCTTGTCCGGTCCCGATTATAATTGTATCAAATTTTTTCGACATAATATTTCTCCAAATTAATAAATCAGTTATTTAAATACAATTTTGTTAATTAGAAAAATAATTCAATATGGATAATACTGTAATATAGTTTAAAAATTATACTAAACCCGGAGAATGGAATTGAAAAATAATGAATTAATCAGTGTAGGTGGATATTTAGCCAAAAGATTGGAACGAGTAGGAATAAAACACTACTTTGGTGTTCCGGGAGATTACAACTTAATCCTTCTGGATGAATTATTAAAAAACAAAAATTTGCAATTTATAGGCTGCTGTAATGAATTGAACGCCGGATATGCCGCAGACGGGTACAGCAGGGCAAACGGGATAGCTGCCCTTGTAGTAACATTTTCGGTAGGAGGTCTTAGTGCATTAAACGCCGTGGCTGGAGCGTATTCCGAAGATCATCCCATAGTTGTTATTTCAGGAGGCCCCAACACAAATTCTGAACCAGAAAATCAATTGCTCCATCACACACTGGGCGAAATACGTTACTCATATCAAAGAGATATCTATTCAGAAGTAACTAAAGAAGCAGTAATTATAAAACACATTGCAGATGCCCCCTATCAAATTGACACTGCTATACAAACATCGCTAGAAAAACAAAAACCTGTTTATATAGAAATACCTTGCAATATAGCAGGTCTTCAGATACATGAGCCTCAATTATTTAAATTTACTAAAAACACAAAAAGTAATCCCGAAGCCTTAAGTGAAGCTGTGGAATCGACTGCTACAATACTAAACTCTGCACCAAAGCCGATTTTAGTAGCCGGTGTAAAACTCAGACCGTGGGAAGCCTTAGATAGTTTTAAAACATTGGCCGAGAAATCAGGGTATGCAGTAGCAACCATGCCTAATGCCAAAGGGTATTTCCCCGAAGATCATCCTAACTATATTGGAACATACTGGGGACCTGTAAGCAGTCCCGGAACAGCTGAAATAGTGGAATCGGCCAATGCATATCTATTCGCCGGGCCTACCTTTACCGATTACACAACAACGGGCTACAGCTCACTTATAAATCATAGTAAATTAATCCATGTTGGCCCTGATTATGTTAAGTTGCCGAACAAGACTTATAATAATGTGTTTATTAACGAATTCCTTAAAGAATTATCAAATGTAATATCCTATAACGATGCAAGCCTGGTAGCATATAACAGAATCCGACCGGATTATTCAAAAACTAACAAATTAAATTCAAATGAAATATTAACAACCAAGAAATTATTCAAAATGGTGCAAGACATCCTTGATTCAAATTCTGCAGTAATTGCGGAGACTGGTGACTCATGGTTTAACGGAATGAATCTAGTTCTTCCCAATGATTGTAAATTTGAAATTCAAATGCAATACGGATCAATAGGTTGGTCGGTTGGGGCAACTCTTGGTTATCAGTTAGCTACTACCCCTCAGCGGAGAATAATTTCACTTATTGGAGACGGCTCATTCCAGCTTACAGCTCAGGAGATGTCTACCATGATCCGATACAATCTTAATCCAATTATATTTCTTATAAATAACGGGGGTTATACAATAGAAGTGGAAATTCACGACGGTCCCTATAACAATATTCAGAACTGGAATTATGCAGACCTGGTAAACGTTTTTAATGGTGATTCAGGTAATGGGATTTCCTTTAAGGTAAATACAGAGGGTGAACTTCAAAAAGCAATAAATAAAAGTCTTAAACATAACGGTCTGAGTTTGATAGAAGTAATAATTGACAGGGATGACTGCAGCAAGGAGCTTCTAGAATGGGGAACAAGGGTAGCATCGAACAATTCCAGACCACCAAAAATAACAGAACTTTAAATAGAGAATTGCTCTGTAGTTTGCTGTGGGGCTTCCTCTTTATTGTCATTGCTGATACTTCGACTTTCCTCAGGATATTCTTCGTACATTTAAATTATCTCGACTGGAAGCCGCTCCTACATGGTTTAATAGGAATCCAATACCGTAGGAGCAACTCCCAGCCGCTATAACCAATATAATTGCACCAGAGATGTTATGTAAAGGTACTACTCTCGTCATTCCGAGAACTGTTTCGATAACGATTTTGACAACGAATTCGACTAAAAGGAGGATTTGGACGCCCTCACCTAACAACAACTGTGTCCATGTCTTCCTCTTCGTCAGACATGTAATCGGAGGAATCGGTCGTGGTTGAACACAGTCTATAGATTATTATTTAAACACTTCTAATAATGATTATCCGCAAAAGAGAAACAGGACATAGATGAATAATGAGTTTGATAACTTTTGTCTTGTC
>JAZGCJ010000223.1:0-11858 GCA_036476895.1 Thermodesulfobacteriota bacterium
CCAGATATATCCGGTGCATTGAAGGATATTTCATCCAATAATCTTTCTAAAATTGTATGAAGCCTTCTTGCCCCGATATTTTCCATGGAATCATTTGCATTTTGTGCAGTATCAGCAATCTCAGAAATAGCATCTTCTTTAAAAACAAGCTCAATGTTCTCTGTTTTTAAAAGCTCCTCATACTGTTTGATTAAAGCATTTTGGGGTTCCGTAAGAATACTTATAAAATCCTCTTTTGTAAGGGGATCCAACTCTACCCTTATTGGGAACCTTCCTTGAAGTTCGGGAATAAGATCAGAGGGTTTTGAAACATGGAAAGCCCCCGCACCAATAAATAGGATATGATCAGTTTTGACCATGCCATGTTTTGTATTAACAGTAGAACCCTCGATTATGGGTAACAAGTCTCTCTGCACACCCTCCCTTGAAACATCGGGCCCTGTCGTGCTTTCCCTTCCAGATACTTTATCGATCTCATCTATAAAAATAATTCCGGACTGCTCAACCCTATCAATTGCAAACTTAACAACATTATCCATATCAATAAGCTTCTGTGCTTCCTCCTGAATCAAAATCTCCAATGCCTCAGGCACCTTAACCTTTCTCTTTTTAGTGCGCTTTGGAAACAAGTTCCCCAGCATATCTGAAAGATTCACATCCATCTCTTCCATACCGGATGGTGAAAATACCTGAATAGGAAGGTTCTTCGATGATACTTCAACTTCAACAAACCTTTCATCCAGTTTTCCTTCCCTCAAGAGTTTTCTAAGCTTCTGCCTGGTGTCTGCAGCCGATTCCGACGGTGGTTCAGGTTCCCCACTACTCTTGGGCAAGAGCAAATCTAACATCCTTTCTTCAGCCATATCTTCTGCCTTTGCTATAACCCTGACTTTTTCTTCATCATTGAGCATCTTAATCGAAATATCAGTCAAATCACGAATCATGGATTCGACATCTCTTCCAACATAACCAACCTCGGTAAACTTCGAAGCTTCAACCTTTAAAAACGGGGCCTGAGCCAACTTTGCCAGCCTCCTTGCAATTTCTGTCTTGCCAACACCAGTTGGACCAATCATAAGGATATTCTTGGGGGCAATTTCGTCTTTTAGTTCCGGACTTACCCTCTGCCTCCTCCATCTATTCCTCAGTGCAATAGCAACTGCCCTTTTAGCTTTATTTTGACCAATAATATATTTATCTAGCTCAGAGACTATCTCTCTCGGTGTAAAAAAGACCTGATTATTCATTACTATTTAATTCCTCTATATTAATTATATCGTTTGTGTAAATACAAATATCTGCTGCTATTTTCAATGATTCCTTTACTATATCCACCGCATTGAGGTTTGAAAATCTTGTCAATGCAATCGCGGCCGCCTGTGCGTATGAACCACCTGAACCAATCGCTATAACGTTCTCATCCGGCTCCAATACGTCACCGCTTCCGGAAATAAGAAATATTGAATCCTTATCCGCAACGGTCAAAAGGGCTTCCAATCTCCTGAGAACTCTGTCAGTTCTCCAATCTTTTGCCAGCTCTACTGCGGCTCTTCTAAGGTTTCCGCTAAACTCGTCCAGTTTACTCTCAAATTTGTCAAACAGTGTTATAGCATCGGCTGTTGATCCGGCAAATCCGACTAAAACTTTTCTATTGTGGGTTTTCCTTACCTTTTTTGCACTATGCTTAATTACCGCCTGGCCCAGGGTTACCTGTCCATCACCACCTAAAGCTACCTTCCCGTCTTTCTTAACACATATAACTGTTGTTCCGCGAAAAGTTGTCATTTCAAAGCCCTCGGATGCGTTTTATCATATATTTCCATTATTTTTTCAATAGATGTATGAGTATACCTTTGAGTAGTGGATAAACTACTGTGCCCTAACAATTCCTGAATTGATCGCAGATCTGCCCCTCCACCTAATAAGTGAGTTGCAAAGCTGTGCCTGAAAACGTGGGGGCTGACATTCTTGGGAATTCCTGCCAAGATCGAATATTTCTTAACCAAGCTTCGAATTGATCTTTCCTTGAGCCTCTCACCCCTAGAATTGACAAATAGAAAATCTCCTTTCGGATTAAACTCCAGTCTCCTGCCCATATAACTATTGAGTGATAGAGCCGCCTTTGAACCTAGCAGCACTATCCTTTCCTTGTTTCCTTTACCCAGAACCTTTAGAAAAGAATCTTCAAAATCTACGTCATTGATGCTTAGACCAGATAGTTCACCTACCCTAATACCGCAAGAATACAGCATTTCTAAAATCGCCCTATCCCTCAGTCCGGTAAGGGTTTGCAGATCAGGAGTCTCAATTAATTTAAACATCTCATCAACAGTTAAGAATGAGGGCAGCTTAGTGCTCATTTTCGGATTAGATACAAGCTTAGCAGGATTCTTATTTATAATTTCATAACGAATCAGAAAATCAAAAAATGATCTGATAGATGCAAGCTTTCTGGATACGGATGTTTTGGAATTTCTGCTATGAAGCCAATTTATATACTCCCTGATCTCAGGCAAACCTATATCTGAAATTCGTGTTTCGTCGCTCTTCTCAAAATTCAAGAATAAAAAGAACTCTTTCAGATCTGTAAGATAGGCCTTTATGGTGTTATAGGAATAATTTCTCTCTGACCTTAGATATTTCTTAAAATCATTTAAATAATTTTGCATTTTATATTTTCATTAATATAAACATCGGTTGAAAGTTTTCAATCAGATAAATTAATAATAAGAGATATAAAGATATTTTACGCAGAAGGGATAGTAAAGTTAATCTTTAGTTGAAACCATCAAAATCTTTTGACAGCTCATCATAAAAGGCACCATTAAGCGCAATTCTTTTGGCTCCAATGTACCTTTTTCTGTAATATTTCTTACTCATATTATCTATGGCAACCTTTTTTTGAGCAGACGAGGCATGAATAAACCTATCGTTGCCGATATATATACCAACATGTGAAGGAAATTTTGCATATGTAGTAAAAAATACTAAATCTCCTGTATTCAAGTGACTCCTGGATACGGAACGTCCAACCTTGAATATTTCACGGGCAGTTCTAGGGAGATCAACATCAAATGAACTAAACACCTTGTTTACATATGCAGAACAATCTATCCCTGAAATGGTGGATGTTCCACCGAATTTGTACGGTGCACCTAGATAACGCTTTGCAACCTTTATGAGGGTTTGTCTTAAGTTTCCAGAAGATTTAACACCACTTTCCGATGAATATTCTTTTACCCTTATACTTTTATTACTATCCACCAACCTGGGTTGATCACCGCTGGGAGATATGCCACCCGGAACATTAATGGTTCTACCGGCTCTTATTCTGGATGATGTTAGTCTGTTAATTCTTTTGATTTCTCCCAGAGTAATACCATGTTCTTGAGCAATTTGGCTCAGTGTGTCACCGTTTTTTATCTTATATTTTTTAAACGTTGAACTTGAATACTTCGAACTACCTTTAACTCCAGGTATAGTCAGTTTCATTCCGGGTTTTATAGTGTTTGAACTAAGGCCGTTTTCTCTTTTTAAATCACTCAGGGAAACATTGTGTCTGCTTGCAATTATCCCGAGCGTGTCACCTTTCATTACCGTATAATGAGTTTGCCTTATTTCTACTGGAGCAGTTCCAACCAGTAATAGTTTGTCCCCGGGTTTAATAACGTTTGAGTTTAAATTATTTAAATTCTTTATCTCTTGTATTGTCTTGGAATACTTTTTGGCTATTTGGCCGAGCGTATCACCCGTTTTAACAATATAAAATTCAGCATTTGAAACTTTTCGGGAACTTGGAACTTTTAACTTCTCACCAACTTTTAATTTGTCTCCATCCCTGGAGTTGATTTTCTTTAAATCGTTTATGGGTATCCCGAATTTTTTTGAAATTACATAAAGGCTATCACCATTTCTAACAACATAATCCTCTAGATCGTTATAAGACCTGGAGACCTCTGCTTTATCCACCTGCTCTTGACTAGCTTTTGCAATTGTAAGTTCCTGACCAATTATGAGCTTATCATTCTCCAAATTGTTTACTATTTTTATATCTTTAACGGTCAAACTAAATTTTTCTGCAACATGTCCGAGAGTATCCCCTTTTTGTACTAAATATTTTTTCGGGAAATTGGCTGCGGATTCCTCCACATTTTCCTGTTCATCATCTTTAGCGTTAATATTCTTTTTACTTAATGATGTACCTCTCTCGGCTAAGGAAAATGATACTATTAATCTCTCGCCAATTTTCAAATGATTTTTATTGAGATTGTTCCATTTTTTCAACTCGGAAATACTCAGACCGAATTTTCTTGACAGGTCATAAAGATTATCTCCACTTCTAATAAAGTATTGATGCGGAACAGTGTGCAGTTCTTCTTTTGGAGCTTGTGAAATTACATTTTCTTCTACGTTTACTGTTAATTCAGTGGCCTGTTGTGGCTTAGTCTCTTGAGTTGATTGAACGCTTGATTGAGATTTTAATACAAGTTTTTGTCCAACTCTTAAATTATCATTTTCTAGATTATTTAAATTTCCAAGCTCAGAAATTTTTAGTTTAAATTTCTCTGCGATTTCGCTTAATGTATCCCCAGTCTTAACAATATATTCTTCACTCTTAACTTGAACAAATTCCTTATTTTCGACTAAGTGTTTATCCTCATTCTTTGTAATCGACTTCTCCGGTTTATTAACCGGAACTTTAATCGCCTGACCGATATTTAATTTATCAGAGGATAAATTATTAATACGCTTCAATTCATCAACTCTTGTATCAAACTCAACAGCTATCAGGCCCAGAGTGTCTCCCTGTTTAGTTTTATATTCCCCATATAAAGGATTAACGGCTGTAGATTCGGTTATATCAGTTTCTACAACCTTCTTTTCTGTTATTGATGATTCTTCTTTAGCTATATTTGTATCAGAACTAGGGGGTTTTGATCCGGGTATGTATAAGATTTGTCCTATAGATAATTTGTCAGAGGTCAGGTTGTTTCTGACCTTAAGATCCTTTACTGAAACATCGGATCTGAGTGCTATACCACCTAGGGTATCACCTTTTTTAACTTTGTAAGCATTTTCAATATCTGGTTCATGAATGGTTAAAATATCACCGATCCGGATTCTATTGGAATTTAAGTTATTGATCTCCTTTAATTGATCAATACTAACTCCGTATCTAAGTGATATTCTGTATAAATTGTCGCCTTTTTCTATCTTATGTTTTATTGCAAATGCTTGGGTGGAATACAAAACTAATACTACAAAAGCAAGAAAATACAGAAATCTCATTAACTAATTACCCTCCTCCATCTCTCATTCACCACTCTAATGTAAACCAATAACAGATAAATCTATAACAAAAAGTTAAATAACACTTGAAAAATTTTAGGAATTATACATGAAAAAAATTCATATTATAATAAAAATTTTATTCAGACCTAAAGTCTTTTGGAGCATATATATAAAAACTCTTCTCCAAATTCCCACTTAACGGTCATCATTTGTATATGCCCTTTGCTAATTAATGACTCCAAGGCATCTACAACCTTTATCTTTATGTTATTGTAATCGAGATCGGGGTTAAATTTCAATATCTCCTTTGTCAACTTATCGGTATTGGAATTGCCCTCGCCCAATCCAGTGCACAACAACGCTATCAACTTTGACTCCAGGTCATTCATTAAATAATGTTTGTATGCTTAATTGCTATTGAACGCCTGTCAAAATATACACAAACTAAAACAAACTGTAAAAATGCACCGTTGAGAATAATAATTTCAATATTTCAGATTATTATATGATGTTGATTCTACACCCTGCGTATTTACTTAAAAAATATCGGTATTAAATTATCATTATATATAGTCATAATAAAAGCATGGTTACTAGGATAAAAATTTGCGGAATTACCAACACGGAAGATGCCCTCCAAGCAGCTAATTTGGGGGCAAATGCATTAGGGTTTATATTTTATAAAAATAGCCAACGATTCATAAAGCCTGAAACCGCTAAAGAAATTATTTCAAGGCTCCCGCCTTTCATCTCAACGGTTGGAGTATTTGTCAATCAACCGATAGATGATTTAATGGGAATAAAGGCTTTGACCGGTATAGATCGTTTTCAACTACACGGAGATGAAACACCCGAATACTGCAGGAATGTTAACGGTAAGGTAATTAAAGTTTTCAGAGTTAACGAAAACTACGATTTCAAAACGGTTGAACTTTATGATGTTCAAGATATTCTCTTTGATACATATTCAGAAAAGGGATACGGCGGCACTGGGATAACATTTGATTGGAATGTAATAAAAAAACTAAAAACGAATAAGCGAATAATACTTTCTGGCGGCCTTAATCCCAGAAATGTTAAAGATGCGATAAAACAAGTATCGCCATATGCGGTTGATGTTAGTTCAGGGGTTGAGAACAGACCAGGCAAAAAAGACCCAAAAAAATTACTCGGTTTTTTCAAGGCGGTAAGAGATGGAAACCAAATTTAAATATCCGGACGAATTGGGACATTTTGGAATATACGGCGGGATATACGTATCAGAAACATTAATGCCCGCAATTCTGGAACTGGAAAGGGCATACGCTAAAACAAAGAATGATCCCTTATTCAAAGAGGAGTTCGATAACTACCTGAGAACATATGTCGGCAGACCTACCCCGCTTTATTTTGCAAAAAGAATGACTGAAGAACTTGGTGGTGCGAAGATATACCTTAAAAGGGAGGATCTAGCGCACACGGGTGCACATAAGATAAACAATACAATAGGTCAAGCTCTATTAGCTCTTCGCATGAATAAGAGGAGAATAATTGCGGAAACCGGAGCGGGTCAACATGGTGTTGCCACCGCTACAGTTGCAGCTTTATTAAATATGGAATGTGAAATCTTTATGGGCTTGGAAGATACAAAAAGACAAGCACCAAACGTAAAAAAAATGAAACTGCTTGGTTCAAAAGTTAGAGTAGTAGTATCGGGAACACAGACATTAAAAGATGCGATGAACGAAGCTATGAGAGACTGGATTACCAACGTTAGAAATACTTTTTACATTATTGGCAGCGTTGCTGGTCCGCATCCGTATCCGATGATTGTAAGAGATTTTCAATCTATAATAGGGAAAGAAACAAAAAAACAAATAATTGAAGAAGAAGGAAGGCTTCCAGACTTGTTAATTGCCTGTGTTGGAGGAGGTTCGAACGCAATGGGGCTATTCTATCCATTTATTGAAGAAAATAATGTAAAAATGATCGGTGTTGAGGCTGCTGGCGAAGGATTAGATACTGGTAAACATTCAGCAAGTATTTCAAAGGGAAGGGTTGGCGTGCTTCATGGAAGTAAAACTTATTTACTTCAAGATCAAAACGGCCAGGTATCGGGTGCACATTCTATTGCTGCGGGCTTAGATTACCCTGGGGTAGGACCCGAGCATTCTTACCTTAACGATAGTGGAAAAGTATCATACGACTCTGTAACGGATAGAGAGGCTATAAACGCTTTTTCTTTCTTATCCGAAAAAGAGGGAATAATTCCTGCTTTGGAAAGCTCTCATGCAATTGCACATACAATCAAGGTTGCACCGCAAATGTCAAAAGATTCAATAATTGTCGTAAACCTATCGGGAAGAGGAGATAAAGACCTTGACTCAATTGCGAAATATATAACCTGATTTTTGTTCCTGTTATTCCATAGCAGAAACTCCTTAATTTATTGTTCCAGTCCATTAAATCCTATCGAAACTGTTTCACATTTCCCACACCTTGACATCCCTGACTAAGCTGTTAGAGTTTGTCAATATGGAGGATATTTAAATAGGGGAAATAGGTCTGGGAAAGAGATATTTCTGCGTCTAATGGGTACGTATTCTCCTTAATCATATACCACTGTTAAAAATTTCTTAACAAAAAAATATAATCAATAGTTAATGGGAAATATAAATAAGAAATTTGAATACCTAAAAGAAAAAGGTAAAGCTGCTCTGATTACTTATATAACGGCAGGGGATCCCAACCTCGAAACTACAAAAGAAATTATTAAGATACTTGAAAAGAACGGGGCAGATATAATAGAGCTTGGAATGCCTTTTTCCGACCCAATGGCAGATGGCCCCACTATCCAGCTAGCATCAGAAAGAGCATTAAAAAATAAAATAACAATCAAGGATTTACTAGATATCGTTAAAGATATAAGAATAGAATCCTATATACCAATAATCTTGTTTGGCTATTACAATCCATTTTTAAGCTACGGTCTTGAAAATTTTTCGAAGGACGCAAGCCAGGCCGGAGTAGACGGCGTACTGGTAGTTGATCTTCCACCTGAAGAGTCCGGCGAATTTAAAAAACACACTGAAAATGCCGGCCTTGACCTTGTTTTTTTACTGGCACCAACAAGTACCGAAGAAAGGATAGAACTGGTAGCTGAAAATGCAAGCGGATTTGTATACCTAGTTTCTGTAACCGGGGTAACGGGTGCCCGCCCAGGAATGAAAGTTGATCTAGAGCAACTAACCAATACTATAAAATCAGAAACAAAGCTGCCAGTTGGTATAGGTTTTGGTATATCATCGCCTGATCAAGTAAAAGATATTGTTAAATATGCCGATGGTGTAATCGTTGGAAGTTCAATTGTTAAAATAATTGAAAAAAACAGTAATAGACCAATACATCTATTGAAGAATTTAGGTGATTTTGTTCATAGCTTAAGTGAAGCATGTTACACTGGGAACTGATATAAAATATGCAAAAAGAGCAAAAAAGATACCTGTTTCTGGGAGAATTTGATTCATTATTGCTTGGACTTTTTTCAAAAAGGGGTGAGGTTATTTGGGTTAGCTCTTTGGAAGAAGCTCTTAACCAGACAGGAAGTTTCTCGATTATTATTATTGAACACAACAGCTTTTCTCCCGACGTATCGACAAAACTCTCTATCCATTACCCAAATACCCCTATAATCGTCAGTAATGGAGAGGAACACGAAGAGCCTCCCCCATCTGTCAGATATGTAGCATTTAACAAACTTCTTTCTGATCAGATAGCAAGAGAAGAAAAGCTAGCACGAACTGAGCTCAGGGTAGAAGAACTTAGACAAACCCACGCTGATGCAAAAAAGATGCTTATTCTGCTTCATGACCATCCGGACCCAGACTCAATAGCCAGCGCCCTAGCCTTGAGAACTATTTTAAAACGGAATAAGCAAACAGCAATTATAGGACATTTGGGAGAAAAAATTTCAAGGCCGGAAAATGTTGCAATGATAGAGCTGCTCGAAATAGACCTTGAAAGCTTAGATCATAATAATCTTAGCGAATTTGATTCTATTGCTATGGTAGATGTTCAACCACCCTTCTTTTCTAACTTGAAGATCGATGTTGACACGGTGATTGACCACCATCCGGAAACAGCTCCATATGATGCAAAGTTCAAGGAAATAAAGGCCCGGGAAGGTGCGACTTCAACCATTTTAACAAGATATCTCAGGGCTGCACAGGCCGATATATCCGAAAGACTGGCCACTGCATTAGTATATGGAATTAAAACTGATACCGTCTCTCTAAATAGAGACGCTAATTATGACGATATCGAAGCTTTCACTTTTATGTACCCCCATGCAAATCTAGGTTTGTTAAGAAGAATTGAGAGGGCGGAGATACCTCCAACAGAGGTAAAATCGCTCGGCCAGGCATTAGCCGATCATTGGATATCAAACGGAATATTCTTTGGCAACGTGGGTAGAGTAGATAGGGAATATCTGATACCCAAAATGGCAGATATAGGAATTCAGGTTAAAGGTGTCGAATGGTCTGTAGCATTTGGAATAGTTGGCAATTCTCATTTAATAATATCTGTAAGAAATGTTGGTTATGTGAAAAGTGCCGCGCGCCTCGTGAGAGAACTATTTAAGGACATCGGAAGTGCAGGTGGTCACAGATCCGCTTCAAAAGCTGTAATATCTCTTAAACAGGTGCGAAAGACCGTGGGGAAAGGGTCTCAAAAAATCATTAAAAAATGGCTTACCGAACTATTCATCCAAAATATTACTGACAAGCCTGATCAAGTAGTAGTACATTCATAATTATTTCTTCTTATACGAAGCTTTCTTTATAATTATTAAAAAATACCTATTAAACAAACCTGGCAATTAATCATGAAAATAGTCTTTATGGGTACACCTACTTTTGCCGTTCCTTCACTGGAAGCTCTTATAAAATCCGAGCACAGTGTAATTGCGGTTGTTTCACAACCGGACAAACCCAAAGGAAGGGGTAGAAAAATTATAGACACCCCTACAAAGTCTGTAGCGATAAATTACGATATCCCCATACTTCAACCCAATAGAATCAAAACTGAAGAATTTCTGAAACAACTGGAAGATCTTGCACCGGATTTAATCTGTGTTGTCGCTTACGGAAAAATACTTCCCAAAGAAATACTAACTTTACCGAGATATGGTTGTATAAATGTTCACGCATCGATACTTCCGAAGTACAGGGGAGCCGCTCCTATAAATTGGGCAATCATCAATGGTGAGGAAGTAACAGGTATTACAACCATGCTAATGGATGAGGGTATGGATACGGGCGGTATTCTGCTAAGAAAAAAAATTACAATTGAAAGTAACGATAACAGTGAAACACTGTCAAAGAAACTTTCACTTATTGGTTCTGATCTAATATTAGATACCTTAGATAAATACATAAATAAAGAAATAAAACCTATCAAACAAAATGATAACGAAGCTACATACGCCCCTATGCTTAAAAAAGAAAACGGAGAAATTAACTGGAAAATGGGTTCAAACGAGATAAGAAACCAGATCAGAGGAACACTCCCCTGGCCCGGTTCTTTTACATTTATCAAAGGCAAAATGTTAAAGATCTATGATTCTGAAGTTTGTTCGGGCAAGGGGAATCCCGGGGAAATAATAACGTCCGACCCTAAGACCTTGAGGGTAGCCACAAATGACTGCTCAATAGATATACTGGAATTACAGATTGAAGGCGGGAAAAAACTTAGGGTTGAAGAGTTCCTGAGAGGAAGGAGTCTGAAGGCAGGAACTATACTGGGACAATAAGTTTTTTATCCCGAAATTATCAAGATAATAATGACAATAAAAGATTTAAAATCATTAATTTCATAAGTTCAGCTGAAAATCAAAAGATGCGATCTTAATCTTTGCAGCAAGCCCGTCTTTCCAACAAAGATCTCTGGCAATATTCTGAACATCCTTAGGGACCAGCAAAACCAGCTTAGCGCCGAGATCGGATAGTCCCCTCCACTTCTCAACACTATCCTGGATTACAGTGTCGTTGGTTTCAACCTCAATAATTTGTACAACCTGTCCGTAGTTAACGAAAACAGCGTCTGGATACTTGCCCTTAAACTCGTAATTTTTTTCATCGGATGGATTAATGTTAACCTCGCTATAATTTCGAGAGTATCTTGCTTGAATAGTTCGAATTACCCAATCGTGCAATATCTGTTCATTAGCTGACCGACCCATATCTTTGACCCCACATAAGCTTAGTTTTTAAAATTGTAAAATAATCTCTATAAGGTGATTTTATAACATTAAAGGTTTTTTTATACTTATTCATTTTAATAAAGTCGCCTTTCTGAATCTTTATTCCTATCTGTCCGTCAAGTCTCAGATAAGTTTGAGTGGTATCGGTTAAAAGCTCTATCATTATTTCGCTACTGTTTGAAACTATTAATGGCCGGTTAGTCAAAATATGCGGGCATATGGGTGTAATTAATGTTACCGGAAGAGTAGGATAAACTATCGGGCCGCCTGCAGACAGGGAATAGGCAGTCGATCCCGTTGGAGTTGAAAGAATAATTCCATCGGC
>JAZGCJ010000224.1:0-7953 GCA_036476895.1 Thermodesulfobacteriota bacterium
CCACAACTCCATAACTCCTCACTCCAAATCTCTGGGCAACCTCATTTAATGTAAGTTCACATAACCTCTTTGCTAAATACATCCCAAACTTTCTAGCCTCATTTTATGGCAATACCAATTCGGCATCCATTTCCAGGGCCGAGGAGAAATGGCGACTGAAAATCACTTTAGCAACCTCTAATGCACGCCCTTCCGCACCAATATAAACTGTGTGGAAATGTACCCTGAAGCAAAGACAGGCGAGAGCGCCTAGTCTTAAATCACGAACAGCCTCCTCCCATCTATAGTTTTCAACTCCATCCTCGATAAGAGTATCGTGCCAACTACGGAGTACTTCGAATTGATGGCCTTTTCGTTCCGCCGGCACCTCACTTCCCCCAATAAGGAAGGCAACGTCAAAAGCACCCATACTTCGAATGGTTGTCTGCCAGTCCAGAATAAGGACGGCTTCATCAGAATCTGGATCTCCGAATAGTAAATTGTCTTCCTTGAGATTCGAGTGAACTAAGGTCTTTGGCCGTTTCGAAATTTCTTTATCTAGCCAAAGTGCATAAGGTCTTAGTTTCTCGCCAATTTTAAGGGCTTGTGGATCCACAAAAGAACCAAAGTATTTAACAAAAGAATCCCATTTCTCATAATAATCTTCAAAAATGTCATTCTTAATTGGCATCCATTCAAGGGCATCCAATAGTGAAGTATTCCAGTATTTGGACTGTATCTTTGCCATGGCTTGAACAGTTGATATGATCATATTTTCTTTCATACCGATTATCTGATCACCAGGTGTGAAAGATTTTAAATCTTCCATAACCATGGAATAAGCAGGAGGCTCGTCAACTGAAAAGTATAGAATTGGAATACGAATCGGGACATTTCTTCCGACCTCTTTGTAAAAGCGGATCTCTCGTTCAAACACATGCTGCTGATAACCGATATTTTGAAGTTTTTCCGATTCTGGTTCTATCTTTACAACAACGGACTTCGGTGCGTCTTCTTCAGCTTCGTCGTACTCTATATTTACCCTCACGGCACTGCTCATGAAACCCTTACCCGTTCCCAAAATTTCCGTATTGAGTTTTTTGACAGATGCTTTCTTTAATACACCACCCGACCTGAGGGCGTGTGTTAGCCACTCCGGGGTGATTTCATCGGGATGCATGGGATGGGGAATTTTCATGTTACAAATTATTCTGATTTATTTAGCTCTAAGAATCCTCATGATGCATAATACGGGATTAAAAAGAAGAATGACAATTCAATTAAAGTAATATTCGAGGTATAAAGCTTTAGATTAGGTGTCTGAATTACTTCCATACTTCTCCCCAGTGGTATTAAAAAACTATACTTAAGCATTGGAGTGTAATTTCTTATAATTAATAAACATGGCCGATGAACTTGTTATTTTAGTTCGCATAATTAGATATAATTCAGGACAGTGATTGCACTTTTACAAATACATAAAAAATAAATTGTCAGAAAGTTGAGGAGGATCTTAAATATCTCTGAAAATAAAAACATTTGATGGATCTGAGATTTTCTTAAACAACAATATCATGAAAGGATTCAAGGATGGCATCAGGGGTAAAGTTCTTACTATGGACGACGCTGAATATGAGCAGGTACGTATCGTGTTCAACGGTATGATAGATAAGCGGCCTGCAATAATTGTTCGATGCACTGGTACGGCAGATGTGATAGATGCAGTAATATTTGCCAATAAACACAGGCTACTACTTGCTGTGCGCGGTGGCGGACATAATGTTGCAGGACATTCTACATGCGATGGTGGTATGATGATCGACCTACAGCTTATGAGGAGTGTCGATGTTGATCCTTTAAAGCGTGTTGCGCGCGTTCAAGGCGGGGCTACCCTAGGCGATGTAGATCGTGAAACTCAGGCTTTTGGACTTGCTGTACCATTAGGAGTTGTATCACATACCGGAGTCGCAGGACTAACACTTGGTGGTGGCTTCAGCTGGCTTCGGGCCAAGTATGGTCTTACTATCGACAATCTTATTTCAGCTGACATAGTAACTTCAGATGGTCGATTTCTTAATGCGAGTGAAGAAGAAAATGAAGACCTGTTCTGGGCAATCAGGGGGGGTGGAGGGAACTTCGGTGTAGTCACATCCTTTGAATTCAGGTTACATCCGGTTGGACCAGTTGTCATGTTTTGTGCACCCATGTATTCAGCGGATAATGCGAGCCATATATTAAAATTTTGGCGGGAATTTATGATGTATACTCCGGATGAATTCACATCTCAACTCTTTATGCAAAATATTACTGAATCTGACTCTATTCCCTCAGAGTTACATGGCAAAGCCGTTATAGTTCCAGCGGGTGTTTATTTAGGTCCAGTTGAAGAGGGAGAGAAATTCATTCAACCACTCAGAGAGCTCGACGGTTTAGTCATAGATCAAAGTGGACCCAAACAGTTCAGAACAATCCAGAGCATGTTTGATCAATCTTTTGAAAAGGGGGCACTACAAAATTACTGGAAATCCCTATATTTAGACACATTTAGTGATGAAGTAATCGAATTACTCGTTAAAACTTTTAAGGAACGGCCTGCAAAAAATGTTGCAAATGTGGTTCAATATCTACATGGAGCAAGTAGTCGTATTGCAGCAGATGCAACAGCCTTTGGTGACCGCAGTTCACTTTATATGATTGAGCTTAATTCTTCATGGACAGGTCCCGAAGAGAACGAGAGAAACATCGAGTGGACACGGCAACGATGGGAAGAATTTAAACGTTTCTCTTCTGGTAAGGTCTACCTCAATCACGACGGTTTGCATGAAGGAGGTGAGGATGTGGTGCAGAATACGTTTGCTGATAACTACAAACGATTGCAGGATATTAAAAAGAAGTACGACCCTGATAACTTGTTTCGCTTGAACGCAAATATTATTCCAGCGAAATAGCCAACTTATTTAGCCCCAACGGGATTCGAGCCCGTGTTTCTTCATTAATAGGACTGTTTTATAAAAATCGGTATATAGTGAATAATTCTTTCTAAGCGCTAACATTTATACTTTCTACAGTATTATTCAACTCTATTATGTTTTCTTCTTCCATACTACTTTTCTTTTTCAATGTTGAATTATAAAATGCGTTTTGATCGTGGTATATGGCACCTTCAGGTAGCCAGTTCCAAAGAGGTCCCAGATCTTTTTTTATAATATTCGTATAGAAATCAGGAATAATTGTGGATTCTCCTTCGAAAAAACTTCTGTATTCGTGATCTTCGTCGAGAAATTTTCGTATTTTTCGGTAATATTTGAGTCTTCCAAAGCCTTCTGTTGATATTGCCCTCATCAAATTCATCCATCTTGGCACACCGGGGGAATTTTTTCTAAAGCGGTTAAAAATTGTGCGCAAAGAATAAGAATGGTCGACAAGTCCTATAACCTGGTCATAAAATTCAGTCCATGAATAATGTTTTGGCTTTACATTAATGGCATGATTGTTATTTAGAAAATGAAACGGAAAGGGCAAGACACGATTATCTTTTTGGTATTCTATATTAATTGGAGCCGCATTACCGAATGAGGTAAGGAGCGGAAAAGACGGGAATGCAGCTGGGCACATATCAACAAATTTCTTAGTTAATTCGAATGATTCAGGGGTTTCATCACAATCAAGACCCAGCACAAAGTTTGTTTGTATGTATGGTATATAATCCAAAATAGTGTTTACATGATCTGATATGGCTTTTAGTTTTTCTTCTCCCTGCTTCTTTCCGGTCTTGGATTTATTTCCCATATCATACCAGGATTCGATGCCAGGCAATATGGCTTTAAATCCGTTTTGTTTAAGACGCTTTAGATGCGGCTCTGATAATAGTGAAAGACTGCTTTCTGCGATGTAGTCTATACTGTTAATCGGTACAGCTTCTTCTATTGCATCCAAGTAATCATCGAATCTGACTCCAAAATTCGGATCGTGCCAACTGACCAAAGGGCGTTTGTATTTTTTTAATAGAAAACGCAGATCTTCTTTTAGTAATTCAAATTCAAGAGGCTGGTATGGCTGAGTGGCATCAATACAAAAGTTGCAGGTATAAGGACATCCCATACTCCCTATCATTGGAACTACATTAATCCAAGAAGACTTTCTAAGCGCAAGTGAGATAAACTTCCATCGTTCACGTACACCGGGAAGAGTCGTCGGCTGTTTGGCGGCTGTTAAGCACTGTCCTAAAGGTCTATGATGTGAACAATCCTGAAGAACATCATTGCATATACTTTTGTCTGTTAGGCCGAGCACGTAGTCGAAATACTTCTTAGCATCCTCGGGATAGCATCTGGCATGAGGACCGCCTAGTACTGTGATTACACCCTCTTTTCTGTACTTGTTGCTCAATGCATAAGCTTGCAGTGCAGACTGCGTAAATGCACTGATGAAAACGATATCAATATCTTTAGGTACATCTTTTGATAATTCCTCAAAACCTGTGAAAATAAAGTATGAGGTTTCATGTCCTAGTTCTTCACACCAGCATCCAATAACCTGCGGCATTATGCCCGCAAGATTGGCGTGCATTAAACGCGACCAAAGAGATTTGTTTCGAGCTTTAGTTATAAAATCTATTATTCCAATTTTTAGTTTTCGCATTATTACCCCTTTGGTTTGATTAAAGGAGACAAACTGAAATTAAATGTCCCCCCAAACTGCAAAGTTCTTGTAGATTTAATTGTAAATGAACTTTTCTTAGAACTTATAATTTCAATCAAAGAAACAGGAGAGGAGGAATGTTAAGACAAGAATATTATTATTTGTAATACACTAAAGTGTATTTTTCTTTGATTTTTTAGTTTACCTTACAAATCTATTTAACTTGAATTTAATCTATTTTAAATATAAATACAATTTAAGCAGAAAATATTTTTAATTATATACCTGAGATATTATGTATGTAAGAAGGTTTATAAAAGTGTTATATAGCTGATTTACTTTGGCAAGCCCAACGGAATTCGAACCCGTGTATAAATGTTAAATAGATTTATTAATTGTGTATCATATCTTTAATAATATGTTACACTAATCTATCATGAATTCAATACCACATACCCCAACAGAGTTGCCATTTGATTCAATAAACTGGGTTAAGTTCATAACTCTTATCGGGTCTTCGCATGATTCTTTATCAAAATACGAAGGAATTTTAGAAGGTATTCCAAATACAGATGTTCTTCTTTCACCGCTGACTACTCAGGAAGCTGTAATTTCTTCGAAAATTGAAGGAACAATTAGCACATTAGCTGAGGTGCTGGAATTTGAAGCTGACCCAAAAGAATTGCCTAGAAGCAAAGATATCTTGGAAATTATTAATTACCGAACAGTGCTAGCCTATGCCACCAATTATCTCAAAAAAAAGGCTATTTCACTAAATTTACTACTTGGTATGCATAAAATACTTTTAGAAAATATCAGAGGTAAAAATATGGGAGCTGGATTTTTCAGATCTACTCAAAACTGGATTGGTAAAGAGGGTACTCCAATTGAACAAGCTATATACATTCCTCCAGCGCCATTACATTTAAACCAACTTTTAGACAATTTTGAAAAATATATTCATTTCGATGAAAAAGATAGACTTGTTCAACTTGCTATAATACACGCTCAATTTGAAATAATTCATCCTTTTAATGATGGAAATGGAAGAATAGGGAGAATATTAATTCCCCTTTTTCTTAATGAGAAGAGTTTACTTTCAAGCCCAATGTTTTATATAAGTGCTTTTTTTGAAAAAAATAAAGAAGAATATATAGACAGGTTACTAGCAATAACAAAGGAGGGGGACTGGGATGGCTGGATTTGCTTTTTTTTAAATGCTGTCGTCGAGCAGGCTAATGATAATATAAAAAGGGTAAAAGAAATCCTAACATTATATGAAAATATGAAATACCAAATAACAGAAATTACTCATTCTCAATTTTCAATCAAAACTCTAGATACATTATTTAGAAGGCCAATATTTTCAACTACTACATTCATCAATGATTCACAAATACCTAAAATGAGTGCCATTAGAACATTGAAAAAATTGACTAGTGGAATAATAGAAGTATTAAGAGAAGGTAAAGGTAATCGTCCTACTTTATATGTGTTCAAAAAATTAATTTATATAGCTAATAAATGATTAGTTTGTGTAACACTAAATATAAACAAGTTTATTTGTGTATCGCCATAAGCGATATATGTTACATAAAACCGTTTATGTTACATCAGATATAGACAAGCTAGCTTGTGTAACACTCAGGAAAGTAAGTGCTACACAAACAATTAATTATAGATTGAGTGATAAAAGGGAAAGATTTAACATACTGAAGGGATTAAAATAATGTTTTAGAAGATACTGGCAGCCCCAACGGGGTTCGAACCCGTGATTCAGCCTTGAGAGGGCGTCATTCAATATTTATAACTATTTGATATCATTAATTAATTTTAGCGTCAGACTGATTAATGTGATTGTTGTGGGATTGTACGAACCAGCAATTTTGCAAATCCATTAAATTCGACAACAGCATTTCTAATCCTGGGGTCGTGGGTTCGAATCCCGCCGGGGACGCAATAATATCAGGGACTTACGACACCTAATAAATTTGTAACTATTTATTGCTACAGTTTTTGCTACACTTCTACCTCATTTATTATATTTTTTGTATAAATAAACCACCATAATCTATAGCCATGTATCTGAGGGGCATCATAAGTTATTCAAACCCCTATAATTTGTCTCATATGTCATGAACTTATACAAACGCTTGAATGATTTGTTTAGTTTTGTTATAAATAATATAAGACTCAATTATTAATTAAGGAGGAGCTTTGTATGAGTCTCAAATTTAAATTACGTAATTCTCTCTTTGTTTTTCTACTATTGTTAGTTCCATTGTTTTTCCTTGTTAGTTGTGATAACAAAAATAAGCAGCGAAGGCCTGTAGTATTGAGAATAGATCATAATGACGATAGTTGTGAACCACTAACGGATCAATATGCAACCTGTGCAGAAGCCTGCGAGCAGGAGCCTCTTAACTGCGCATCTGATATTTTATTACATATTGAAAGTATCGGTTTTATAAGCAGAAGAGAGATTAACCCTACTATTGATAATCAAACGGGTGTAATTGAAGAAGGCCTGGTACAAAAGCCTAATATTCAGACACCTATGCACGGATTATTTGTCCCGGTATGGAACAATCCCCAGCTGAATGATGCTATAGAGAACGCACTTGAAAACCCATTTGATACTTTTGTTGCTCCTCCATGGTCAATCTCTGCTAAACTTAACAATGCTGTATTTCCAGAAAATTCTAATCCAAACAGCCTTAACTGGTCTACTGTTATGTATAAAATCCCTGGTTACTGTCCTGAAAGAATATTCCCGGGTGACCCCGATGCACCCTGCCTCGGAGGTGAATGGTTCTGGTTCTTGAACAGGGGAGGTTTCCTCAGCTTTGACTGGAACTCCGAAGATAACAGCAGTGTCCCTGCGTTTGGTAAAGCTGCAGAGTTTTGCCTTAACTGCCACGGGGCGGTTGAAGATACCGACTGGCTCTGGATTACCCATGACTTGATAAGAAGGGAACAGCAGCTTAATGGTACCCCTACAATCGACGGACACATGCCGGGCTCAAGCGGGGCTGCTTTTTGCGATGATGTAACATCCCTCAGTCCTGACAGGCCGCAGGATGTATTATTTGACCCTACTGATAAGAATCTTGTACCGGATGGCCAGTTTGCCAACAGAATGTTTAACTGCTACAGCTGGAAAACATTTATCGCACTATTCTGGCCTTCGAGTACCACGCAGAGAGGAGTTCCCGATAAAACAAAATCAATTGAAGACCCGGGCCAAAGAGTTTGGGGCACCTATAAACAGACATATGAAATATTTCAGCCAATGGACCCTGACTGGACACTTGAGGATAAGAACTGGAACGA
>JAZGCJ010000225.1:0-48749 GCA_036476895.1 Thermodesulfobacteriota bacterium
GAATTCCTTCTTATCTATCACCCATCCAAAGCATTCATCCCAAAAACCATCATGAATAGTTACCCAATTACCAGCTTTAATAGTGGTTGATTGTTTGACCGGAGAAACTTCTTTCTTTAATGTTTCACTACTCTTATTTGGACTCATTAAAATAACAGCAAATAAAAGTATTCCCATTAATGAAGAACAAATAATAAATGCAAATCGTGCTTCTTTTCTCATGAATCCTTTTCCTTTAACTCCCAAGCCTGCTCAATTTTTATTGGCTCACCAATAACTTCTCTGACTTTGGCTATAGCTTCTTTCTTTGTTTTAGCAACAACCACCGACTCACTCGAAGTTGTGGTGTTGTACATAACGCTGAACGTCTTTAGTTTATCACTCACTGTAGGCTCCTTTCTATATTTAATGTGAAAGAATTTAATCTCATCATCCATGTAAACTCTTCCTGCAACAATCTTCTTTGCAAAACTCTAATTGATCAAATGGTATCTCCCGCACCTGGTATTCTTCTATCATATTAAACTTTGTCTGCGGAGAGTCTAATCCAAAATTTAAATTTGAGGCTATAGCAGCAGCCCGTCTTTTGTCCACACATATAGTCTTAGTGTTGATTATATTTTCTACATGATTGACGTAAACTACTTCGTAGACATATCTCATCGTTTTCTCTTCTTCCGTTTCTTAGGTACGTATTTTAAATCTATACCCTCTTTATACTGAGAAAGATAAGTTTGATATTGATATCTCAACTCATTTATTTCACTCACCCAATCTTCTACTGCCTCGATGATAGCGAGATTTTGAAACGTATCGTACATGTTCTTGACCATCTTTGTTCGGTGATCCTTTCTTTCTTCTTCTGATCTTAAATAAGACCATAAAGCCTCAATTGTTGATTCCATCCACATCCCAAACATTACACCACTTCCACTGTCATGTCGTGGAATCTTTCGGTTTGCTTCCTTTCCTTCAAACTTATACAGCCGATAAGCAAAGTCTTGAACTTTCTCTTTCATCTCCTCACACTTTCCTTCAAATTGAGTGAATGAAAGACTTGTCATATTTTCTTTTCTAATGCATCAAAACTTTCTTTACCATACCATTGCTTGGTCCATGTTGCTGCATCATGATATGCGTCCAGCGTATCGGTCACATAGTTTGCGAGAATAATCTCTGGCGTATGTGACCTATTATATCTTTTATACTTCTTTATCAATGCAGCCAGTTCGTGTCGAAAGTCACCTAACTCTGTGAATTCACTCATCTCCAGTCACCTCTCTTTCGTTTCCATTTGCGCCCCAGTTTATCTTCTAGCTTCTCAATCTTCTTTAGGAGCCTGCGAATCTGAATAACTGTATTCCGCTCACTACTATGTAACTTTCCACTAGGTCCAAACTCCATATCCAAGAATTCTTCCGCTATTTGTTTGTCCGTCCACTTTGATTTCAAATGAACCTTTCGCTGACGTTTGGCATTCCGAGTATCCAACAAGCCATATGCGTCCAGTAATCTCAATGCAGAAAGATTATCTTTAATTCCATGAACAATGGTGGTACGCAGTGCCTTCTTAGTGCGAATTTTGTTTCGTCTCTCTCGTGAAAACGGCAATCCAAAATGATCGTACTTATGACCTAAGAACCATTTGATAAGATTCCTTGCCTGTGTCTTTGTTAGCTGAGTTTCATCCCACGGTCTGAAAGAAAAACCAGCCCCAATATTAATCATCTTGCGCTTTCGAAGCTTCGCATAATTATTGTAATGTTGCTTCATTATGCTTAAAGTTTTTTTATTATATATGATGTCTTTTACCCTCATACCAGTCAAACATATCCCTCCTCAACTTTGCCATCCTACCGTCTGGATGGTGGAATACAATCCCTTCGGGCGGAACCTTATCACTATGCTTTCGCTGATAGACCAAAGAAAACAAATCAGTCTTGAACCAATTCGAGATGTTCTCGAAGGTTTTAGGATACTTGTGATACGATCGGTATGTTGCCTTCTCTTTCAAATATTCAAAAGGATACCAACGAGTCTCATCCAACTTCAGAAAGTTCTTCTGAATCTTTGGACCCATCAGTTCCCCAAAGTGTTGACCGTCCTTTGCTAACGCATGTCCTAAGTTCGGACAATTACGGACACCCTCAATATACCTGTTATTACTTAATGTGTCAAACATCTGAGGCTGAGTTCGGTTCCATAACCCCACCAATTGTCCCCCGTTCATAACGACGGAAACGTTTGTCCCATCGAGCTTTTCAACAGCCATTACCGTTGGGTCTTCGAACACCCAATTATATCCTTCTTCAATGGTTGGAGTCACAACATAAATGCTGTCTCTCCATTCTCTTTTGAATGGTGATAGCAGTTTCGGCATATCATCAGCTTTCATTTTGTCCCTCCAGTCCGTAATCTTCCCACCTCTCAAGTGCTGTTAAATTATTTCCGTGGGCTTCGGTGTTGTATGGTCCGTACTCAAGAAGTACCCATTCTTTTATAAAGTCTTTTGATGGATTCCTACGTCCCTTCTCATATTCCTTGACTCCTAAATCAATTAATTTACGGCGTGTGTGTTTATCTCTATCCATGTTTTCCCAATCTAAAGTTCCAATTATTCCTAACTCCCCAAAATGCTTCTTCATCATCTCAAACATTGCCATGCATGGATAGTAAGATGATAGACCGGAGAAGCCATACTTTTTCACCAATTCATAAAACTCCGGTGATTTAATAATGTGTTTCGCTTCAGCGTTCTCGAAATCTATATTGGTCATCATAGTATTGTGTTATCCTAAACTTTTCTAAAACTGCTATCGCTTCCAGATTTCCAATCATGTGAATCACATCTTCTCTGATTGCTCTCCTGGTTAATCGACCTTCTCTTAATTGCTCATGTACATACATCTCTGCTTCATCCAAAGTTACAGGTTTAATCTCACGTAAATACAGAGACATAACACAATCTTTAGATGCTGTAATGTCTACTCTTAATTTAGAGTTGTAATCTTCGAAAGTAGAAGTATGATTTGCTTGCACTACTAAATCAACCCACTTCGGCATTAACTCTCTTGGTATCTTATACTGCATTTTTTACCGAATCAACTGATATAAATTTCTTACATTTGCATGTCGATGTTTTAGAACCATTACCATCTTTATCTGGTTTAAGAAAATACTCTGTATGAGATTTATGACATTCAGTCCCACCATCTTTCCCAAAATGTCGTGATCCACTATGCTTACATATACATAAAGGATAAGATGAATATGTTACCTCAACATCTCTTGTAAAGCTAAACTCATATCCACACTCTCCACATTCTGTTTCTCCATCATCACTATATTCCCATGAATCAGATTGTTCCTGCCCACAATAAGGACATGTGACCTCATCTTTATTATATAACTCAAAGTCATTTGGTTTCTCTTTATCACTCATTTCATTTCCTCATCAATAATAGAATCAACATTCTTAATAATTACCCTTTGCAACTCATTCTTCTCATCAATTGTAAGATATCGATTCGTGTCTTTAGTCAATTGCTCATCATAGATTTCTCTTATGTGAAGCTCTCGTGCTACCAAGAAAGCCTTCAAGAGTTTCTTGATACCTGCGATCTGTACCAATCTCCACGGTGATGCATCCGGTGCTTTGTTGGCATCCTTCTCCGCCTCTAACTGTTGTGTTGCAACGAACCCATCTAGTTCTTCTTTTGTTGTTGGTGTCTTCACTGATGTTTCGGACATTTTTTCCTCCCCTTCCAGCGTTTCCACAGCCCCCAAATTAGGAGGGCTGGAATCTCCCAGCATCCAATGAGTAAATCCCTTACCTTACTCATCATCCTTCTTAATCTTCTCAAATATGTCCAGAGTCCATCGCCCTGTGCCTTTATTAGAACTGGTATAGTTACTATGTGTTACATATCCTTCGTGGTGGGCCTTTTCCTCTGTCTCTCGTCTCTCTGCATTTCCTTGTGCATTATCAAGATAGACATAATGTGCTACTGGTTTTAATTTAACTGGTGTAAAGGTATTCATTTATCTCTCCGCACTTCAAAACATTCTGCGTGAACATCTTGCCATTTTTCAGGATCACTCATATATTTCGCTTTCATTTCAATCTTTGCATCATAGCATTCTGTCCACGTCTTAAACTCTACTGCTTGAGAAAAAGGCCCACCACTCGACATAACAAGTAATACTAAAACCCAAGATATTGTCATTGAATTTTCTCTTCCACAAACCGTTTGTAATCACATCTCTCCAAATCACTACCCGACTTCATATACTCATTCAACACAATAAACAACTCACATATCTCATGGTATTGAAACTTAATAGGTTTCTTTCCTTCTACTTTCACAACGACTTCATTATCATTATCAGTTAAGTTAATTGCTACCGTCTCTGGTTTGTCCCACCCCTTATCAAGCCGTGATCGGGTAAGTTTCGCTTCAGTAATACGCCCATCATTTCGATAGACTGCCTCAAAATCGTACACTGAATTATCTGCTGTCGTTATTAGTTGACTTGTCTTATCCTCTAATGTGCTCATTTTAATTTCCTCCCGTTTAAGTAAAAGCTCCCATCTGACTTTAACTCGTAAGTATCTTTACCCAGTATCATTCCGTATATCGCTTCCTTAACGACCCTGTTCTCTTTCCGCATCTCTTTTTGTTTCTCTAAAGCTATCGTTCCGAGTCTGTATTTAGCCTCATTAATTGCTATATCCCGACTCACTTTAAGGCCAGCACCGAAACTCACAATGCCTACCATTAAAAACAACAAGACTCTACAAATAAATTTTCTCATTAATATGAGGTGTAGAAGCGAATCTTCGTAACATCTTTTGGAAGCTTAGTTAAGTCCACCTCAAACCCATCCTCCATTTCAGCATTCCACACTTTAACTCCTGGCTTCCCCTCCAAATTAAATGTAAGTTTCTCATCCTCGTAACACTCTTTCGATTCCAGTACTCTATCTTCATCCCCATCTAAGCCAAAGTATTCTTGGATTTGTTTAGGAAATAATACGCCAGCTTTTTTACAAGCCTGCAATGCATCCCACTTCTTATCGAAATCTTGTCTTAAATCCCGAATACCTTTGATATTACTTGATGCTCCCATAACTATTCTCCTTATGATTTTGGATAAACAAGTTTAATTAATTTCTGTCCGAGTTCATGTCGTACTCGATCTTCAGCTATATGAGTCTCAATATCAGTTACATGCCCTTTAACACTCAACACACCTCTGAGTTGTTTGATGGCATTAATTAATCCTTCTGCATCATCTTCTCTGATATTGTCTTTCAGTACAACTGTCAATGCTCCTAATCTATCTGTCATCTCCTCTCCTCACTTCTTTTATTATACAAAATTATCCGACATTTATCCACCAAATAGTTTACTTATTCTTGCATGAAATCTTGTGAAGAACTTCCCAATCGCTTCACTATGGTCCTCCAAGTATTGAAGGAACAGTAATCCTAAGCCAGCTACGACGTACATACCTACGAATCCTAGAACAACAATCCAGCTAGATACCATATCCTCTCCTTCATAACCCACGTTAGATACAAAAAGAAATAATGCAGGAACTGATCCCATCCAATCATCACAAAGAACTCATGCACCTTACCTTCTGCCCATAACCTTTTTGTTATCTTACTGGTTTGTGAATCAATCATGTAATGCAAGAGCATGTTAATTCCCACGTAATAAAGTAGGAACTTGAATGACACAAAGAAGTATAACCCAAGAAACATTACAAGTCCATACGTCAACGCATGAGCCAGTAGCCATTTCCTTGAAGTGCTCTTATTCTGAGCCATTTTGTGCGACTGGAAAACAAAGTCAGCCAGCCAATGCAGGAACAGAATCAACACTGGCATCTTGAACAACGTCATTGTTAAGAACGTTGCTTTAAACCAATAACAGAACGTTAAGAAGATTGATACAATTGTCAAGAGAAGTCAGCCCCACATGCTTTCGCAATCAATATTCCAATTACTACAAACCCAACAACTGCATGAATTGTAAACATGAATCCTGTGGCAGCAATCCATCCCCAAAAATACGCTAAAATTGCTGTGATGACAGATACCACAAGAAGCACCGCAATAATTGGTGTCATGATTTTATTGATCACCGGAACATCTTCATCCTGTACTGAGGTCAGATACATATCCCGCCACGTCTTGAGAACTCCCACTAATGTACTCATCGTTACCTCCACATTTTTCTTTCGTTTTGCTTAAATCTTCTTTCAGTATTCCATTTATAGATCATCCAATCAACATCACAATTCATAACACCATTCCCACAACTACATCTGATAACCCATAAAAGATATGCATCTATTTGTATGTCATCCAGTTTGATGGTCGGTGTTGAACCACAAACACAAGGTAAAAGTTTTCGTCTTATATTATCTCCACTTATCATTATTTTTCCTATTTGAAATCTGCTGTCTTGTAAATTGCCCAATCATTCCAACTCTTGATTGAATCCGTCTCTCGTGCTCCAGTATATTTATTGCACCATTTACACCCAATAAATAAAAACCATACGTCCTCTCGAATGTTTATATATGCAGTCCAAGAACGAGAGCCACATCGACACGGTTGAAGTTTCCTTTGGATACTCAACGAATCAATCAATCAATCAATTATCTCCTGTTGATAAAGTTTCTTCGAAGGCCAATGAATACCTGTCATCATTCCCTTATGACCTTCCCTCCAATTGAAATTACAGGTGTCAATACAAATACCAAACTGTCCTTCTTTGTCTGTGTGCCATTTGACATGCTGTAACCCTTGATGACCGTACACCTGAAACTTTCCAGGGATTCTCTTTATGTTCCCTCTGTTCCAACATAATCCTTCATTGTGTTCAGGAGGTAATGTCAAAAGTTTTGCCATCCCAAATATAGGATTGATAGGCGCATGAGTTATAATTAAATCATCTTTCTCGATGTACCGTGGTAGACTTCGCATCCAAGCAATATGTTCATCGGATATTGTTTTGTGTCCATTCTTTTGTTCGTTAGGATCATATGATTTCATGGTCGCAAGTCCCCCATTCATCGCCCATATCCCGTCATCATACACACCACGTCTACTAACATTGACAGACTCAATCCAATCAATCATCATGTGTTCATGATTTCCCAGTACAGCTTTACCATTTTTCATCAAAAAGTCAACTACCTCTTTAGATGAAGGACCTCTGTCGATCATGTCTCCAACAGAAATAGTTTCACCTTCAGGCATTTTCTTCAGTAAAGCCTGGAGAGTTGCAAAATTACCCGCTATGTCTCCTATAATGTTTAACTCGCTCATTTGCTTTCCTCAAGTTCTCCCGATCTTCCTTTTGAAATATGGTTCTGTACCATTCCTGATTGGCTTTTGTATAACCCTTCAGGTAACGAATCTCTGGAAAATGTTCCTTCATCACTTGATAACCGATCTTATCTGTGTATATCTCTCCCCGTAGCCCATCTCTGAGTCTGATTCTGTATTCGTCTCTCGTCAAGTTACACTTTCCATGTGTGTTATGATATTTAAAAAATTTCTTGTTCCTATAGTTTAACACATGACCAATCTCATGTGCAACACAAGACAAGAAATGTTGTATTGAAATGACACCTTGTTCTTTCTCAGATAGCATCCCAATATTAACATAACTCTCACGAGACAAAGCATACGTACTGCATCTATCCCAACGCATCCGAAATCGTATCCCGTAGGATTTGATAACTTCTCTGGCTCTGTCGTAAAACTTATTCTCTTTCGTTATTCGCCTGTTGTAGTACCTTAAACGAAACATTTATTTAACCGCTTCCTTTTTCTTTGTCAATTCTTCGTGGCACCATTTCAATAACCACAATGCATGTATGATATTATTATCAGCGTACTGATCTTCTATTTTATCTTGCCACAACTCACATAAGAGAACATGTCCTGGATCTCTACAATCACCATAGGTTAATTTATAATCAGTCTTTCTGTATGTAGATAGAGAAGGTTGTTCTAGATAGGTATGTCCACCACCTAAATCGGTTCTCTTCTCTCTTTCCCAAGCTGTTGCAATCCTAAATGAGGATAACATTATATCATTCTTTATAGGCTCACGATAGATAAATAAATGAGTATAATTATCTGCCGTACTATTCTTTGTCTGTTGAACAATGACTTTCATTTTATCATCTGTTTTTTCAACCCAAAGATATTTATCTAGGTCTCCGTAAATGTAAGGTTTCCGTTTCGTACAGCCCCCTTCCTTCAACTTAGTATAAAGTTCATGAAATAGAATTAAATCATCCTTCAATACTAATTTCCAAAAATGAGACCTTGCCCAACCAAGCGTTTGATGAGCACAATCTCGATCAGCTCTCTTCACTTCTTTCTTGTAGGTATCGTACATTAACTTACCTAAAGGTAAAGATTTATCATTTCTCTTATATCTCTTAATAAATTTATCCAGGTCTCTAATTTCTTGCTTTATATTTTTACGTTTTTTCATTTCTTTTTTTGAGTTCATCCAATTTCTCCCGCATGTTGCTGATTCGCTTCCTATGAATTGAGTCTAAATCATGGTTACAAATACCACAATCCGCACAACACATTGTATTGGTTGCGATTGATTCCTTGGTGATTCTCTCTTCTTCGTCTATTTGTTCTTTCGTTAAGAAACTCATTTCCCGCTCGTTAAATGCCAGTTATGACAAATATGGCACTTATACGTCCGTAAGTCAACTTCATGGTCTTTCGATTCAAGATAATAAATATTCGCCTGAGCTTCCTGTCTACTCTCGTACCGTGTCTTGGTACATATTGTCAAATTGTCTTCTGAAATAACAAGCCTCCTCCTGTATTATACTTTTCTAATACTATAGTATAAAGTACCGACTTTCCTGCTTCATTCCTTATCGTTCTCCTGATCTGTTATTAATTCCAGAGCTACCAAATTATTTTCTGCGAACTGTATAATTTGTTCTTTCCAGAACTCCTCAGTAACCTTACCCGTTCCTTGACAAGCAATACATCCCGCAGGTAAACCGAGATTATATGGAAGATACTCTGACCCTGTACCGCGACAAACCTGACATGATTTCAAATTATCATTAACCATTAAAATATAGCCCACAAGAATACTAAGAACCAACCCGCACCATGAGAACCACCAGTCATAATCAACATTGTTACCGCCACAATACCTGCAATAAGAACAGCAAATCCTTTGGTTTCCTTTGGAGATATTGTCCTGATAAGTTCAATCAGCCCAGGCTTATCACTTGGCTCCTTTTTCTTTGGAGTCACCCATTTAATAAATCTCTCGATATTTGTTGGATTCTCAGACATGTCGATGTCTATCTCCATAATTGTATTCAATTAAATCTGACATCTCCCAATAACTATCCCAATTCTTATCCTTTGCTTCTTTCTCCCATTTCCGCATTGTTTTCTCTGCTTCTCTTCTAGACTTAAAGACATGTGGTCCGTCCATTGGATCAAATACTATCCAAACTTTTTCAGGTATTCTCATGTCATTTTCTCCAATTTATTTCTTTTTGTGTTTTCTTATGGCTATTGATTTAGCTTTTACTTGAGACTTATACCCACGAGTGTATTGGTCAAACAGTAATTCCTGCAAAGCATTGATATATCCATCGGTGATAGTAGCTTCCTCAGCTAGATTATCTTTAATAAACTCTATTGCTCTTAATCTAGTTTCAAGGCGTATCTTATCCTTATCCCGACCAATTAAAGGGCGTAGCATTTTACCTATAACATCTTCCTTCTTTTGCTTTCGCATCTCTCTCAAATGCCCGAAGGGAGTTACCTCACTTACGTTTCTTTTATCTAGTTTCCCATTCCCATTAATATAATAATTATCGTCGTCCAATATTTCTTTGAGAACCGTTTTCTTTAGATTCCTAGCGTCTGCAATATCCTTAACTTTTATTCTCGATATTGCCGTTTTTTGCGGTGGTTTGTTTCTCCTGAATAAGTCCATTATACTCATTTAACTATCCTCCAATTCCCTTTTTTTCTAAATAAGACTGTCTTAAATAGTCTTGAAATATTAGATGCTTTAGTAGTGGATGAAGAATAGCTGTAACATTTTCTGGTGTTGGCTTCTCCACCTCGTTATAAATAAAATCAATGAAGTCATGAACTTTTGGTTCAATGTTATATAAACTCCAACACATTCTCTGCATATCATGTGCTGTCTTTATGATGGGATGATCCTTCAAGTAACTTTCTATACTCATATCATTTTCTCCAATTCACCTCGTACTCTTTCCGGTGTTATTTTAGGATACGCTTCGTTAAAGTATTCTCTGCAAGCCCTCAGCGATCCAATGTGAGGCTTGAACCCTTTCGTCAAGAACCTATAGAACCTGAACACTCTCAAGTAATCCTCTTTGATTCTATCCTTCGGTCTCCCAATAAATCGTAAGACTCTTTTATTTAAATCTTCCAGGCCAGTTCCGTTTGGATCAAAAGTTTCACCTGACTCAAAGTCGAGATATAAAGCATTCACCGTGAAGTCCCTCCGCTTTGCATCCTCTTCCAACGTACCTATCTCTACGGACTCTGGTCGTCTACCATCTAAGTATACACCATCTTTGCGGAAATTTGCAACCTCGTATTGCTCATGATCCTTGGAAATACTTAACACTAAGAACTTTTCACCTGTTTCATCTACCTTCCAGCCAGCCTTCTTAAATGCTGGCTTGGACTTCTCAATGGGTGCCTCGGTCACAATATCCAAATCCTTGAAGTCCTTTTCCATCATGTAATCTCTGACGCAGCCCCCGACCAAATAGTTGTGTGCTGAATATTGTTTTAACACCGCAAAGATATCCGTGAGGTGATAGTATTGTGTTCTTCGTAAAGGAATAGTATCCTGAGTCATTTAAAGATTCTCCCAATCCAACCGTAAGCCTGCTCAAAATTTGTTGGTATTCTATCCTTCTGCTCTCGCTTTCTTAACTCATCTATCCTTGCCAATATATCTATGACCGCTAGATTACTAGAGAACATATTACGATTTATCTCAACGAATCTTTTATTTGTTATCTCTCTTCGATAATAATATTCACATGCTTTCGCTAAAGCTGTTGGTGGAGTTATTGTTACTCTATGTTGTACATCTCCTGTATGTTCTACTTTTCCCCAATCATAATCTTCTACAAACTGTAAGATTACCTTCACCAAAGAATCATGACCTATTTGATCTAACTCTTTTTTTATCTCTGCGAAATTATAATAATCAATATTTCGTTTAGTCATTTAGGTATCCCCAAGAGCTTATCATCCCAATCCAAGGACTCACCCTTGAATGCTACACTGTCATCAAGAATCTTCACTTCAATATCTGTGGCATTCACTTCATAATCTATATACTTTCTTGCATCTTTATTATAGACTCTAAAGTAAAGTTTACCATCAGTATTGTAGGATGGTGTCATAAGAAACCCTACTGTTCCTTTAGCGGGTCTTTCTTTTACCTTTCTTGTTCTTGCCATTTAATACCTTCCTAAGTATCTTTGTTTTAACATACGGAGGTACAACCAAAAAAGGGAAAGGTTCTTTGATAACCTTGCGAACCATCTCCCCAAACTTCGCCAAATCTTCATCAGTTGGAATAATATTTTGAGCCGTATCTCCAATTATGAAGAGTACTAAATCATTTCCTTTTGTTTTAACTACCTCAGCTTTGATTTGCTTTAATAATTTACTGGTCATTTGCTTTTTCTCCTTTTCTTTTTCTGCCTTTTCCTCTTGTCATTCAATATCTCTTTAATGACTACTTGTTTACCGTAGCTCTTATGACCACAACAACCATGAATCCCGCCGTGTCCGATACCGTGTGGACAAGCATATTCTTTAGCTCCACTTGTATTCACACGTACATAAGGCCAATTCCAATTCTCTAATTCTTTTTTTTCCTTTGCTGTTATTCCACGTCCTCTTCAACCGAGAGTCTTTAACATTATTTCTGTGGAACTACCGCCGTTAAAAGATCATCACTACTTATCTGCCCACTCGTTGCCAAGCGTCTCAAGTTGTCTTGACTCTTCAGTAAACTTTCAATGACCTCATCGGCCTCGATAGTTGCTTCATCATGCATCTTATTCAATAGCTTGAAATGTTTCTTCTGAGCCGATAGACGTTCTTTCTTTGTTACTTTACTACTGGAATCGATCTCAGCAGTTTCTTTTAAAACTTGTCTGGCCCTATCTTCTTGTGATTTAATAGTTTTTAGAGCTTGTATCAATTCCAATCTTAAACCAAAGAACGCTGTAATAACTCTCTTCAATCTCTCACGTTCCTCACTGTCCGGTTTTGCTAAGATCAACAGGTCTTTTAATTCATCTATTTTACTCATCTACGTTTTCTCCTTTGTCTACTGTGCTTTCTCCACCCTTTTGTACCATCCCAATTCTGATAACACTGGTTGCATACGATACCCCCGAATGTATCCAGCTTCAGAACTCTTCTCTTTCCACAGCGTTCACACTTCATTAAGTCTCCTTAAATTCTGGTGGAAGTTATTCTCTGAACCCTTGAAGGAGTCCATACTGCCTTATTCTTTATATTAGGGCAGCATCCACCATTAAATTAGTCTCCCCCTAACATCCACAAGGTGATTTAGGTCCCATGTTGTGCCTCCTCTACAACTTCTAAATTGCTCTGCAAGTATCTCCGGTAATATGGCGTATGAGAATAATATCCCACATGTAATGCGGGTTCGTTCTCTACAACCCTTATCCACCACCTCTCTAACAAGCTGGCATTTCGTTTTCTCTTTTTCTCCGCATCCAGTCTTTTCTTATCAGTTGGACAGAAACATACTTCATACAAATATTTCTTTCCTGTATGAGTATCAAACGTCTGCCAATTTTCATCTCTAGGAGCTGGATACCATTGTATAGGAATACCGCAATCCTCACAGTATTTTTCTATACGGCTAAAATCGTAAGAGTAAGCGTACCCCTCATAATTTTTTCCAAAGGATACACTCACGTTCTTGCCTCCGTACTCATTGTCGCCATCAAATTGAAATCACTCACAATCGTCATAAAGTCTACATTACTCTCCAGCTTGGAGATTAATAAATCTTTCAGAAACTTTCTCCTACCTTCTAAAACATCTGGATAAGATTCTTTATTTGTGCTATCCTCTTTCTGTACCTGAAGCCAATGCTGGACGTATGCAATAGCTAACTCTTTCGTCCATTGCTTCTTACTGTACATAATCATTTCCCAATCAATGTTCTCAATATCCTCTTTCTTCGCCCCGTCTTCAACAGTGAGAACATCCACAGTCTCTTGCCCTCTGTTGATTAGATCATGGCTTGGGACCATTATAACAGCCTTAGTTGTTTTCATACAATCCCCGTAAAATCTTGTTGCTCTTCTGCTAACATTTCATAAGGAGTTTTAGGTCTGCACAGTTGTTCACACTTCTGTTGGGCCTTATATTTGGTTTCCTTCCTCACCTTCCGAATAAGATAATCCAAATCTTGTTCAAACAGGTTATCTTTTTTAGCATATACTCTTTTTAGGTGTTTTATCACCTCACTTGTTTTCATATATTCCCTCTATCAACAAATCTTTGTAGTTTCTTAATCAACCATCTTGCTAACTTCTTATCAACATGCATACGAGATAAACAATGTCCATCAACATGTTTACCTTCAACCATTCCCAACCAAAGAGCTTCCTTTGTAGCTAGAGAACTTTCTTGAATCGAACACTTATCTCCGTATATATCGAAGAACTCATCCCTACGGAATCCTCTATTTGTGTAACGGTTCTTCTTAGAATTAATCATTTCTTCTCCAATACCGGAGCATCCGATAACCACCATGCTATCTCATCATATAAATGTAATTTTTTAAGAGCACCAGCTTCTTTTAAATTTTTAGCTACTTTCCATACTAAGGCTAAGTCTGCTGATAGTTCTTGAGCATCTTCTTCATTACCAATCTCCCAATCATTACATGAATGATCTAAATAAACTTTGAAATGTCGTGGGACTTTTTTACCATCCTCATCCTTCCAACCACCATGTACCGTTAAATGTAATTGTTTTTCCCAGTTGGTACTCATGATAAAAGCTTCTTCCAATTAGGTAGCTTGGCTTTGCGTTTAATCTCCGCAAACTTCGCTTTTTTAACTTTCCTTCGTTCCGCTTCTTCTTCAGCGTCCTTCTTTGCCTTTATCTTTTCTGATGCTTTGGTATTAATCAACCCATGCCCGTTAGGACAATGAAACCCTGCCTCTCGATAGTGTACCTCCGGTGTGATAAAAAAGCCAACACTACAAGTGCAACAGGTGGTAAACTCATACTCTTCTTGTCGTTTTTTACTCTTCAGTTTTGTTGTCATTAAATTTCCTCAATTATTGTCTTGTCGATTGGCACATAGACTTCTTTCCCGTTTGGCAAAGTTAACTGCCACAAATTATCATTGTAAGTTTCGCATTCAGATACCCTAAAGACTTGCTCAGTATCAAATATCCGAACATAGACTTTGTACTTAATCTTGCTCCCATGACTTTTGTTAGCCATCAAATCTCCCCGCAATCTCTGCTATCTCGTCCATAGCATCTTTCATGCCTTCCTTCTGTTCATCTTGAAGAACTATAATTTGTTCATCAAGTTCGTCTAGTTTTTCTTCAAGCTCCTTCGCTCTTCCTTCTAACTCTTCCACTTGGGCTTCCAAGTCACTAATCTGACTCTCTTTCTCCCCGCACTCATCACAATCCACATCACCGCCCCCGTTACAGCAACAATCACCAAGCTCAAATTCAAGCTCATCATTACGTTCTTTCAGTTCTTCTATCTCCTCAAGCAATTTAACTTTTGAACGTGGATTAGTTTTTTGTTTCGTGTTTATCTTAGCCATTATTTTTTACTCTCCTTGCTAACATCTTTCTGTAATAGATGTGGACTCTTCTCCACTGAGCAGTAATATAATCTAAATCAGACAATTTGTCAAGTGCCAACTCCCAAGCTCTGCGTAAAACAAATCTGTGCTTCAACATCTCATCGTATCCCCACGAATCATGGTCTGTGAATCTCGCTTCAATATCCTGAAAAACAAATGAAGCTCTTAATGTTTCCGGTGTCAAGGGATAGATACGTTCCAACTCATCATTATCCAAATGCCAACGATATGACCCGTAATCCAGCGTCACTCCATTATTCTTTACAGGTCTTCCCGCAGCCACAACTTGAGCAAGACTTAAGTTATGAAATACCCAGTCACCCTTCTTGCATGGAATCTCATTATCACAGCACATTATTTCTTTCACCCATGAATATACTCCCGCAACAATGAACTTCTCTTTCTTACTCACTTTTTCTTTCTCTTTTTATTATTAATACCTTTAACGATTATTAAATTTAGTTTGCTTAAATGTTTCTCTTCAATCTTCATCATCGTTTTCAGAGTCTTATTAACTTGCTTCATCAAATTTGTTGGATCATCTATTTCAGGAAATAGATTACCTATAACCTTTGCAAGAATCTTACTATCTTTCTTATTGAATGTTTTTCCCTTACTTATATGCTTGCTCACTTTTTCTCCTTTAAATAAAACTGTGGCTTTGTGTCCGCCTCTAAATGATACTGAGGTAAGTCCACCCGCTCTCCAACCGACAGGACTCCAGTATGGTGGGACTTGGCTACATAACCTGTGAGTCTCCGCTTGTACATCATCCCAACGATGTCATAAATACCGTTGGTAAACATTCCAAATACACGTCGTTCAGTATCAATCATTCTTTGTCCCCTCAATTAACTGTTGTTTGAATCTACCAACAATAGCATCGACAGTTAGCTTTCCGTTCTTTAATTGTTTTTCAATCTCCCCTTGTGGCAACTCCACATCTTCCTTCCTACCATAATAAAGAAAGTTACCTACCAAGTCGTCAATCGTATTTTGAATATTAATATCCATGTCGTTCCCCCTATTTATCTTCCCACTTCATAAGGTGATATAGAAACACGCCCCAAGCTTTCTTACACTCGGTTGAAATACCTTTTGGATGTAACAATAGTTCACTGGCTGCCTTAAGCACCATATTCTTTAAATCTTTCATAGGTATGGGTGGTCCTAGTAAAACTCTCTCAAGATTTGTCGTACTTGTCATATAATTCTCCTATTCGTATTGTTTATAAAGATCGATCATTGTTTCTTCGGTGAACGGAGACACACCAAAGAGTCTTGCCTCTACACTCCAATTTCCTCGTGGCCCTTTATGTTCATAATACCCACCACCAGTCATAGTGAAAGTATATCTCTTTCCAGTCGTTTTGTCAATGATTTCTTTAACCTCTTGATACTCAGTCATTTTCATCTCCTGTTGTTCGGCTTTCTCCGCTTTATGGGCGTTGTTAATTAACCCCAAGCAAAGTCCAGTCACAAATATGATGTTAAAGATTACTGTTACTATTGGTATCCTGTACGTTTTCTATAGAAATTTGTTCATATTCATAATCACATCTCATCAGTAAAAAGTCTTTTGCAGCCGTCTTGTCTCCTTTCTTAGCTCTCCTATACGATGCTTTCTGAAGTTTCCCTTCAGGAGGGCAACACTCATAATCTCCTGATCCTTCCATTCCTTGAAATATAGATAAGAATGCATCTAGCTCTTTCTGTTTGGTACTCGCATCATAATACAAATCTTCGTGTTTAGTTTTCCAAACCAATATCTTTTTCATTAGACCACGTTAATCTCGGAGTCAGCTAAGTGACTTCGGATTGCCTTTGTTGAGTATTGCTTTCTCTTTAGCTTCATCTTCTTAAACATAAAAAAGTTCTTTAACTCTGGATGATGATTCGATTATTCATTACCTCTTACACTATTTCCTTTACAGACAAGTAATCTGTAGTATAGTTCTTCGTACATGATTCTGGTTTTCCAATTGTGTTTTCCTCTCTGACGAACCATATGCATCTCGTAGGTGTTTAACAACGACACTGGCATCCAGGATTGAACCTTTTTAATAAATCCTTTCTTAGAACGCCAGTCTCCAATGAACTTCATATTAGCTCACCGAATCAGCAAAGGCTATTACCATCTTCTTTGCGTCCTCTAGTGTCTTGGCTTTGAATCCTACTGGCAATCCATCAATGGCCGATCCTTCCTCTACCTCATCTCCAACACCGAATCCATATCGTGCTCTGTGACTCCACCTGTACCATTTGTTTTCTTTCTCACAAAATCCAATTGAACAGACACTATCATCTGGATGGGCTTTCTCCGGTATGATTCCCATTTCTTTTAAATCCTCTGCATTGGCTTGCTTACTAATATAAGCACCATCAAATGTATAAGCTCCGGTGTTTGTTATGGTCTTACCATTCTCATCTGTGCTTAAGAACTTAGTTACTAGCTCATAAGTATCCAAGCGTTCTCTCTTGAGTATGTCTCCGTATTTACTCATTACTTCCTCCTCCATATTCTGACGAAATAAAAGATATCTCCCAAAATGTCTTTAATTGTTTCTTATTATATCTCAATACATTATCATTTAAAGGCCCACCGATACAATAAATAATGCTTTCAATATCAGAGAAAGCCTTACTCATCTTTTGTATCTCTTTTCGCATTTCATAGTTCTCTTTATAAATATTAGCCATTATCCTAATCCTTCCACATGATGGATTTTATTGTCCGCATCCGTAGCAACGTTTATTCGTTTCCTTTTATAATCTTGTGTGATTATGAAAGTATTCCACTGACCTTTCTTCCATTGCTTTACTACCCGAATTGTATACCCATGAGCCTTAACAAATTTAATAGCTTCTTTCAATGGTTTATGATATAAATCCTCGGTGATATGTTTTTCAATATCAAACTTCTCCATTAGCGTTTACCTCGCAATATTTTTATACACGCCACACATGGCTCAAGCTTTTTCAGCTTTGGCTTCTTCTGCTTTGGCTTTCTCTTCCTTCTCTTTTTCACGGAGCTTCTTCGCCTCCTTCTTTGCTTGATATTTATTGTACTCAAATACATCCTTTCTCGCATGTTTACGATTCATGCGATTAGGTGTATCTTTAACTGTTGGATAAGATTTATATGTTGTCATTATTCATTCTCCAATTGTTTCTTCAGCTTCTTTTGTTTATCAATAGTATAGTCTAAAAACTCATGCCACTGAGATGATGTTATTTCTCCCTTTTCATATTGAGTTTCCATTTCTTTAAATGTTATTTTAACTTCATCCATAGCGTGTTTAGCATCACCGAGTAAATCGTTGACTTCTGTTAATTCACCTTCTTTTAATTCAGACTGATGTTTCTTACAGGGAATCCATTTGTAAGTATTACGACTCGTCATACATCCACACTCATCGTATTCTCTATCTTCAATCACCTTCTTTTACCAGTCCTTCTTTAATCAACTGTGGTCTGAACTTCAACTTCCCACCGCAACTGAAGCATTGGTTTCTATTCTTCACATCCATATCATTCCAAATCATAAAGCCACAATGTCCACAATGCAAGTTACCCTGCTGCATGTAACCTGCTGGTTTTGTCTTATCCTTTTCGAATTTAGGTTTTCTCATTAGTATCCCACCCCAAAGGGATGCTTATATTCCATTAATTTTTTCATATTTTTCTCTTGCTTCTTCTCTTTCATTTCCTGTGCATTAACTCGTAAGAAACCATTCAACCACCCTCTCCAACAACCTTCACACAATACTCGTGGTTTTCTGAGAGCCTTATATCTCTTGTGGTGGAAACAGATGTACGCTTTAAATGTCTTTTTGTGATTCATTAGTAAGTATTACTCCTTATTTCATCTTCATTATCGACTCTATACTTACACTTCTTGCAAGTCCGTACTGTGTAAACATAATCAACCCAGTCGTGATGCCCAACATCTTTACATTCTTTTATATGCTTTGTTCGAAAATCATGCGTGCATTTAGATTGCTTACGCTCCAGACGTTCATCTTTATCGGCTTCGACACATTCTTTCTTCGTATCATAAATACATCCATCTAAAGCCTTATAGTGTTTGATTTTAACAACTTGCATCTTACCCTCCTAAAAATAACCCCATTACCCAATTGAAATATTGAAGCACAAATGGAAAGATAGAACTAAATAGCTCAACCGTCCACCCAAAGATTCCTAGTACCCAAGGTGCTATTAGAAGCCCCAGTATAATAATGATCAACGTTGTCCAGATTGCTTTTAAAGTATCTCTCATACTTTTTCTTCCTTATACTTACACACACAACAATTACTACATTTCTCACATGTTGCACAAATACTATTACTCATCTTATGATCTAAACAGTAACAACTCATTATTTTTTTGTGTCCTCATCATGTGAATCCCTCAAATAATTTCCTTGCTTAAGCCACAATATGTATCCGTAAGTACAAATTTTCAAGAGGTCCTTTTCTCTCTGGAAATTTTTAAACCGAAAGATGTACTTCATCATGGTCCCCAATATCCAGTCAAACTCCGTCTCTCCACCAAAGACTGAACTGATTATGTCTGTAGCTTCCCTATCACTAAAGCCTTTAAGCTTATACTTATCCCCTCCATGCCAAAATTGGTTTTTGATTAGGTTAGAGAACTTCTCGTAATACTTCTTCTTAACCTCTATGTTTGTGTGATAAACTTTTTGCCTTGGTTCCTTTTTTACTTTTTTTCCCTTTCGTGCCATACAATATCTCCTTTACATTAGTGTTAGTTAATGCTACCATGAATAGCATCTTTTTGCAACATTCCAAACAAATATACTGCCCACTTCCCTCCTCACAAAACCAACATTTAGTATTACGCAGACGAGTCACACTGAGCATCATCTCCACCATTCATGCGCCCTTGTGGTAATTCATCAGGCTTTGCTGCTCTTGTCATTATCACTTTCTTTGTTGTTGGGTCCAACTCTTTAACGTAGTCATCAAACCAAATTGATGGCTCCTTCGCTAACTCTCTCCACTCTTTCTCGTTAGCCTGTACTAGCGCAATTAGCTCAGTCACCTTTAAATTATCATCCACAAACCAACCATTGATTGTGTACGTCAATTCTTCGATGTTGATAGAGCCTTGCAGATAATTGACGATGTACTCCAAGATGTTATTCTCTATCATACTGACTCTACTATTATAATTCTTTGAATTTGAATTATTGTTAATAGTCTTTTGAACTTGCTCCATAACTTCTCGGTAGCGTCCTTTTCCTTTCAGTACTATTCTCATTTGAAAGGCTCATCAATATCAGGGACTGGCCCCTGTTTTTCTTCATCATACTCGATTACGTCTATTTGTTCTTCATTTGGATTTTTAGCCTCATCAATCAACTTCACAATATCAACATCAGACTTCTCCACTGCATCATTAATCTGAACATTCCCATTTGCTGGATCAACAGCCTTAAGTTCTTCTGTACCACTGGTCATCTTTGCAATTGATCTTATAGTTTGTGCAGGTTTACCTTGAATTCCTGCTCCTGCAAATGATTGAGGCATTGAAATTCCTGGCATCGGTCCTGGATGAACACCATGAGGGTTAGTCATTGCTTTCTCTTGCTCTTGTTCTTTGATAATGTTGTACGGAACCTCATGCTCAAAAGCTGGCTTAACGTGGCTCTCGCCTGTCTTTGGATCAGTTATCTTCCAATACTGATCATACCAAATTCGTGGGTCTTTCATTAACTTCTTCCACTCCTCACCCTTGTCATTTATGGTATCCATTAATTGAGTGACCTTTAAATTATCTCCAACAAACCAACTTCCAACTGAGTAGGAGAATTCTTCTCGTGTAATCTTCCCTTGAAGATAAGAGTCTAAATATGATAAGACTTCTCTGGCAAATGTGTCGTTTGCATCCAATCCTATAATCTCTTTAATCTCCTTCAACACTTCGTTGTAGCGTCCTTGACCTTTCAAGATCATTTTATTTGAATCGTGGTGCTTAGGATTTGTTTGTTCCGGTGATCCATATCCTTGTGGCAATGATGTGCTTAACATTTTATAACTCTCCTTTAAATTATTTATCCTCTCTTCAACTTCTGCTACCGTCATAGTCTTTGACTTTGAGTCCGTCATAATACTGATATGTCCTTCGTTTCATATGAGCTGTTGGGGTCAAATCTTTTCTCCACCATAATATGACCTATCAAATCTCTTTCTTTATATTCCTCGTGATAACCTCGCCACGCATTCATATCCCCAAACTTATGATCATAATGACGCAAAATCGTTTGTGCTTCTCTTCTGATTTTATCCCCTTTCTCTTTGATCCAAAGTCCTATGAGGTAACTCAAATGTCCACAGAAAATTGATATAACCGTTCCTGTTAATACACCTACAATTGTAGGTGTGAGCAAAGCCATCAAATAGATGATCTGTTGATGAATCTCCAAGTCATTGAACCATTCACTCATATTATACAAAAATCTTATCATTTATCCACCATTCTTTCCTCAAAAATCTCAATTTTTTCCAGATTATTCTTGCCAAACTGATTGAGTACCTGTTCTTTTAAAGTGTTCCTAGTAACCCACCCACCTTTGCAGACCCCACAAGTGTCTCGATAAGGAATTAAGTCTCTCCGTTTATCTAATCCTTTCTCCAAAAGAGGAGGTCTTAGACGTGCTACTTGTCCCTTTCCATCACATTGTAAACATTGATATTTAGTAACTTTATTCAATATTACTCGCCTCAAAAATCGCAATTAATTCCAAATTGTTCTTACCAAAATCCTTATGTTTGGTAATCTGTTCTTTCAATGTCTCTCTATCCACCAGCCCATCTTCACACCATCCACAGGGATGCCAATGTGGTACTAATTTACGCCACTCACTTATAGGCCCCTTTGCTTGTTCTTCATTCGCCGGTTCATGCGACATCAGAGGAGTCACTCCATAGCCATCACACCGGAAACATTGGTATTTCTTACTCATGTATTACGCTCTCTTCTAACATCTCTATCAATTTTAAATTGTTACACGATTCAGAACTCACTTGCAGAAGTTGAGCCTGTAATCCACCCCTACTCACAAACCCCATACCATAACATCCATTACAAGGTTCTACTGTTTTCTTTAAAGTTCGTGATCGTAGTAATTGTAAGCCAGTGAAGCCATCACCTTTACAAGTGCTACATCGGTATCTCTCTATTTGGTCCGTTTTCATAAGCTTCTATTATCTCCAGGTTCGACTTGTTTGGATGATGCTTCATTTGCTCTAAGAAATCCTTTTCATGTAACCAACCACTTCCTAAACAGCTTTGACATTCAGACTGACGAGAAGAAACCATATTATGCCATGAATTATAATATTCACATACACCAGTGAATCCCATACCATTGCAGTCTAAGCATTTACATCTCTTCTTAATCTCCTTCATACAGTTCTACAATACTCAAGTTGTTTGTTTTGAACGTCGGGTTCTTCACCTGTTTCATAAAAGTTTCTTTACTCACTTTTCCCGTACCATCACAACCCGTACATGTTACTGGGAATATACGATTACCAACACGAGCCTGAAAGTTCCCATGTCCGTAACATCTTATGCATTTATGATTAGTCAGCTTGTTCATAAAGTTCAACTAGCTCCAAATTACTTTTCCATTGTCCTGACTCTCGTACCTGTCGGAGGAATGTTTTCTTTGTTACCTTTCCCCTTCCTCCACAATCTCCACAATTTTGTATCTTTCCATCCAAGTAAATACTTGGCATATTCCAACACATGAGACACTTAAACTTCTTCCGCTTTTTCATATAGTTCAATTATCTCCAAGTTATTGTAGCTTACATGTGCTTGAGGTATTTGCTTTATGAACCTCTCCTCCGTTATCCTTCCAAATATATCACATTGATCACAATCTTCTTCTCGAAACCAACCTATATCTGGATCACTAGAGTCGTGAGATATTATTGAGGTATAAACCTTCTTTCTACCTCGGCACCTTAAACATCGAAATTTATTTGGCTTTTTCACAAAACTCCACTATCTCTAGGATATCTATCATTACCAAATTATCTTTTATCTCATGAACCAACTGCCTCTTAAGATCATCATACGTTATCAATCCCTTTCCACTACAATGACAACAGGGTTCTTCATACTGTACTCCAGTTGGACATTCGTCCCCACAATTATCACCATTACAACTTCCAGAATGGGCAGGATCTATCCAGTACTCTACTCCGGTCCCCTGACACACCCAACAGGAATACATCTTGACTCCCTCGACAACTGTGTTACCTATTAAGTTCATAATGTTCTACTAAAGCGATTGCATGTAAATTATTTATCGTTGGCATTGGTTGTGACGCACGTCCAATTATCCACTGAATTAAATATTTCTTATCATAAATAGGGTATCCCATAGCTTTTGCTTTATTTAATGCGTCCATCAACTCTTTTATTTCACACCCACTACAAGGCATCCCCACTCCAAGACGTTTCTGTAAACTCGCTTGGCATCCAGTGCACTCCACATTAAGTATATCAGGTAGTTGATTCATTAGCAACTCCCGTCCGAAAAAGTAAATTCTATATTACAGTTCGGACACAAATGAGTTTCTTCCCACATTGTTGGTGATCCCCCAAACTCCATTGAAGCCCATATGTCAGCTTGTTCACTGTCATATATCGGATAGGCTTTATATCCCTTCGGAGGCTTTGGAAACAATCTGAAAGTTTTCTCATCGTATCCGGTACAGTCGTTTATTTCCCCATCCTTTATATAATAGAATCCCTCATCTAATTGATACCATCCACACACTGGACACTGATAATCTGCGTATTCTTCTTTGACAGGTTCAGTCATTAAACTCCACCTTTTTACCAAACAGAAGACAAAGGTATACAAGTCCATGATTAATGATGTACCACTTCGACACTGGTTGTTTAATAGCTTTATCCGATCTGAGAATTATCCATATTACGAAACCTAACATTAAGTACATCACAAAAGCTGCTATGGGTCCAAAAATTATCAAATTCAATAAGAACAAAGCTAATATGCCAAAGCACACCAGCCTATCCCCTTGACTCATTTCCACCTTAGTCACTTTTATTGAGTTCATAAAATTCTATTAACTCCACTGCATGTAAATTTGTTACCACTGGATTCTGACTCGTATAGTCCAGTATTTTGTCCATTAAATATTTTTTACTATGATACGGATTTCCTTTGAAATGATGGTTACGAGCATCTTCTATAATATAGATAAAGTCTTTCATTACACATCCTATACAAGGCCATGCACTTTCTTCACAAAGTAATCTATTACAATGCATGTTAAATACATGCGCTATTTCTTCCTCTATTTCTGTCTCTATTTCTGTCTCTATTTCTTTAACCATTGAGTCTGTAGGCATCAATTATCTCCACCGCTTTCAAATTATTATCCTTGAACACATCCATCACAAAATTTCTCCATGATGTCCTCTCCGTCCACTTCCCATATCGAGTTTCAAATTCAGGCACCATGACTTTACTCATCGGTTTAATCCTTCCTACCCAGTAGGAATACAATGCATATCGTAATGCTGTAATCTCACTTTTGACAGGCTCACAGCCACAAATTGGGTCAGAACACTCACACATCTCTACCCCTTCCCACACCTTCTCAGCCTCTAATAATTCTTCCCGTCTCCTCATCCTATCCATCTCCTCGTGATCGGACAAGCCAATTTGTACTTTAAAGGCAGTTATCAGCTTACCCAAATGGTAAATTCCTTCATATTTTGCGTATTTCATTATTTTCACCAAGCATATTTAATGCGTTCGGTTCTCCAAAGAAAGCATATCTCATGCAGATTCGATGCGTATTTAAGACATAAAAAGGCATATTTAATGCGTTCAGTTTTCTCACTTTAGAGTCCATTTCCCCTGTGCCTTATTGTGGTCATATCCTCTGTGTCATGCCGTATATCTCTCAAGTCACTCATCAACTCCAAGATATGTAGGTTTGGCATATTTAGAATCTCCCCCAATACTTTACCTACTGTTGGAGCATTAATCATATTACCTAAATACGCACACAATAAGTCATCAATGAATCTATGATTTATCGCTTGGAGATGTACGTTCCTCTCTTTCTCTATCCAAGGCCCTACCAACTCATCAAATACTTGCTGGTATCGTTTAATACGCTTCAAACTATTATTGTCCACTTTTGCTCTGCCTTTCGATATCAGCTTTGGCCTCATTCATTTCATCCACTATCTCTACCCACTCCAAATTCGGTACATCTGTGATAAAATTCAACAACCGTACTGATTTCTGTGCAGTAACCTCACCTGCTAAAAATCTGTATATGGCTAAATGTAAGACACCCTCATCAAAGTCATCCACTCCTCTATCTTTCACCTTCCTTTGAAGATAAGGTCTAAGTTTGTCCATGAAGTAAGCGGTCTTTGATTCTACGAAATTCATCTGTCTCCTCTCTTAATGTATTTAATTTATCCACCACTTCTATTAATTCAAGGTTCTGTAAGACTGTGTATCTCTGTATCATCTTAGTTAATGTCCGACAAGATAATGACCCATGAATGTAAAGCTCTCCTATCATATACAATTCATCCACTCGGCGTTGCCAAGCTGTATCAGGACTCTCAGTATCATCCAATCCCTTTGGTTTTATCTTCTCATCTTCAAAAAATTTAAACCGCTTCTCTAAGAAATTCTTGAAGATAGCATCATAGTATTCAATTAGCTCTTTTTTTACCACACCAGAAGTCCACCCAAATATCCTGTAAGTCCTGCCAGGGCTATAATCTCCCACCAAGGTGCTTTGTAAAACATGAACCATACTTTCTTATAAACTGCTAAGAACAGTCCATAAGCTATGTCCGTTGGTACAGTCCATAGTAAAAACTTCAGCCATACTCCTGGTTGCTCTTTGAAGTCCGCCCAAAACATCAATGCTATCTCCTTTTCTGGATCAATTATTATCATTTTTTCACCTCGTTTAACCCATAGGCATCTAGGATTTCTATTGACTGAAAATTAGTGAACATTCTCTTTCTTTTCATTATCTGTTGAAAGAATCTTCTTACCCATTCATTGGTATCTTCCACGTTTATTCCTTTACCTAAATTAACTTTTCCCGTTGTAACATATTGCTCCAGTAATGTTTTGATATAGTTCCTACGACATCCTATGCATTGACAAAATGGTAACGACGATGGGTTCTGAGCAAAGCATCTCAGCAATATACCTTTCCACACTTCCTCTCGGTTTTCTTTATTCTCTTCCACTAAAATCTCCTTCAAAGAGTTGGGTTAGGTTATCCCTACAGCCAGCGAAACCATCAGCACGTACTAAAAGGACTGTACTATCGGGGGTGTACATTTAATGTCCTTTCAGCATAATCACTGGTTCACCCATGAGGTCTTTTGAAAGCCTTAGCCCTTTTTAGTTTCCTTCATGATCGCAGCTATCTTCTTAGTCAGCTTAGGATAGTTCATAAGCTCTGACAAGAACTCTTTTGACAGCTTGTGAACAACCGTAGCTTGATGCTCCGATGGAATATCCTCAATAAATCTCGTGAGATTATCCATTACTTTCTTACTCGGTTTCCTATTGTCTAATTCGGCTGCGACTTCTTTAACCGTGACGTGCATCTCATCTGTTCGTTGTTTCTTAAGTTTTTTGATAATCTTCTCATAGGTGTCCAGGACTTCTTTCCCTGTGACAGGTCTATTGTAATTAGCATCAATGAACTTAATCAACGACTGAGCAGGTGTTATGCCTATTAATCCCCTGAACACTTCCATTTGATGTTTCTTTAGTACCACATCATTTTTCATCAGAATATCAATCATCCGGTATTGATCCGGTGTTGGATGCCCATCTAATGTGAACTGTTCTTTCGGAGACAGCAAATCAGGATGAGCAGCAATGAATCCTGTAATAGAATCATCGATATCTCCAATACCATGTGCCCACTTAAGCCAGACTTCTGGATCAGCCGACACTTTGATATTGCAGAACCGTCTCAACATAGCAGGGTCCAACTCTTCAACTTGATAGTTGAGCTTACTGTTGCTGGGATTGACCGCAGAAAAAATAGACCATCCAGGCGGTAGCTTATGAGTATGTAATCTCCACTCATTCACCAACTGAAAGACAGCCTGTCTTACATCCTGTGGTGCTCTGTTTAACTCATCCAGGAATAATATACCCCTCGGATGCTTTTTTGCATTTGGAAACCATTCAGGCTTTTCCCAAATTGTGACCTCTTCATCATCAGTTTCAGTAATATGAAGTACACTTAAAAAGGACTTCGTTATATCACTCCACGATGATGTATGCTCACCTTTGATCTTTCTCATGACTTGCTTCAGCCATCTGAACATGCTACTTCTCGGAATTCCAATCAAATCTGCGGGTTCCATTTGGGCCAACCGCAGATCGATAATTTCTGTTTCAGGATCGAATCCTAACTCGATTCCGGCTTGCTTAACAATCCACGACTTACCTATACCCATAGAGCCATGCAACATCACAGCAACCTTAACCTGCTTTTGTGCTACGGACTTTAGGAAGTCCTTAGTCTCATCTACAAACATCGTGTACACCTCCGATTATTTTAAGTCTGAAATTGTTTATCACCAATCACCAATCACCAATCACCATAATCTTTTGGCTTATGTTTTTGCATGGCTAGGACCTGTCCAAACGGTGCTGTGTCTACGTCTGACACTGATACCCATAAGACGGGATATGGTGGTTTCTGACTTGGAAAATCTCCGTACATATCCGTGAAGTAAATAACTAAATCAGGATTCAATCGCTTGTCTGCAATGTACTTAAATGGTGGTTTGAAACTTGTTCCCCCACCACCATGAAATTTGGTATCAACTTTCTTATTAGGGATTAACTCATATACTCGTTGAATATCCCAGTCACATTCTATTATAGTTACTTTGGTTTTGTAAATTCTTTGAAGCCCCTGCATCTCAGCCGTGAAATCTTGATAGTCTTTCATGTTAATACTACCGCTCGTGTCCACAACCTCTATAATGCGTAACTTTCTATCCGGCAACTTTCCTTTCTGATCTTCACCAAATCTTCTGTTAGGTCTCTTCCAACTTCTCTTTGATCCTGATTTAATCTTCGTTGCAACAAATTGTTTCAGTAATCTCCACCACGGAAGTATGGGTGGTTTTAGAAGCTCATCAATATACTGTTCAAGTCCACCTGGAATTCTTCCTTGACTTCTTTCTGTCTGCTCTTTAGCAGCAGCAACAGATTGCCGTAATACCTCGGATGCAATATCCGGTGAATCTCCTTTCTCCCACTTATCATGGTTCCCTGGTTTATCTAAATCGAATTCGCCTGTCTTGTTTCCCTGATCATCATAGACATCAACATGGGTTGTCTCACCCATTCCTTTTCCACCACAATCTTGACAAGGCTCATCCTTTTGTCCTTGTCCTTGTCCTTGACCTTGCTGTTGATCCTTCTGATCTTTCCCTTGTCCTTGTCCTTGAGATTGTCCTTTCTGTTGATCCTTCTTCTCCGTTCCTTTACCTCCACCATTACCACTTTGCTGCTGTTGTTTATTCTTTGAGTCCCCATCTCCTTGACTACCTTTTGGTTCCTTACCAGTCCCCCCACAACGTCCACACTTTCCGGCTGACTTCTTAGAAAATTTGATTCTCGGTTGATGCTTGTACATAACATCGTAGTAATATTCAGCAATGGCATTAGATTTCAGATTCCAGTCTTTAGAAAACTTATCCATTGTCACTACACCGTCGGGTAAATCCTTTATCATTTGGTTGATCGCTAAATCCGTGGCAATATTCCAGAGTTGTGGATGGCGACTACGAATACGAGTCAAGTGATCCATAACAAGATGGAGACACTCATGCTCTAGTACCGCCCGACGTTCATTCAAATTCTTGGTATGCTCACTGAACAACTTAGGATTGTACCGAAGTTCAATGCGTCCATTGATGATCGTAACTCCTGCCATGAATGGCATAGTTTTATCAGCAACCCTATGCATCTGTGATAACAGACTCGCATAGAATACCCCATTGTTAAATAACAAATGGACTATAACTTTCTCAAAATCCTCTAGATCATCCATCATTTCTTTGTCTTCAAGTCCTTTTTGCGTTGTTTTGTATCTTCCAGTTTAAAAGTATCCCACGTTTCCTGCCAGTACTTTGCCATCAACGTTCTAGCTTCAATCAAATGTTGATTCTTATAGACTTCAGCAATAACTCGGAGAAATCCTGAATCAAGAAATCTTTGGATTAAGCGTTTCACCTGTTTAAAGGTTCGTTCTGATTCATTCCGGTTAAGGATATCTTCAAGCTCATGCATCTTTGCAATTGTGTTCCGACGTTCCCTTTCAATTGCTACCAGGATACTTTCGTATTGAGGAGCTAAAAGTACATTAGTATCACTCAGCATCCTCGTTATCCGCACTCGTTGAACTTCTAAATTCTTTGCAATAGATTCAAATACCTCTCGACGACCTTCTGTAGATGTATTTTCATCGAGTCCAGTTTCAATCATAGCGTGTAAATCATCAATGGATTCATTAGCATCTTGAGCCAATTCTTTAGTAAATTCCGCTTCTTTTAAAATTCGTTCTCGATGCTTTGCTAAATACAAATCGTATGTAGATTTAGAAGCAGGTAATAATGATGTTTTAGATTTGAATTGTTCTTCTAAAACAGATTTCACATTTGCAGCCCCATTACCCTGAGCAATAAGTTTATCTAACGCACTCTTAATCTCCGGTGGTAAGTTCTCTAATCGAGTAGATGATTCCTTTTCTTCGTTACTCAAACCGCTAAGCCCTCCCTCAAGCGTCCTTGAACCCACTTGGTTATGTCCTGAATCTTTTTCACTTCTATGTGGACACTGGATCGTGGTTTCTGTAGAATCTTTGAAATTACATTTGCGTTTAATGTTTTCGCTTTGTATCTGGACGTACTAATATGATTGTATCTATCCAGAACCACATCTGAATTAATCATGAGATTAAAAATTTGCTGCCCGAACTCACTTATTCCATTCTGTACCCCGACAATCAATTCATCATATTGGTTGTCATTATTAGGATCAACTGTGAGAGACGAATCCGGCAACAAATCCAGTGATGGTTTATCGAAACATTCCAGTGAAGTTTGATCAAAATGTTCCAGTGTCATATACTTAAACCGAGTCTTTGATTTCAGCACTTCTCTTTGAAATCCACTCCTAAGATGCATATACAAATGAGTTTCAAATTTTACCTCCTTGTTAGAGTTGTACGTCACAATTGCCTGTTCAAGATATTTAACCGCAATGTCTGACACAAAATCATTATCACACCGAGACCGGAGGGACTTATTAATAGAAAACGCCAACTTATATGAAGTCTGTAAATACTGACAAAACATATTTACTTGACCCACATCAGTGGCGTCAAAAGTTAATCCTAGCCTGTAAACCTTGTTAGTCGTTTTCTGGTATTTCTTTCGCATACGCTTCAAGTAACCTATTCACCTTTTTGATAATACGGTTTCGTTTAGGATTCTCATCCTCATTATAACAATTAATGTAAAGCTTCTCGTTGTTATTCCAGAACTTACCACCAAAGCCTAGCTTCCCGCAGAATCGAAACTCTCTGCAAGGATGCTCTCGATCTATTTGGGCATACAAAAACGACGTTCTATCTCCTTCAAATGCCCCCGCATGTTTGACCAATAGATTAAAGATATGTTCAGCTTGTATTTCTGTTATTTGTTTCATATTTTAGTATAGCAGACTTTCAATACTGTGTCAACTGTGATCGGGTCTACTCCTTGTCGTTTTCGTTCCAGATTTTTGAGGAGAACGTAGGCCATAGCGATGTCCCGTTTCTCCTGAATATCCAGTGGTGTCTCTATTATATTATACAACAATTTACCGACTTCGGCCCTCGCTTCAGCTAAGTCTTCGAAGAATAATCTTGTCATTTTCAGTCTCCTATTTTGGAAGAAATGTTGCTACAATGTTAAACATTACACCAACCCAACACAACCCGCCGATGGCGGTCCCCATCCAGTTTCCACAAGGCCACACCATCTCTGTCATTGCCCCTAGGACACACCACACAGCTAAGAATAGATAGCCCCAACTGAATCCAATACGGAACTTCTTACGAGGTTGTTTATGTGGAACTCGGATGTTCTCAACTGGAATACCAGTGACTTTTGAAATCTCTTCCAGTGTATACCCGTTAGCTTTTTTTGATTTCATAGACTTGTCCCCCTTGAACTTTTTGTATCAAGTATAAGCCTGTTAATTCGTATTCCTGGATCAAGGCATTTGACACCCAATCCCCATACGTCTGTGCAACAGAGGATAAAATCTCTTTTATTATGCCTTTCTCAAACTGACCATGATGATTGATTTCACGTTCAATCTGTCGCCGTACATTTACTAAGTAAACATCCCTTTTGAGGTCATCCAAACCCTTTGCAATTGTCGCTTGGTTCTGTAACATCTGAATAATTTCATCGATCCGCCATATTTCTTCCTCAATCATGTGATGATTCAACAGCTTAAGTTCTTTCAGTTTCTGAATAATAGTCTCCATTAGGACACCTTCTTATATTTATTCATGAGGTCTTCATACCGAGCCATTATCGCATAAATAACGTCTCGTGAAAGTTTGGATAACTTAGAGACTCGCTTCATGTCCCACATATTCGTCACACCTGAAACTCGGACTCTTTCATACGCCTCGAACTGCTCTTTTGTAATTTCCATTGTGTGCCCCCTTATTTTATGATGCTCTTTTGAGATGGGGACCCCACTCCAGGTCCCCATCTCTAAGAGAACCACTATTTAACTAATTTAGAATAAAATTTGTACAATTTTTGTAGTTCTTTGATTGTCGAATCACTTTTTATCCTGTTTGCTCTCCTGGACACAATGACAATATTTTCTTTTGTATATCCACCAAGGTTATTAATACGGTCTATTTCTGGCGATGAATCTTTACCAATTTTATCATTCACTTTTAATCGCATTCCGAAAATAGGACAGACTTTGGGTAGTTTAAGATCAGTTAATTTTATAGTAAAAGGTAAATTTGACTGTTTTGCTCTAATTCGTGCTCTGACCAACATGTACAGCAACGGATTTTCTCTTCTATGTTTACGCACATATATTTTTGCGTACTGACGTGCTTTTTTAAGCCGAATCGGATTTTCTTTTATTTTTGTACGATATTGTCTGGACCAATTTGCTTTACGTTTTTTCTCTTTTTTACGTGCTTTTGGAGAAATCCAATGTTCGTACAAAGTTCCATTTTTAGCGCAATTATAGCCACGAAAAATAAAACCATCAGCACGTACTCTTTTCCCCGTCGATTTTGGAATAATTAATTTTTTCATTCTTACGCAACCTTTTTAACGGATTGAATCGCAGCATCCAATTTCGATTGAACTGAAATTGAACTGTATTTGCGGAGCAACTTTGAAATCATGTTCAAAAGCAAAGTCTTGATATGAGGAACTTCGATCTGATTGATAACTTCTTTCAGCGAATTCAGAATCTCTTTGTACTTCGTAGTAGTCTTATCAAAAACTTTCAAACTAAGAGAAAGAAAACCAGCTTGAATGTTCTCATTAGACTGCACACGATGAATTAAGTTCGCTTTTTGAGCCTCAAGTTGTTCTCTCAAATCATCTACTCGTTTCTTCAATTTTATGTACTTTTCAATCTCATTTTGTCTTATCATTGTGTGCCTCCTTATTTAATTTCGTTGAAACTAGATTTTAGATTTGTTTCCCACGGTAAATTGTATTTCTTTACGAAATCAACGTATGGTTTCGGATTATCCCCATCCTCGATACACTCTATAATACCTTCCATAAAATCGGTGTCATAGGTATGCCACAGCCCAAAGTAATCCACCACCGCTTGTACTGACGGAAGATCATCCAACAGTGATTCAGTCTCCATGTTACAATTAGAAACTAATCGACGTAAATATCCCATTGCAGTTTCGTTTTTCTGTTGTCCAAATTCTACCGTTAGTTTCTTGTTCATTGTGTGCCTCCTTTGTGTCGATTTTCTTATAATTTAGTATAACGTTTTAAAGGCTTTTGTCAAGGGTTATTTTTCACCCAACACATTGATTATGAGGCATTTTCAACTTAACATCGAATTCTTTCAGGTAACAAGATCAATGCTATCGTTCCTGCCGGTCTAGCATGATCTTGTGCAACTTCCAAAGCTCTTTTCTTGGTCTTGTATAACATAATTCCTTTTGGAAATTGAACATACCAACCAACTAAGCGTCCATCAATTACTTTCTTCCACACACCCCACATTGGTCTCATTTTGATACCCCCCTTCGATTAAATATCTTATAAGATAGGATAATCGCAATACCGGATTTGTCAAGGTATATTTTACATAAAAAATGCCCCTACAAATCAACTCAAATTTATAAGCCAAAAATGCATTGATTTGTAGAGGCAAAATATGATGATTAGGTTACTTCTGATGTTTCTTTCTGGTCCGTTGATTGCGTCTTTTTTTAGTCACTTTTTGCAGTCGCCTTTTTCGTCTTGCTTTTAATCTCTTTTTTCGTCTAGCTTTTAATCGTTTTTTTGTTTGTTTTAATTTGTGCCTGTCTTCTTTGATTTCTTTTAACTTATAAAATTGTCGTGGTTTCATCCGTGATGGAAACCCTAACTTTCTTTTTAGCTTTTCTTTACACGCATTTAAGACGGTTGAAATATAACCCTGATACACACCTAACCTTTGGGCAATATCAACTTCCTTCATTAAACCCTTGTATCGCAATATAAATATCTCGAACTGTTTATTCGTCAAACACTCCGACGCTGCTTTGTACAAGGCATCCCGCATTTGCTGCTTTTTATCTTCATGCTGACGCAACTGGTCAATGTCTTGAGACCGTCTCCGAAAATAAGTCGGTGCATACTTATTGACGAAGTTATCTACCTCATGATCCGGTAATGATACTTCCATGAAGTCAATATCACGCTTTGGATGATCTTCAAAGACAAACTTATCTCTGACCTTGACTCGTTTTTTCATTTAGCTTATCACCACACAGCTAGCGGGGTCTATGTCTGTTGCTACGGTACGTTCAAAGATGTGAAGATTAACAACAACCTTGTCTCTCTTTAAACTAAGTATATCTCCTTTAAATCCTTGAAACGGTCCACCAACAATGTCCACGGCATCACCAACTTTAATCTTGTAACTGCTGGCTAATGATCGTGTATCTTCTTTAGACTGTTCAAGTTGTTTCATAGTTTCCATTTCCTCACTCGTTAAAATATACGGTTTTTTCTCTCCAGGGCGTTTCAATAACCGTCCGCCACAATGAAATTTCAAAAGATCATTAATAGCAGTGTTGTGTTGAAAGTTAAACTGAACAAACGCATATCCAGGATATAAGGGTCTTGGTTCCTCTATGATTTTATTTTTCCTTTTGTTTCTTTCTAACTGAGGCCGTTCTGGTATCCAGATTAAATACTCTGAATGCAGGGCCTTGAATGCACTGTCCAGGTATGATATACGTCGGGGATCCCCAACAAATATAACGTACCAGGCTTTTTGGGTCTCTACCATTCGTCCGTCTTTCCTCCTAGTTTCTTATGGTATGTGATAAATAAGTCAGAAGTGACGGGTTCCTCTAACTTAAATAAATCTTCGGCTGTATGATCATTTAAGAATGAATCGGGGTCTAAGCCTTCAGGTAATTTGATTAATGAAAATCGTAAATTTAAATTTGTGTGTTTACTTGTAAGACTCTTTCTATTTGGTGTTCCAATTGCAACTCGTTCTAAAAATTTAGCACCAGCTTTATCACCGTCTGGTACAAATATCACTTCATCCACAAAACGAGACAAGACTGCTAACTGAGTCACACTCAACGTTGAACCTAGCATACCCACTACATTCTTTACTCCGGCCTGGTACATACGAACCACATCAACGTTCCCCTCGACAACATAAACTTTTCGTTTCTGTAAACAATCGTACCACGTCAGGTTCAATCCGTACAAATGTCTTCCCTTAGTGTACACCGTATTGATATACTTCAAATCGTTTGTATCACTCAAAGACCTAGCCGATACACCGATCACTTTACCGTACAAATCAAAGATGGGAAATATAGCTGAGTCATAAAATCGTGGGTCAATTTTAGGCATAGTGAAATCAAGATAATTATCTACCCCTCGTGTTATAAAGTCTCCATACTCATCACAATAGCAGAGTTTAAACTTCTCTATCACATCAAAATCCAAATATCGTTTCGTAAACAGATAATCTATACCTTTATTGGTCACTTGGTCTTTCCTTTGTTTGAACATCTATTTGCAAATGGGTTTTTGTTTTCGTTTGAGGTTTAAGCTTTGGCTTGCGTTTCCGTTCTTGATCCCTGCGTCCATCATAGATAACAAAATAGTTATTGTTACTCACTTTAATTCGTGACATTCTAGCCTCGTAGTTCAATGCATCTTCAATGTCTTCCCACAATCTCTGTGCTAAAATCTCCAACGTATGTGGTATGTAACCTAGACCTGGAATGTCTTCCAACTTTTTATTGTTGTATTTAACTTCAATGACTTGATTCACTAGATTACGAAAGTCGCTGCGGGACATGATTTGTCCTGTTTGAGAATTTAACTTACCTGATCTACTTTCTATCATTAACTCTAAGGTTAAAAACCCATGCTCTTCTATGTGAAACTCTCTTGTCATTCCAACATGTGTCTCCATTATTTCTTTCGTCTCCCTTTCTTTCTTTTTAAATATATTTTAATACCCTTTAAGTAGTGATATAAACTTCCAAAATAATGTTCACAATCAATCAAACATTTACAGGTTTCGATTTTCTCTGCTGGAAATATTTCTTTTCTTTTCTTCATGATATCTTCTTTCTTCTTTTTTTCTTCCAATCTGATAAACATCCAGTTGGTCGGTAAGCATAAGGACAGTAGGAACATTTTTTAGCGTTGTACTCTCGGTCTGGTATCTCCATCACATGAGCAAATGCCCTTACACACTTCTGAATCTTCCGAATCTTTCTGATAAGAAAATTAATAATCTCTGGATCATAGTCTATTTCAAATTCTTTTATGTCTTGACGATTCTTATTCTCATACAAAAGAATCGCCTTGTGTACCTTTGTCATGTACATATACAAATGAGCCTGATAAACATGGGATTCAACTGGTTCTTCTAGTTTCCAAAACTCTTCTTGGTTCATCGACTTCAACTCAAAAACATATTTCTGTCCTGTCTGTGGATTAAAGATAATAGCGTCTGGTGAGCCACGCAGCCATAAGTCTTTCTCTTCAAGCATCACTTCAATAAAGTTGATAAACTTCCATACACCTCGTTTTTGGACCCACACCTTACATGGAATCCCAATCTTAGGAAGGTAGTCAGCTAAATATCTGTCACGGACATGGTGTCCATTTTGGAAAATCCGTTGAACCCTCGCATCCGGCACCGTTTCGGTTGGAAAATTCAAAATACTATAAACAATCTTGCGAGTACACTCACCAATTTCTGATGGTCGTATTCGCCATTTACGTTTATAGTTAGCACTTGCTTGAGCCTTCTCATCAATGTGCTTTGTAATTAAGTCAGTAACCCAGCCCCCACCGCCAGGTCCAAGTTCCTTCTGAATTTCCATGCAATTCCTTATTTGAATTCTTTGATTTGGTGCCAAATAAACTTTGGCAGACATCGGGCTAACATCTTGATTCGCCATACGAATCGTTTGAACCAAGTTCCCCACCGCTCATTGATAATGAGTGCTGCCTGCTCTAACGAATAGGCAACTACATCATCCTCAAAGATAGTGATCATGTGAGGCTTTGAACCTGGTTTATAGACTCGAACTGTTGGCTTCCACAATAGAAAGCGACTGTATCCAAGCTCTCTCAATACTCCTTCACTTCTCATCTCAGGAGTAATGTCAAGCATTACATGGACATCTCTGATTGCTTTCTTATCACCACGCCAAGAACGTAATCCATTATCATCTGCTTCATTACCAATCTTATCTTTTGCACCTGTGATAACTTCCTCAATATAGATTGGATCAAAGACATCAATTCCGTAGCTATTTAGAATACGAGTTGATTCCTTGGATTCTTCCTGAACGTCTTCCCATTTTCTGCCTGTCATTGCATGAGCCAGGTAGATTTTCGTCATTTCTCTAAGTCTCCTTTTATTATTTCGTCTAGCTTGTTAATCTTTCTCACTTTGTCATATAAATATTTATCCACTAACGGTTTGAATACTTCAAACAAAGCTTTCGCTGATTCATCTATGTTCCCACCAAATTCTACTTTACCGTTTGCTAAATTGATCCATCCCACTTCTTGGTTCTTACCTTTCTTGTTTTCAACATAAAATGTTATCTTGTACGGTTCACCTGGTTTGACGTTTGCAACTTCCTTCCCCTGTGATGCAAAGCTGAAACTTGCGGTATCTCCTGGACTCATATCAGCTAACCTGTGTGCTCCGCCAGGAGTGAAACTCAAATTCGGAGGAACGTTGCCAGGTGTAACTTGTAAATTCTCAATTTTTTTCTCAATTTCTTTATCAATTTCTTTCGCAATTTCTTTCTCAATATCAATTGACCCATCAGGAAATTGAACTTGCTTCTTAGGATAAAAAAGTTTATCTACCCATTTAAACATTACCTGTGATCTCCTGACCCTCTAATTTTTACCAATTCTTTTTTATACCTGTTATGAGCTTCTAATTCTGTGTTAAAATACCCTAAACATTTTTGTTTTCCATTAAGAACAATTTGAGATATCCATTTTTTATCTCGTTTATGATAATAACATCCAACCAATCTGCCGTTTCTGTGAGATTTACGGTTTTGTTGATTCTCTCTGTTAGTTACTATTCTTAAGTTACAGTATCTATTATCTAAAGAGTTTCCATTAATATGATCTATACAATATTCTTTTATCGGCTTTCCTACAATATACCAATGTAACCGTTCTGTTGTATAATTCCCTTTAGAAATTATAACACTTCTCCTAGCATAATAGGTCTTTGTACTTTTGCTATACATAGCGTGCCATTTAAACTGATTTAATATCTCATATACATCATCATCAACCATAGTTTGTTGATTTTGAGTTAGCCGAATTATTTTCATCATTCCTCTCTTTACTTCTATTATACAAAAATTTTCACTTTTTCTATTTTCATAGGAGAAATATCGTTTTATTCAACAGTTGACTAAGAATAGAATCGTTAAGACTAGATAAAAGACTTTTAAGCTCAAATTTCCTTTGCGAAACCCCTATTCTGAGGGCTAAAATCGATTCTTTACCCTCTTTCGACCTATTTTACTTTACTGATCCTCAAAAAGAAAATAGATGCTTTAATTCACGTCTTTTCCTGATTTTGTATTATATAAGCCATCCATGATTTTGACGACGGTTCTTGAGTTCCACCTTAATAGAATCTATATCATCAAAAAAGTCATTGCTTTTTAACCCATTACACACTTGACATGCAGCTACAATTTCTTCCTTATTAGTTCCTGAATAACTCCAGGGAATAACGTGATCAAATGTTATTTTTAGAGTGACCTGCTTATCGGTTTTTAAATTTTTAATTCGGCTCCCAAATTCTAATTCACAATATTTACACTTATTTTCTTGCTCTAATAAAATCTGCTGTTGTCGCCCTTTTGGAATATGTCTGCGTCTATAATCACCAGTACATTCTCTAACTAATTTTTCTGTTGTCGGTTGTAGAGCTTCCTTATCACAACACTGTAATATTCCATCAATCACAAAAGCACGTCCACGACAATCAGAACAATATTGCTTTCTCAGTTTGATACCGCCATAGATAGAAACCTGACCTGTTTTTTTCTTCATGCTGCTACTTTCTCCACTAATTCCAGCTTGCCCCATCGAACTCCGGTCTGTAATTCTGCGACCATTGGTACCGTCACACCTTTGATTGGTCTCTCCATTTCTTCTCGCACAATATCCAAACTTTTTGTATGCTCTACCTTTGGCACTTCTAAAATAATTGAGTCGTGAACCAGACTGCATATCTTTCCAGTCAGCCCTTCTCTTTTAAATCGAAGTCGAATCCTGTTTGCTGCGTTACAATTCATGTCCGATGCTGCCGACTGTATTGGGCTATTCATGGCTTGACGTTCTGCCAGTGCTTTCAATCCTTTGTCAGGACTATCAATCGTAGGTAGTCTACGAATCCTACCAAAGACACTACTAATCTCTTTGCGGATTTGTACCTCTCTAATCGCAGCCTTTAACCAGGCACTCGCTTTTGGATACCGACTAAAGAAGATTTCCCGTACATGGACTGCATGTTCTTCTGAACATCCTAACATGTCTGCAATACTTTTTGTTCCTCGTCCGAACATCAATCCAAACACAATCGTCTTCGCTTGATTACGTTGTTCTTTATCCACATCTTTAACATCTATATTTAGAGCTAGAGACGCCATAAGTTTGTGAATGTCTGGTCCCGTTCCATTCGTCGCTTTGATAATATCCTGGATCATCACAGGGTCTTGTGAATAGTTAGCCCAATGTCTAAACTCTGCTTGTGCATAGTCAGCTTCAATTAAGAAGAAGCCTTCTTCAGCAATAAATAGAGGCTTAATTCTGGTATCCCTTCGTGGAATGTTTTGGACATTAGGATTCTTACTTGACAATCGTCCAGTTACAGTTCCATGAATTAAGAACTCGGTGTGGATTCTACCGTTCTCATCAATAAGATCATTGATGCCCATAACATAGGTTCCGTACATCTTATAAGCCTTACGGTGTTGAAGAATCAATGGTATTAAAGGATGTTGCGTTTTTAAGTCTTCAAGTACACTCTCGTCTGTGGAAGCTAATCCTTTCTTTGTTTTCTTCACAACAGGTAATTTCCACTTCGTGAATAAAAGTTCTCGTAATTGAGGTGTTGATTTGATATTGAGTCCTGGAGCTATCTGATCAATCTTTATATTAATACCTGCAAGTTCTCCTTCAAAACTCTTTTTTAATTCACTGATGTAATCCCGATCAATCTTCATTCCATGTACTTCAGCTTCCATCAACGTCTCACTTAAAATCATAATGACTTGCTTGAACAAGAGCCACAATTTTGCGTCACCCTTTAGCTGAGGTTCATACAAATTCTTTTGTCGCATGGTATTGTCAGCATCTTTAGCTCCGTATTCATACAACATGTCCGGTGGAAGCATAGCATAGTTTCTATCCCCTACTGCAATTTTATTGTCTTTGAACCATTGTTCAAGTGGATCATCGTATCCACCCATGTCTACAACCCATGCTAAATCTTTTAATTTATGACTTGGTGCATTTTCATCCAACATATAATGAGCCAGCATCGTATCAAACGTTAATTTATTCACTTGCATCTTATAGCTTTCCATTAAAAATCTGGAGTCAAACTTCCCGTTGTGAGCAATCTTAGGTATATCAGAAGCAAATAGTGCTCGTAACTTATCAATAATGATTCTTTGCTTCTCACCCCAGTACGGTAGATAATGGTGGATGGTACGAGTCTTTTCTACGGGAACTTCTTTCTTCGTCTTGATCCAGGCTTTCGTTTGCTTATCTTTTTTCCGCACACTTTTTAACTTTATTTCGGTGTAGGTTTCTTCCTCACCCCTATAGGAATGAATGGGTAATGTAAACCCAAGACCTTCTTTCCATGTGAAGGCTATGCACATCACTGTATCCTTACGTCCATTAAGACCAGATGTTTCTAAATCGAAGACAAACTCTGGTACTGTTCGTAGCTTGTCAATTAATTTCTCTGCCTTTTCAAACGTATCAGCTACTTTGTATACACCTAATCTCTTTTCAGTTAACTTTGTTGTTTGCGATGAAGTTTTGACACGTCTTAAATCGTTTACCGTTATCCCTTCATACTGTAAGCGTCGTCGAACGTACATCGGATGCATGATAGGCATAACTTTACAATTGTATTTATCACTCCAGACCTCAGTCCCTCGGAACTTTCCTATCATAGCAGTACGTTGACCAAGAACTCTCTTCAACGCTACGTTCCCCATTGGCACAATAACAGTCGGCTTGAGAGCTTCTATCTCTTTATCAAGATAAGCTGAACATGCTTCAATCTCTTCTTTGGACGGATCACGTACATAGTCTGGTGGTGGTGCTTTTGGAATACAACGAACGACTGTTGTTAAAAAGACTGACACTGGACTGATACCCGCCTTCCGTAGAAGACGATTGACTGCTATCCGTATTGGTCCAGAATCTATATCACCTGTCTTATCTTCAGGTGAACCAGGCCACTCACTCACTAACATAATCTTAGCTTGATCATCACCTCGTCCATTAACAACGTGTGTCCGTAGTTTACACAGACCACATTTTTCACAATCTTCATTATTTAGACTTTGCATTTTTACGCCGTTTACTTTTTACCTTCTTTTTCTTCTTCACTTCATCTCTTGGATAAACCAACTTCCCATGCATATCAGGAAATCGGAAATGAAAATCTTTGAGAATTTTATCAACTTCAGGATTCTTCTTCGCTATCACAGTGGAGAAGATATACAACATTAACGTCATTGTATTAAAATACTTCTCCGAAAAGATAGGGAACGTATAACCGTCTACCTCAACTTTACCTACAGGTACTGGCCCACCTGCTGGCTGTTGCCCAGGTAATGGTTGTGGTGGAGACTGCCCAGCATTTCGTCTTGCCTCCACGATGTGTTCAACTGGTGATTTATTAGAGTTGTGTAGATCAACTGAATTTAATCCACTCACCAAGTTTGGAGGTAGTTTAGTGGCTTTCTTTTTATCGTCTGCCATAATTAACCTTGCAGCCAAGCTTTACCGAGACGTTTGTTCAACCAACCCACAGCAAACTCAATAGCGAAACCAATTATAATCCCTTCAATCTTTTCCATGATCTTTCTAGGAATGAATTTAATCTTGATGTTGATATACTTATTCAAGATTTCAACAGCCAATTTCTTTTTAGCTTTTCCATCCAGCTTTTCTACATTGGCACTGTGTTGCTCAATCAGAGTTATAACGGTCTCCACAATATTAAGAACTGTACGACTGTTCTTAGTATTCAGCGTATTCATTGTCTTAGTAGCCGTCTTTGTCGTTTCTATAATGCTATTGATCTTGCTGATCAGTTCGTTTTTTATCACTTTGTCCATCTTTCTTTTTCCTCCTTCCGAATAGTCTCTTCAAAAAATCTTCAACCTTCCGAATATCAATGGATATCTTGAAATGAATGCCTTTATCTAATCTATCATGGATTTTCTTTTTAAGATATTTTTTCGGATCAAAACCCATATTCCTTCCTCTCTTTATTATACAAAAATTTACGTGTTTTCACTACAAAACTCTCTACAATCCAGTTTATTCTGTTTCAAGACATTTTTTTAACTGTGGTTCTAATTTCAATAGACTGTCCATAGTTCGTGGGTGTTTACACATCTGTTTCGCTATGGAGTCTGGTACTGTAATACAACAATCAGTAATATCCATCATTACCTTGATATCTTTAATCGTAGAATCAACAATGTGACGTGGAATCTCCGTCGGCTCCTCCGCCCGTTTTAGTTCGTCCTGCTTATATAACCAGTACCCAGCAACTTCAGGCTGATGGTCTACAACACCATCTTGAATAGGAAAGTCATGTTCAATCGAATAGGCAAAATCGGACCCAAAACATCCCATTGGATCAATCACTCCAATCGTATTCAGATGCTTCGCCTTAAATGGATTCATGGTATCATTTTTGAATCCTGGATCTTTTGCACGAGACAAAAGATAATCTGCGATTTCTTCAGTGATCCGGTACATTTATTTTCTCCTGTATTTAAAATAAAGTCCTAAAAATGCTAAGGTACATAAAATAGCCCAACTATAGCTGATAACCAACGGCCAAGCACGCAATGAAATCGTGTATAACAAACAAAGTGTAAATCCAGGCAACAATGTCAACCAGTAATTTACGCTGATATCTTTTACTGTCTTTTGTTTGTACGTCTTAATCAATTGAGGCACAAACGAGAAACCTAAAAATAAGATTCCTATTAATCCAAAAATCTCAAACATTCTTTAATCGTTCCATTACATCATTAAATACATGATGCGGTATTAAAAGATAATCTTCATCGTTTAATGAAAATTCAGTTATCATATTAATATCAGACAATTCTTTGTGTATCAGTTTAATTCGTGTTTTATTAACTCTGACTTTTACTGATCCGATGTCTAATGCTACCTGATTATTTATTGGTTCAATTAATTTGGTCAAATCTACTTTCTTCATAATCCACCATACTTGATTTCTGGATCGACGTTTAAATTTAATAGCCAGTATAGGTATCTGCTTATCCGTAATCGCTTCTTCATTGTTTTTATTAATCCATTCTATTTCAACATTTAAAACATAACCATCCATCTTAGTTTTCTCATATCGTTCTTTTGCTTCTACTTTAAATTGTTGCTGAAGCCAAGGCAAATAAGTAATCACATCGCCTGCGAGAGCATCCATTGCTCCAGAAGCAGGTACTCGAAAACTTCTATTTATTTGTATGACTCCGGCTGATGTAGTTTTTAAAATAGGATCATGTTTAGTCTGACCTGTAAATGATAAGAAAAAATCCTCCAGATGACTCTCAAATGCGTAACCTTTTTTACTCATCGCAAATTACTTCTAAATTTCTGTATTTCGATAGCAGTTTTTTTGTAATGTTCTTTTTTTATCAGTGGTTGTATATTTTTATAGTTAGTTGCTTGTAAAAATTCAATTTTTTTATTCAAATCAAATGAACAAAGCGGTTTAATGTGATCTAATTGCCATACAGTCCCATAATTAGTCCAATTCATCTCAGGTATCCACTGTGATTTAATATGCTTGACAAAAAATCCTAAAGTACACCCTAAATACATTGATAAATGAGTATCGTATTTTTTTAACTGACCTCTCTGAAGTGAAGTTCTTATTCTTTGACGTAAGTTAGACGCTAATCTATATTCAATGTCATTCTGTAATCTATTCCTTTTATAAAGTCTTTGATATTTCAAAATTTTATCATAATTTAATTTTGTATATTCCTTTTTTTCTAATAATCGGTTTACTCGATGCTTAGAATAATTTCTCCTTCCTTTTTTTAGAAAATCATTGTGATTTTTGTAATACTTTTGCTTCATTCTAGTTAATATGTAACGTCTATTTTTTCTGTAATATCGTTTGCTTGAGCATTTATTACACAGATATTTATTATGTTCAATATACCATTGACCACTAGAATACGATTTTTGACATATTTTACAAATGTGACCAGTTATCTTTCTTCTAATCTCAAGCCTCATTAACCGTCGATACTCCTTTAGCATTATTCACTTTAAATTGTTTGTGCGCCTTTGATGCTATCTCAGAACTGTGTGTAACTAAGATGATTTGCAGTCGTAGCTTCTCCGATAATTGCCGTATGAACTCTCCTAAGAATGCTTGGTTAGTCACATCTACCGCCTTGAACGTCTCATCCATTATCAGGACTCGTGATAGCTGTGGACTCCACTTTAATAACAAACTGACTCGTAATGGAAATGATACAATATCTGCCAACCCACCGCCAAATGAGTTCAGTATCTCATAAGACTTGTTCATGGTTGTATCCTTGACAAGGAACTTAATATCCACTTGATTACGTTCCGTTGATAACTGCATCTCAAAGGCTAGGTTCTTATCTAAGACCTGTTTCAAAGCATCTGTCACAATGTTACTCATCTTATTTATAATCATCTGCCTTGTTTCGTCTGATAAGGTTTGTAAAAATATAGATGCGTTCTCATGCGTCTGTATCTTTGTATCAATCTCCATCAGTCGTAGCTCTACCTGCTCTTTCTTTGTTCTAAGAGCATTACATTCACCAATCTGTTGATTGATCTTAGCTTTAAGTTCTCTTATCTTTAAATCAATGACTTCCATTTAAACTCTCTAATCCTCGTTTGACATTATTAATTGTAGTTTCAATTATTTCCTCTTGCTTTTTAATCTCTTCTGTAATCGCCTTTGGATTAACTTTCAATGCAGTACACTCAGCTAAGAGTTTGACCTTTTCTTTGTCTAAGTTCTTCATATCAGATTGCACCTCAATCTTACGTCGTCTAAGATTATCTAACTCTTTCTTCAATACTGTTAGTTTCTCTAAGCTCAATTTAGCACCTCTCTAGCTTCTTTGATTTTCTCCAAAATCAATTCGATACTCTCCATTGGTAGCCTTTGTTGATCTCCAGTTTCTTTTACTAAGCTCTCTATATTTACATTAGAAAATGAAGTTTGCTCTAAGCTATTAGCAAATGCATCAAGGTTTAATTTATGTTTCTTTTCATCTTCAACAGATTCTAAATCAAACACATCTCTCTTAGCACTCTCTAATAATATGGATTTTGTCCCAATGAAGCCATCCTCGATGGATACGATTACAACATTTGGTTTATGTCCAGCCTCATTAATTGCCCACCTGCATATTGGCCCTGAGTTAATCCAAGCTGTAGTCTTTGTCGTATAGTTGAACGGTGTATGATAATGACCACATAAAACTAAATGAGCATTGGTCTTAATATCTTTAGGATGTACAAATCCAAATGGCATTGAATCTTCAGGTATAATATAATTGTGAGAAATAATGATTCTCTTCCAATCTTTGTACTTTTCATCAAACATGTAATCATCCCCATAATTCTGCTCTGCGTGAGCATTAACATGAACAGCCTTGATAACTACCTTCTCATTTACATCTTCAATCAAATCTAAACGTTTCATTACACCGGATTCAAATAAAACTCCGATACCACTCTGAGCCGAACTATCTAAATTATATCCTGTTACATCATGATTGCCAATGATACCTAATAACGGACATGGTAACTGGTTAGCCCATCTTATGATAGCTCTTACCAGCTTATGTGAAGGCTTCTTAGTATTGAAGAAATCCCCACCTTCTATCATAAAGTCTAACTCATTATCTTTAGCAATCTCATTAATCTCATCCAGCTTATTCATTTGAGCTTGCCATATATCATCTATTCTGGACTTTGGTGTATCATCTCTAAAATGAGAGTCTGTGAAGAATCCAAACTTCATAGGTTCTCCTTAACTTTTTGTAACTGTTCTTTATTAAGGTTTGTGAAACATGTTGGGCAAGCACCTGTGCTCTCCAATACTTTCATATATTCATTCAAGGTTTTCTTTTCTTCTTCACTTAGATATTCTGCTGAGTTAAGTTTTTTGCGTAGGTCTATTTCAATCTGATCTACTTGTGACTGTATCTTTTCAATAGACTCTAATTGTGTCAAATCTTTTTCTAATTGATCTTCGTTGAAGTCCAATGCCTTATAGATACTATTAATATGAGCAAAGGTATTTTTCCACAGCATGGTCTTCTCGTTGAGCTTCTTCAAATTCATAACTCTATCAATAATATCTGCGACCTGAGAAAATTGATGCTCCAACTCTCTGACTTTTTTCTCTCTTTCATCTAATCCTTCGTATGGCTTCAGTTCTTCTTCAAGTCTTTCTAATTCCAGTAACTTAATTTTTCTCTCTGCTGACAAGGCTCTTTTATCTTTATTAATCTCTCGCAGTGAATAATCCAACAAATGAACATCAGAAAGTTTTCCAATAACTTTTGCCTTGAATGACCCTGGCTTTGGAATCAAGAACAATCCGTCATGTTGATTGGAGATGTTTAAATTCAGATAGTCCTTTGCATCAATCTGCACCTTTCGGATGTTGAAAATATCTTCAATTTGTTCAGGGACAGACGTACCAAAATTTTCATAGACTTGTTCAAGCTTATTGGGTTCCTGAACAATGTACTTATTAACCGATGCACCCTTCTCTCGTATCACCACAATGCCTGTGTCTGTTTCTAACGTGATACGACAAAACGTAACTCCTTCCCTAACCCATGTAGTGTCCCACTGCCCGTATAAAATAAAAGCCGTAGCTCTCACTATGGCTGACTTCCCCGAACTATTCCGACCAATTATTACATTGAATAATGGATGAAAATTAAATTCTTCATGTAGATATGATTGAAAATTTTCAAGTATTAATTTTTTAATTTGCATAATCTGTTATATAATGTATTAATCCATTGTTTAAATTCAGTATAAGACATTGTATGCTTAGAATAATTGCAACGTTTACAACAAGGAACACAGTTTTTCTTAAAATATCCTAATTTATTATTTAATCTGTCTATCCCATTATAAATAAATTTAGAATTTGCAATTGCCTCCTTTGTAATCCCACCTCCATACGAGAATTGAGATGGCTCTTTACCACAATAAAAACAAGATTTTTGAACTATTTCTTGAATATCTTCACGAGATAATTCAAAACTTAAATTTCTATCTTTAGCTCCATTTCTGTAGCGTTGTATTAAGTGAGTTAATCCGGTATATCCAGGTTTACCTCGTCTTTTTTCAATCCAATAACAACCACAGGATGTAGTATCCTGTTGTTGTAAATTGTTTGAAGAAACTTCTCTAGTATTACCACAGATACATAAACATTTCCAAATAACTCCACCAGGTTTGGTTCTTTTATCAGTTAATTCGATTACAGTTAATCTCCCAAATTTCTGATTCAATAAATTTTTTATTCGAGGAGATATTATTTGCATCAGTTAACTCCACCGTTACTTCGTGCCCTCCAAAGTTCCGAACACCTGTTTTGCTTTCTCTTCATCGATACCAAAGTCCATCAACATTTCTCTGAAGTTTTCGATATCATGTCTCACCATAACATAGTTCTTTTTATCATCATCATATATCAGATGAAGAAATTCGTGATACAAAATCAGCATTCGCTCTACTTCATCTGAAGTCACCCAATGTTGTTTCCAAATTGTGACAGCCACTTTCTTCTTAGTAAAGGAACTTAGCACCCCTTTAATCAACGAAGTCTGTGCTCTCCATTTGGATTTCTGACTATCCTTAAATGCAAAATAAACATCTTGCAAATTGATGTGTAAGAATTTCTTAGAGAACTTTTCTACCAATCTCTCCGCAATCTCTTCAACTGTATTATCCGCTATCTCGAATTTTGCACTCATCTTAGTTCACTCCTCTTTTTTAATCTTTTATATTTTCGTGGCGTATTAAATAGGGTCCATCCTTTAGGTTTATGCTTTGCAATTATATACAAAGCAACACAGCAAAATACTAACGCCAAAACTTCAATAAAGAATCCAACCCAATTTGCGAAAATCCCTAACCCAACAAGCGTAAATAGATACTTGATAATCTTAAGCATGAAAGCACTCGATGAGACTTGAGCACTATTTTTCGTTCTTAGGGTTTTGGCAATTTGTTTATAGTAACTTGCTAACTCCAGGATTACCGCAATGGTAATACAAGCTACACCAACTGACTCTAGCACAAAATAATCTCCTTTTCATTTACCCTCGCTTTTTATAAATCTGTTGTAATAATTTACCAATACGTCTCATTTCATTCACAGTAAATTTGTCACTTCGCATTCTATTACATGTTCCACAACAAGGAATCACATTCTTCTGACTATAACCATATTGATTATTTATTCTATCTAAACCAGTTCCAGTACCATCTAATGATCCTTGACAATAGGTACAAGGATGATTTACTAATGTGCTAAATAATTTGAAAGAAAGTGACCATGCC
>JAZGCJ010000226.1:0-3749 GCA_036476895.1 Thermodesulfobacteriota bacterium
TACCATATGTGCCGCTGGAATATATAGTTTCGTAGGCTTTGCGTTTTCTCTGACCACCGGTTAAAGGATCTTCTGCAGCATAACCCAATGCCATCCCCCAAACAAATCTACAATGATCGGGAAGACCGAAAACCTCAGTAATCTTTGGTCCTATGCCGGCAAAAGAGGTAACCCCTAATCCTAGAGCAACCGCTGTTAACTGGGCTTGCGCCATAGCCATTCCTGATTCACAAGACAACATAAAATCAACAGCCTCAGTTGGAAAGCTCGTTAGTCGTGGATATGCTTGTTCTTTTATAAATTCCACGCTCCATCCATGTGAAGGATTAACAGCACCAACTTCATAAAGAGCAACCAGATGGTCACCTATCTCCTTATACCAAGCATCTCTTTCAATGAACCAAATAATTATAACAGGAGCCATTTCAACTATTGCTACATTAAATGCAGAAACACATGGTTTTAATTTTTCCTTTGTCTCTTGATCGTCAAATACTATAGCTTGTACAGCATTTGCATTTCCCATATGTGATGCAATTCTTGCAGCCTGTAAAACTGCTTCAACTTTCTCGGGTTCGACAGGAGTTGGCTTAAAATACCTGACTGAACGTCGTGCACCCAAGACTTCAAAAAAGTCTTTACGTTGTGCTTCTATCATGATAAAAACCTCCTTAAAAACTAAGAATTATCTGCTAAGAATAAAAGTTACATCTAAATCCCCAACCCATTATCAATACAAGTCCATATTATAATAAAATTATGATAAGTATGTCAAGGAATATACAAATTTCCTCGTATCATGGAACTATAATTATGATCTAACACCGGAACCATATAAAAAAATACTTAATTGCTTGATTTTATTCAAATAATTAATATTTTTAAATTGATGAACAATTTAAAGGAGTTTATGCGTGAAATTTGATAAATTAACAATAAAGGCACAGGAAACCTTAGCTGAAGCTCAAAGCCTGGCTCAGGACAGTAACCATCAGGTAATAGACATTCCACATCTTCTGATTGGACTTTTATCGCAAGAAGGTATAGCAACCGAGGTTCTTGGAAAGATAGGAATAAAGCCACAGACAATAAGAGACATTGCAGAAAAGGAGCTATCAAAAACACCACGAGTAGAAGGAACCGGCGATCAGGTTTATTTAAGCAGAGAACTAAGCAATGTATTCAGAAAAGCTGAGAAGGAAGCGAATTCGCTTGATGATCAGTACACAAGTACTGAACACCTTTTATTGGGGATTGTTGAAGAATGTAAGGGCGAGATTAAAAAAGAATTTAAACGATTTGGAATTACAAAAGACAGAATAATAAAAATATTAAAAGAAGTGAGAGGTAACCAAAAAGTGACATCACAATCCCCGGAAGATACATTTCAAAGCCTAAAGCAATATGGCAATGACTTTACCGAACTGGCCAGACAAGGAAAAATTGATCCCGTTATAGGCAGGGATGACGAGATAAGACGGGTAATACAGGTTATTTCACGTAGAACAAAAAATAACCCCGTATTAATAGGTGAACCGGGCGTTGGAAAGACAGCAATTGTGGAAGGACTTGCTCAGAGAATAATAAATGGCGATGTACCGGATGGCTTAAAGAATAAAAGACTTATAGCATTGGACATTGGTGCATTACTTGCAGGTGCTAAGTATAGAGGTCAATTTGAAGAGAGGTTAAAAGCAGTTCTTAAAGAAGTTAGTGAATCAGAAGGTGAGATAATACTTTTTATAGATGAAATACATACAGTGGTAGGTGCCGGAGCCGCTGAAGGTTCCATGGATGCGTCTAATATGCTTAAACCAGCCCTTGCCAGGGGAGAGCTACACTGTATTGGAGCCACTACTTTAGATGAATATAGAAAACATATTGAAAAAGATGCTGCACTTGAAAGAAGGTTTCAGCAAGTATATGTGGACGAGCCGAGTGTTGAAGAAACAATTTCAATTCTCCGGGGATTAAAAGAAAAATACGAAGTCCACCATGGTGTGAAGATTAAAGATGAAGCGCTTATAGCCGCCGGAGTGCTCTCAAACAGGTACATAATGGGAAGATTCCTTCCAGACAAGGCAGTTGATCTTATTGACGAAGCCGCTGCCAGTCTAAAGATTGAAATTGATTCAATGCCAACAGAAATCGATGAGATTGAAAGAAGGATCATGCAGTTAGAGATTGAACGGGAAGCACTTAAAAAAGAAAAAGACGATGCTTCAAAAGAAAAACTAAAAGAGATCGAAAAAAGTATAGCAAATTTGAAGGAAGAATCCGATTCTCTTAAGGCACACTGGAAAAGAGAGAAAGACCATATCAATAAGATAAAAAATATTAAAAGAGAAATTGAAGAATTTAAAAATGAGGCAGAAAAAGTACAAAGGGCAGGAGAACTATCAAAGGCATCTGAATTGCTGTATGGAAGAATCCCCGACCTTGATAAGGAACAAGAAAACTTAAGTAAAGAGCTGGCTGAAATACAAAAATATAAAAAGATGCTCAAGGAAGAAGTGGATGCAGAGGATATAGCATCAATCATAGCCAAATGGACGGGGATCCCGGTTTCCAGCCTTCTTGAGGGAGAGGTAGAAAAGCTTATCCATATGGAAGATCGCTTATCCGAAAGGGTAATAGGTCAAACAGAAGCCATCGAAGCGGTTTCTAATGCGTTGAGAAGGTCTAGAGCCGGACTTTCTGATCCCAACAGACCTATTGGTTCTTTTATTTTCCTTGGTCCTACAGGCGTGGGCAAAACTGAACTTGCAAGGGCATTAGCTGAGTTTATGTTTGATGACGAACATGCAATGATTCGCATTGATATGAGCGAATATATGGAGAAGCATACGGTGTCGAGATTGATTGGTGCCCCACCCGGATACGTAGGTTATGAAGAGGGAGGACAACTATCAGAAGCGGTCAGGAGAAGACCGTATTCGGTAATTCTCTTTGATGAAATCGAAAAGGCACATAACGATGTATTCAATGTACTTCTACAGATACTCGACGATGGGCGGTTAACCGACGGCCAGGGAAGAACTATTGATTTCAAAAACACGATCATTATCATGACCTCTAATCTCGGCAGTCAGTTCATACAAGAGCTCGTTAACAATCAAGATGAAATGGAAAGCAGGATACATGAGATTTTAAAGGCTTCATTCAGACCCGAATTTCTAAACAGGGTTGATGAAACCATAATCTTCAAACCCCTCGGAAGAGATGAAATCAGGGAGATAGTTGTAATCCAGATAGACCATCTCAGGAAGAGGTTGCAAGAAAAGAAAATTGAACTTGAACTGTCTGATAAGGCCGAAGGAGCTCTCGCGGACAAAGGTTATGATCCGGTTTATGGAGCAAGACCTCTTAAGAGAACTATACAAAAATATATTCAGGATCCTCTTGCTACAGAGATTCTAAAAGGTGATTTCAAAGAAGGCGACACTATCAAGGTAGACGTTGATCAGAATAATGAATTTACTTTTAAAGCCAAGCGCAGGAAAATAAAGGCAACCGGTTGATATATTAAATAATCGAATCAAAAATTTCATCAACAGTTAATTCAGGATTTTCAGATTCGGTTACCGTACGACCAATCACCAGATAATCGGCACCCGAATCAATGGCATTTTTTGGAGTTACAACTCTCCTTTGATCCTGAGTTTCACTACCCAATCGGATCCCCGGCACTACAAGGGTAAATCTGTCACCAAATTCTTTTCTTAAAATTTCCACTTCGCTTCCGGAAG
>JAZGCJ010000227.1:0-6793 GCA_036476895.1 Thermodesulfobacteriota bacterium
GAATCCGTATTTCTTGGTGATTTCGGTAAACCCGTAAAAGATATAAAAACAGCTTTTAATAATGCTTGTAGAAGAGCCAAGATAGAGGACTTTACTTTTCATGATCTGCGACGAACGGCTGGAACTAGGATGCTAGAATTGGGTGTTGGTATTGTAGCTATAAGTGAGGTGCTGGGACATTCGAGTATTGAAGTTACGAGAAAGAGATACCTTCAACCCAATCAGTCATTGAGAGAAGCAGTTGAAAAATTGGGTAATTTCAACAAAAGTTGTAGCCAAATGCGTAGCCATGAAAATAGAGATCATTTTTAACATAGTGTAAACCCTTGATATTATTACGGTGGGCTGTTAGCTCAGTTAGGTAGAGCAGATGACTCTTAATCATCGGGCCGTGGGTTCGATTCCCTCGCAGCCCAGAGACGCGAGAGTGGCGGAATTGGCAGACGCGCTGGATTTAGGATCCAGTTCCTTCGGGAGTGGGGGTTCGACTCCCCCCTTTCGCACAATAATGAACACAGGAGTGCTATAATGAGATTTAATCTTGAGAACATAAGCTCTACGGAGAGAAGATTAGATGTCTACATTTCATCGGAAGAGGTTGAGAAGAAACGTGTCGAAATCTTTGACGAGATTAAAAAGAATGCGAACATAAAAGGCTTCAGGCCTGGCAAAGCCCCGAAGAAATTAATTGAGTCGATGTACAAGGACACAATAACAAGTGAAATGACAAACAGCTTGGTAAAAGATTCTCTTTATAATGCATTGGAAGAGGCTTCTGTATCACCTGTAAATCGACCCGATATAAAACCTGATAAAATTCAATCAAATGAAGAATTTCATTACTCTGCGGAATTTGAAATAATACCTGAATTTGAGCTGGCCAATTACAGTGGATTCGATCTTAAAAAACAGAAAGTATTAGTGAGCGAAGAGGATACGGATAATGCGCTTAAAAGGTTAAGGGATAGCAGGGTAGAGGGCAAAGCTTTAGAAAATGAAAGGGAAGCGCATAAGGGCGATTTTGTATTTGTGGATTTCGAGGGAAAGTTGAACGGGGAAACTATTAAAGATCTAAAGAAGGAAAATGTACAGTTCCTTTTGGGTGAAGGGAATCTGATTCAGGAATTTGATGAAAATATACTGGGTATGAATAAGGGTGAAACAAAAGAGTTCGATGTTGAATATCCGGGGGATTTTAGGATTGAGGAAGTGGCGGGTAAAACGGTTCATTATTGTTTAAAACTGAATAATATTATGGAACGTGAATTGCCGGATATAGATGATCAGTTTGCGGAGGGTTTTGGCGAAGAATCATTAAAAGCTTTGAAGGATAAGATAAAGGAAGATTTAATTAAACAAATGGGAAATCAGGCTGAAGCTAAACTTAGGGAGGACATTATAAATAAGTTAGTTGAGAAATTAGATTTTGATATTCCTTTAAGCCTAACCAATGACGAGGGAATTAGGCTTCAGAGAAATTTCATAAGTAGTTTCGAATCCAGAGGGCTTCCCGTTCCGAAGATTGACCAGCAGATCAAGGACAATTTGAGGACCGAGGCTATCAAAAATGTAAGGACATCTGTAATTCTTGGAAGAATAGCGGACAAAGAGAATATAAAGGTCAAAGACACTGAAATTGAAAAAAGGATGCTTGAGCTTTCTCAGGCTACACAATTGCCTCTAGAACAAGTAAGGGGAATCTATCAAAATAAGGGCTTGATTGAAAGCCTGGAATTCAGTTTGTTACAGAGCAAAGTTGTTGATTTTATTATAAAAAATTCGAATGTTTCCGAAATTGAAGTAAAGGAAAATAACGTTGACAATACTTGATCAAAACTGTATATTATTTACCTAATATGTCCAATTATGTCCCGATTGTAGTAGAGCAAACAAGCAGGGGGGAGAGGGCATATGATATATTTTCCCGTCTTTTAAAAGATCGAATTGTTTTCCTTGGATCTCCTATAAATGATGCTGTTGCTGATACTGTAATAGCTCAGCTATTATTTCTTGAATCGGAGAATCCTGATAAAGACATTTATATCTATATTAACTCTCCCGGGGGACAGGTAACTGCAGGTTTGGCGATTTATGATACAATTCAGTATATAAAGTCCGAGGTTGTTACGATGTGTATGGGACAAGCAGCCAGTATGGCCGCAGTTATATTAGCTGCAGGAACTAAGGGTAAGAGATATGCATTGCCACATTCCCGGATAATGTTGCATCAGGTACTGGGTGGTGTTGAGGGGCAGGCTACGGAAATTGAGATACATGCAAAGGAAATAGTGAGGATAAAAAATGAAATTTGTGAAATTATTTCAAAACATACAAATCAACCAATTGATAAAGTAGCGAGGGACACAGACAGGGATTATTTTCTAAAGCCAAAAGATGCTTTAGAATATGGAATAGTTGATGCTATAATTACAAAAAGGGAGGATACTCAAAAGTGACACGTATGAGAGATAGTAAAGACGGTAAGTTATATTGCTCTTTTTGTGGAAAAAGCCAAAAAGAAGTTAGAAAACTTATAGCCGGCCCCTCCGTTTATATTTGCAATGAATGTATAGAGCTTTGCAATGAAATTATTGCAGATGAAGAGGCTAAGGAAGGTCACCTAAAAAAAAGATATTCCACATTGCCGACACCTCCCCAAATCAAGACCTTTCTTGATGATTATGTCATAGGACAGGATAGAGCAAAAAAAGTACTGGCTGTAGCTGTTTATAATCATTACAAGAGGGTAGAGTTCAGCAGATTCGGTTCAAAAAGGAACAATGACGTTGAAATTCAAAAAAGTAATATTATGCTTATTGGCCCTACAGGTTCTGGTAAAACTTTGCTTGCGCAAACTCTGGCACGTCTGTTGGATGTTCCGTTTACAATCGTGGATGCCACATGCTACACCGAAGCTGGTTATGTTGGTGAAGATGTAGAAAATATGATCGTTAGTTTGTTGCAGGCCGCGGATTATGACCTTGAAAGAACATCGAAAGGGATTATATATATAGATGAAATTGACAAATTAGCTAGGAAGTCGGGTGATAGCCCTTCTATTACTAGAGATGTATCAGGAGAAGGTGTACAACAGGCACTGTTAAAGATCATGGAAGGTACCAAGGCAAATGTTCCACCAAAGGGTGGTAGAAAACATCCACAGCAGGAATTTTTACAGATAGATACTACTAACATTCTTTTTATTTGCGGAGGTGCTTTCTGCGGTTTGGAAGACACAATTAAAAAGAGAATCGGAGAAAAGTCTATAGGCTTCGAAGTAAATCTTGGTAAGAATGAAGGCAAGGATCTGGGAGCCCTATTAAAGGAAATGCAGCCAGAGGATCAAATCCAGTTTGGTTTGATACCTGAATTTGTTGGCAGGATCCCCATAGTGGCAACACTGGAAGAATTGGGTGAAGAAAACTTTGTTGAGATTCTGACCAAGCCTAAGAATGCGATAATAAAACAATTTCAAAAACTGATGGAACTCGAGGGTGTAGAGCTTGAAGTTACTGATGATGCACTAAAGTCTATAGCGCAGGAAGCGATTAAAAGAAAGATCGGAGCAAGAGGTTTGAGAGCAATTATTGAGTCAATTATGCTTGAGATCTCTTACGAAGTTCCTTCATTAAATGGTGTGACTAGGTGTGTGATAACGGAAGATGTCGTTAAAGGAAAGAGCGATCCGATATTCTATTACGAGGAAGAAAGGAAACTGGGAGGATAAAATTACTTTGTAAAGGAGAATATTATGGCTATGTTCTTTAAATCTGATGATGGAACCGAAAAAGAATTAAAAACAATTCCTCTACTACCGCTCAGGGATGTGGTTATTTTCCCATATATGGTTGCTCCTTTGTTTGTTGGAAGGGAAAAGTCCATTAGGGCTTTGGAAGAAGCCATGAAAAAAGAGAAAGAGATTTTCATGATTGCACAAAAAGATGCTAAAACAAATGACCCAAAAGAAAATGATATATACAAGATAGGTACTCTAGGAACTATTGTACAGATGCTTCGCTTGCCGGACGGAACTGTAAAAGTATTGGTTGAAGGAAAGGGAAGATCTAAGGTTGTTAGGTATCTTCCTAATAACAGTTTCTTTTTGGTTGAGGTTGAAGATGTTTCCGAAGATGAAAAGGTGGTGGTTGAGACAGAAGCTCTAATGCGAACCCTGGTAACAGCATTTGAAAATTATGTAAAGCTCAATAAAAAGATACCTTCAGAAGTATTGGTTACGATCTCTTCAATTGATGAGCCGGGCAGGTTAGCAGATACTATTTCTTCACATCTGGGATTTAAGCTTGAAGATAAGCAAGAAATTCTTGAGACGTTAAACCCAGCTAAACGGTTGGAGAAGCTGTATGAGAAAATCCAATCAGAGGTTGAGATACTTCAGATAGAAAAGAGAATAAGAACAAGAGTTAAAAAACAGATGGAAAAGGCCCAGAAGGAGTACTATCTGACCGAACAGATGAGGGCTATACAGAAAGAGTTGGGTGAAAAAGATGATTTGAAGTCTGAAATCCAGGAATTTGAGGAAAAAATTAAAAAGAAGTCAATACCTGAAGAGGTCGAGCAAAAGGTTAAGCGCGAAATTAAGAAGTTGAAGATGATGTCCCCAATGTCTGCCGAGGCAACTGTAGTCAGAAACTATATAGAATGGCTGCTTTCTATACCATGGAATAAAGAGGTAACCAAAGACAGACTGGATCTTCAAGAAGCAGCAAAGATTTTGGATGAAGATCACTATGGATTGGAAAAACCTAAAGAGCGTATACTGGAATATATGGCAGTCAGGGCCTTGACCAAGAAGATAAAGGGTCCCATTCTTTGTTTTGTCGGACCGCCTGGGGTGGGCAAAACCTCGCTTGCCAAATCAATTGCAAGGGCTATGGGAAGAAAGTTCGTTCGTGTATCCCTTGGTGGTGTCAGGGATGAAGCTGAGATTCGAGGACACAGGCGTACATATATAGGTGCAATGCCAGGGAAGATTATTCAAGGCATGCGTAAAGCCACTACTATGAACCCCGTATTTCTGCTTGACGAGATTGACAAACTTGGAATGGATTTCAGGGGGGATCCCGCATCGGCACTATTGGAAGCATTGGATCCTGAACAAAATCACTATTTCAATGATCATTATATCGAAGTGGACTATGACCTTTCAAATGTTCTGTTTATAACTACTGGAAATATCCTCCACACGATTCCATGGGCTCTTCAGGATAGAATGGAGATTATAAGGATATCCGGATATACAGAAGACGAGAAACTACAGATAGCCAAAAAGTTCTTAATACCAAAACAGTTAGAAAATCATGGATTGAAAGCCGATAAAATAAAAATAAACGATAACGCTGTTTTGGAACTGATCAGGAGATATACAAGAGAAGCTGGGGTAAGAACGTTGGAGCGGGAAATCGCATCATTATTCAGGAAGGTTGCTAAGGAAGTAGTTAAGCATGGTGAGGATCATAAGGTCCGAATTACTCAAAACAATGTCCAGAGCAAAAAATATCTTGGAATACCAAAATTTAAATACGGTGAGATCGAGGAAAAGGACCAGATTGGAATATCAACCGGATTAGCATGGACGGAAGTCGGTGGAGAATTGTTAACAATTGAAGTTTCTATAGTACCTGGAAAGGGCAGTTTTACTGTAACCGGTAAGCTTGGAGAGGTTATGCAGGAGTCTGCCCAGGCCGCTATGAGTTATGTAAGATCCAGGGCTGAGAAGTTAGGGCTGGAAAGGCTGTTTTATCAAAAGGTTGATATCCACATTCATGTACCTGAAGGTGCCACCCCCAAAGACGGTCCTTCTGCTGGTATTGCTATAGCAACGGCTATTGTATCTGCATTGATAAAGAAGCCCGTTGCACATGATATTGCAATGACAGGTGAAATTACTTTGAGGGGAAGGATTCTGCCGATCGGTGGTCTAAAGGAAAAGATACTGGCAGCTCATCGTGGTGGAGTAAAAAAAGTAATTGTGCCTAAAGAGAATGAAAAAGATCTAAATGAAGTCAATGACAATATCCTTAAAGATATAGAGATTGAATTTGCTGATCATATGGATGAAGTATTAAAGGATGCCATTCTGTCAGATGTTCCTATTTTAGATCAAATGGTTATTCCTCCACCTTCTACACTACCAATGGGTGACGAGATAGGCACTAACATAAATTGACATAGTCTTTTGTCTTAAGAGCCTGTTTTAATATAGATTTCTGATTATCTGGACAACTGTTTTTTGTTCAGTTATAAAATTAGACCGTTTTAGATTTAAATAGGGCGGTTAGCTCAGCGGGAGAGCACCTGCCTTACAAGCAGGGGGCCACAGGTTCAAATCCTGTACCGCCCACCACAACAAGTGGGGCCGTAGTTCAGCCTGGTTAGAACGCTGGCCTGTCAAGCCAGAGGTCGCCGGTTCAATTCCGGTCGGCCCCGCCATTCTTTTTCTCATTGTTTACGGGGAGTTATGTTTACAATATTGGTTTTGCTGTTTTCCTGATTTTTGGCTTTAGTGTCCAAATAGGTGTCCATAATTTCTAAATTTAGCCCTTTATTGAGTTTTTCGACTGCTAATTTCTTTGAATCTTCGTGTGTATGGCTATAGTGTTGTAACATGCGAATATCCTTATGCCCGGTCAATCCCATTACTGTCGCAAAATCCTCTTTCTCCCCAACGATCAAATTAGAAGTAAAAGTATGTCTCAAATCGTGATAACGACATTTACCTATACCAGATTTCTTTAAAGCGGTATCCCAGGCAGTTTTCCAAGCGGAAACGTTT
>JAZGCJ010000228.1:0-2161 GCA_036476895.1 Thermodesulfobacteriota bacterium
AAAAAACATGTTCAGCCAAAGGAGTTTTCAAAAGAAGCCACAAACAAATTGTTGAAATATGACTACCCTGGAAATGTGGATGAATTGGAAAATGTGATTGAGCGTGCAGTAGAATTGTCAAAAGAAAATGCAATTATTGAAGAAGAAGTGATTTTTCTGGGAGACACAGATGTTGAAAGCAAAATCAGATTTAATCTTTTGAATATACCTTTTATCAAAAAATTGTGTGAAAGCCAAGGAATATTTTTGGCTGCTAAAACAACCATCGTAATCTTTTTTATTTCGTACCTTTATTTTCTCTTGGTACAACCCGATGTCTTAATAGGCGGGAAAAGTATTACACTCATCCTCTGCTGGCAGTTGATGATTCCACTTATCTTTGTAACATATCTTTTCGCTGCACGTTTTGCGTGTGGTATATGTCCTATGTCGTCCATTTCTAAATTCTTAAACAGATTCGCTGGTTTGAAAATACCTATCCCCTCTTTTATCAAAAAACAGGGTTTCTTGATCATGGGCATAGGCTTTATATTTATCCTGTTAATTGAAGAGTATACTCATATGACTTACTCTACAACTAAAACAGCTTATTTAATACTCGGCGTTTTTTCTGGGGCCATAATCTTTGATATGATTTTTGAAAAATCCGCATGGTGTCGCTATCTTTGTCCTCTGGGTGGAATGAATGGCCTATTTGGCATGTCCTCTATGATAGAAATGCGCGCAAACAAGCATACGTGTACTACAATATGTACAACGCATGATTGTTATAAAGGAACCGAAAAAGTTGGACCCTGCCCGATGTTTTTACACCTTCAGTTCTTGTCAGATAACAGGGATTGCAAGTTTTGTCTTAATTGCATCAAAAACTGTACACACAGCTCGACACGGTTGAACCTTAGAATCCCCGGTGCAGAAATAATCTCGTTAAAACAACCGTCTTTGACAGGGGCCCTAATATCGATAGCATTGTGCGGTTTATTGATTGCTGAAATTTTTTCAAAACTGAATATTGGCCAAGTCCATTTTCTTTACATATTCTCCATTCCCATATTTTTTGCATTAAGCCTGAACTTTATAAGTAATTACTTTACAGCCTCTATAACAAAAAGCACAGTAGTTGAACACCTTAAGCATTTTGGTTATACGTTACTACCACTTGCCTTGTTCGGTCATATAGCCCTTAAATTTATGGAAGTTTTTGAAAATATGAAAGGATCTTTAAATTTATTTGGTATATACAAATTAAATTATAATCTTACAAACATCATTCAATTACTTTTGGTGGTCATTGGTCTGTTCATAACCCAGTACCTTATATATAAAGTTGTTCAGAATAGAAACATAAAAAACAAGCAATTTCAGACTTTTATCATCCAGGGAACAGTACCATTGATTTTTGCTGTACTTTACATTTCATTGTTTTTAAAGGTACATAGACTATTATAGTTTACCTTGTAAAATTCCTTAAAATAGCGGAATTATAAAAATAACATATATGCGTCTTTACCGTACTCTCCGGTTAGTTACAGCTTTGGTTGCGTTACACTCTTTGGCCCTGGGTGTGTTTAACTGGTTCTTCACTACCTATTGGTTCACGTTGCTCCAGATGCCAATCTTGGGGGGCTATCCTTTCTGGCCTAAACAAAGTGGCGCCTTTCTTATCAGCCTGGGGCTCGGATATGGAATAGGAGCAGTCATACCCCGGTACCTGACTGCCTCGACCTGGGTGATCATCCTCTCCAAGTTAGTGGCTATCTTGTTTCTCTTTCCCGAGTTTTTCTTGCATGGTGCACCGATGGCCGTTCTCCTGGCCGGATTGGGCGACCTATCTATACTGATTGTAGTTGGCGCAATCGCATGGGGAGCTTACCTATGCAAAGGTGAATAAGGACAAACTATCCAGGACTGATACTAAGAAATTCATCGTTCTTTCATGGTTGTTGGAGGGAGGCAAATTAGACGCTTGGATTCGGAGAGGCATCGGAATACATGAAGATCTATCCTTAGACACAATTTTTTACCGCATTTTAAAGACAGGAGAGGGATGTATATTCGAAAAAGGAGGGCAAAAAAAACTGGCGGTTAATGACCCCGCTGCCAGAGTTTAAGTAGTTGTGGCATTAGGTTATACGTGATTATTTGCATTCCCTTCATCATT
>JAZGCJ010000229.1:0-4694 GCA_036476895.1 Thermodesulfobacteriota bacterium
TCCGTTGATATTTTCTTTTCAGTCATAACCACTCCTTTTTTTCTTTGTGACATCTAACATATATTATTAAGTCTATTCATACTTTCTAACCATTTTACTATCTACCCACATTAAATCAAAAATCATAACTTTGTTTATCATCTGTTATTGCGACATAATAATTCCACTTTTACGGTTTATGTTACTGCTATATAAATTTAATAACTATTATGAAATACAATTATTTAGATTTTCTTAAAAAACAATCAAAATTAAAGGTAAAATAGCAGGTATCGCGTCTTCACAATTGACAAATAATCATAATGAATCTTCAATTTCTTTTAACATTTTAGTTAAATATTTTATTTCCGGACAGTTCTCACTCAAACCTATTACTGCTCTGTGAAATCTCAGCTTTTCTATGAATTTAGATTTATCTCTATCTTTTCATATCCCTTACCCCATAATCCAATTCCCTAATTCCAATCTCAATTTGTCTATGAATCTTTTATCCTTTCACATATCCCATACCCCTTAATCCATAATCCCAATAATCAATCTCCACTTATCTCGATTAGAATAATCACGTAGCTCTAGCCATGTTGGGGAAACTAACTTTATTAATAACAATTATCAAATGTGAAGACGCGACCCCGTTTGTTTTTTATGAACTAGGGCAAATCAAATTAAATAAGAATGATAAAAAACTTTAATGAATCAAAGTCCCCAGATACTCTTGCAAATTAGAATAAATAATTAACCAACATTCGAGTTTATATCTTCAGCATACTTAGGAAGGCAAAATGAGAATATAGAACCCTTTAACGGTTTACTCTCACACCAGACTTTGCCACCCAGTTTATCGATTAAGTCTTTCACGACAGCCAGTCCGTAACCAGTTGAACTCTCGCCCCCGGTTGGAACATGACCCAGTGTAACACCTTTTTGAAATAGCTTGGATTGGTCTTCTAACCTGATTCCTGGCCCTTCATCACGTACGCTACATACCAGTTGATTTGGTTCTGATCTAATCTGAACCCATATTTGCTTGCCGGATTCCGAGTATTTCACAGCATTAGAGAGTAGATTATCCAGCACTGCAGCCACTGCAACACGATCTGTCCAAATATATGGACTATCAACAATGCGCTGAAAATTAATACGAATTTGTTTTTTGTCGGCTAATTGCTGATAGTACTTGCAAGCTTTTTCTACCAGAAAAGACAGCTCCACTTTTTTTGGTTTTAGTAGTAGTTCTTCTGATGGAGAATTACTTATCAATCCTAGTATAGTATGAGTAATGAAATTGTTTGCGTGGCTCAGAGAGTCTAGCAACACAAGTATATCGCTATCCGGATGATCTTTTAGCATACTCAATAGCAAATCAATAGTGCCAGTTGTGACAGCCAAGTAATTACTCACTTCGTGTGTATTAAACTTAATATCACCCGGATCGAAAGACGGCATGGTCTCAATGTAGGAAAGTGCTTCCTCCAATTCTGACTTGGCTTTCTCAATTGACGCTATAGCATTATCTTTCGAACTCTTCATTCTTTAAATCAAAAAAAATATTTTAAAAGTACTGTTCATAATTATATAAACTAATTTAGCCACAATAATGTCTCAAAAATATTTCTTAGTGAGTTTAAATTAATTAGGTTTATAATTCAATATAGACGAGACCCAACATCCCTTATTAATCGGAAAGAAGGAATTATTCAACAAATTTTGTATCGTTGCCCCATCCTTTTCTCTTTTATATAACGCTGCTAAGCGTTTTTAGCTCAATCACAGTAATGGACGAGAACGACGGCAGGTAATTATAGTCATCTTACCATCACGATGAAGCAAAAAGGGTCGCGTCTTCACAATTGACAAAAGATCACAATGAATCCTCAATTTCCATTATTATTTTTTTACTTATCTAATCCCAGTTAGTTCTCTCTCAAACCTATTGCAGCTCTGTGAAATTTATGAGTTTTAACAAAAATGAAGATTATATACTTCCTACTACCCATGGGGGTGATATATTAACAAACATTTTCAAAGGCAAGTCTCAAAGGCCTAGCCATTTAGGTGAATTGAACTTAACCAATACCAATTGTCAATTGTGAATACGCGACTCGATTATTTATAGTAAACAGTTTAGTCCTAATTCTATGCTTACTTTTATTTGACGACGTCAATCACAATCTGTAAACTGCAAGAACAAATGACACATGCGTCGATTGGTTGTTTTCTAATTGGTGTTACGGGTCCAGGGATCAGTTCAAATGGCGAAGCACTCATTGGAAGCGTGAGCGATGATCCTTATGATGTCCGGACTTTCGTGCGAACCGTGGGGTCTGCCGGTTCACAGGCACACATTGGCACTGAGTTAGTCTCTACCACTGAGCATACCCTAGTGGAACGGGGTTACTTTGTCGACCCAGGCGAGACGACCAGAGGTGTCAACGAAAGTGGGCTTGCTTTTACATGCGCTATGGTCTTCGAGAAAGAAAGCAGTGAAGAAAAGGCCGTTGCAACTTCCTTCGCTGAACTCTCACGGCAGATGATGACGAACTGTGAGACGGTCGTCGAAGCCATTAACCTGTTTCAAGCAGCCGGTGCATGCACACCGCCGTTTTCGGTCCTGCTTGCGGATGCGAAAGGTGACCTTGCCCATGTTGAAGTCGGTACATTTGGTGTGAACGTCTATCACCACTATTCACAACAAAATCCCGGTATGGTCTTTGCCGTGAACTGTTATCTTTCTCGGGAACTTGTCAACAACAACGCCCCAAACGCCGTCATCGAGAACAAACAGAACAACAATTTAGCACGCAGAGAACGGGGGCAACAATTGGCGAAGGAACTCCGGGGCAAACTAGACATCACTTCCATCGCTCGGATTCTGTCGGACCATTCCAACCGTGAACGTGATCCGATGGACAATCCTCTCCTGGAAGCCTGGGGATATTCAATCTGCAATCATGGTACACGTCGCCAGGATACTTATCAGCACGAGAATTTACCTTGGGGTACTGTGAGTGCGGAGATTATTCAACCCTCAAAGAAGCTATTCTGGTATGCCTACGGCTGGCCCTGTGGCCAGCAGCCGGAATACGGTGACCAGATCCATCAAGAGAGGTCGTGGGGTAAATTCGTACCATTTTGTTTCGATGCGATTGGCCGTGAGGGCGGGGAAATCACATTACTCGTCACAGAAGAAGGTGAGATAACGCCCGATGGGTTACGAAGTAGGGTAGACAAAGAGTTGGCGACCGGAATTCGCTAGATTTTTCTCTTAAAATGGATAGCGAATTAAGTAGGCTTACATAATACAAGTTTAGGTAGAATTGCTAAAAATTAAGGTGTTAAAAATATTATAATACATGACCTGACACAGATTTCTCGAGTCTCTATTTGTCTCCACTTGTCTCAATGTTTTACAATGAATCTCCAATCTCTTAGTCTCTATCTTTTCATATCCCTTACCCCATATCCCTAATCCATACCGCTAATTCCAATCTCCACTTATCTCGATTAGAATAATCACGTAGCTCTTGCCATGTAAGGGGAATTCAACTTAACTAATATCAATTGTGAATTGTGATGACGCGACCCCGTTTGTTCTTTGGTGATACGATTATAGATTGTACATGTTATCATGCCGTGATTAATAGATATAAGGTCTAGAGACCTCTTCTTGATTGGGTAAGATAATATTTAATCATAACTTCCAATTTCTTTTAGGATTCAGATAATGAAGATAAGAGTGGAAGTGGAAAAAGAAATAAAGATTAAAAAGGGAAGTACAAAGCCATTCATTCAATTTAGGCTTTTTAATATGGATACATATTTGCCAATTGATTTAACTGGTTCTCAAATTAGGTTTCTCATGGAAGGGCCTGAAGGAAGTGCTGATATAAAAAGATTTGAAGGCGAAGGAGAAGTAGTAGTAAGTCCTTTAACTGGGATAGGGAAGTATGAATGGCATGCTGGAGATACTGATACCCATGGGTTGTATAGAGCAGAGTTCGCAATAACCTTTAGTGATGGTACTAAAATGAGAGTGCCGGCTAAAGATGATTTTATAATGATATTAGTTGAGAACGTTTAAGTAAGTAGGAGCATGCTAATCGACCAATCCAAAGACAAGTAATATTTATTTGCATTAATTTTAAATATTAATAAGGACAATTGATCTGAATAAGGAAATGAAATTATTCAAACGTATTCAGAATGGTGATTTAATATTACTTAGTTCCGTTATTGTTATTGGCTTTCTCCTCCGTTTCAGATATCTCACTTCAGGCTTAGTGGAGTCACACAGTCATCGTCAGGCAGATGTAGCGATGATCGCTTCAAATTTAACGAAAACTTATTAAAAATTGATGAAGAACAAAGCTTACTTGAACTTTTTAGATCAGCTAATAATAAAGAAGAATTTAGTTTTCGTATTACTGCATTAGGTAATCTTGTAGCAAATATGAATGTTCTGATTTTAAGAAAACTAACAAAATCAAGCTTTTAAATGATCGATATAGAGAAAGCATTATTTAACCCAACTAGTGTTTTCAAATCTCCAGAAGAAGTAATCTACAAGAAGGAACTATCACGGGAACAAAAGATTAAAATTCTATGCCAGTGGGAATACGACTTACGGGAGCAACAGGTTGCAGAAGAGGAAGGGATGATGGGTCATCCGCAAACAGATATCTTAGACCAAATTC
>JAZGCJ010000023.1:0-4916 GCA_036476895.1 Thermodesulfobacteriota bacterium
GCAGAGATACGTTCAGCAGACCCTGTTCCTATATCGAAAATAAATTTATCTCCGTTTCCGAGCTCTACCAGAAAGCATGCTGCGGCTTGTTTGGGACGTGCGTTAGGCATCCCGGTTCCACATGCAATCACCCGCATTTCATCTGGCTTTATATCTTCAGAGCCAGGATAGTAAACATCTCTATCTGAAAGGGCTTTTACAGGTGATGAAGTTGATTTGTTTTTCTTAGCAGCTTCTGCTCGGGTAACATAAGATTTATTTGTTATTTCATCTTTATATACACCGAGAGCTATACCTATAACTAATAAAAATATTAGTGATGCTAAAAGATAATAATTAGATAATTTCATATCAACCTCCTTTTTATTAATTTAAATTGATTATAAATATATATTTTTAAAGAAGTCAATGTTTTTGATATTAAAGTTTGTTTAAAGATTTAGGTGGTCAAAATTTAATTTCATTGAATCCTCCATTCAATCATCTAACCCTTCTTTTTTTCACTTCACTTTGTAGTACCTGAATTTTTTATCCATTTTTGAGAGCCATAGAGTTACTATATCGGTGGGGGTGGGGGATGTGTTTTTCCTAATGATCGGTTCTCCCGACAGGGTGTTCGCAAGAAGAATTCCGACTATTCTAATCTAATAGAGATATTAAAAATATTGCATTGTAATTGAGAAATTGGAACTGCAATATCTAAAGTTATATACGGATAACCAAGGGTTAATTAAAATAATAATTTGATTGACAATTTGGGGAAAAAGGTGTCACAAGTAAAACAGAGTATTGTTTTAATTAACAAAAAGGTGTTAAAATATGAAGAATTTTTAAAGGAGGATGTATTATAATATGAAAAATTTCTTGAAACTGTTACAAAAATTTTAATATAATAAATTATAAATTGTTGCTGAAAATATAATTATGTTAAAAACAATTCACAATAATAAACTATATATGGTTACCCAACCAGATCATGGTCAAATTGCCGGTTACTTAGCTGCCCATTGGGGAAATGATGAATTTAATGCCCCTGGATATTTTCATACTTCAGATGATCACAACCGGCTTAAAGACGAAGTTGTATTAGCCGTTTCAGAACATGACAATGGATGGTGGGAGTGGGAAGCAACTCCTGAATTGAATAAAAACGACGGACTACCAATGAACCTTACTGAATTTTTAACTAATTTACAGGAAAGTATGAAACGTTGGAGATTGGGATTACCTCGATTTAGCCAAAATCACCCTTATGCAAGCTTATTAATGAGCTTCCATGCTTACTGGCTCTATGCCCAAAACGTGTTTGAAGATCCGGACCCATCATTTTTACATCCGCTAGTCCGAAGGACAACGCTACTTGAGTACACTCTGGAAGATGAAAAACTCGAGGGTGCCAAGAATTTCATAACAGAGCTGGGGAATATACAGGCTGGTTTTATTAGTACAATTAAAAATAATCCGGAAACTGCACATTGGGTCGAAGAAGAACACTTAAAGCCTAATGCACGTTTTTTACAACTAATGGATGCACTATCACTTTCACTATGCTCAAATTTAATTCCTCCAAATAAAGGTGATGCGGTAGGGCTAGGTGACGATGAATTTGACCTAACTGATGTTCCTCGAAAAGGTTGGCAAGACAGGGTTGTGGTTAAAATTAAACCTCAGGGTCAAAAAAGAATAGTATGCGAACCTTATCCTTTTAATATAGACCCTTTACCAGTTTTTGTCCCAGCCAAAATTTTTGATCTGCCGGTTGAAAAACCTGCCAATTTTCAGACACACTGGCATTCTAATAATATACAGTTGATTCATTATGAATATAGTTCTAAATAATTTTGATAAAATTATGGGGGATAAACAATGCTTAATTCTATTATAAGGTTTTCTATATTAGCAACTATGATAATTGTACTCTCTGCAGCTCCAATATTGGCTAAAAAGACTCAGGTTGGTAAGAGCCCTTGGGGACCTAATGATGAATTGGGACGACTAAATCTTATGACAAATGAGTCTCGTGCTGCAATATTGTCGCGTATTTCGGGTGGCAAGATTTACGATCTATCTGTAGATTACTTTATAGGGATGCCTGGATGGTTTCCAGCTGGAGATCCACGATATAATTTCTGGATGACCCACACACCTAAAGGTACTATTAAAGATGATCCATTGAACGTCGGTGAAAAGATGAACGAGCATGTGAGCTATACGGGTTCGGCCTTCTCAATGTACGCACACACAGGAACTCATATCGATGCGCTTAATCATTTCGGTCTAAATGGAAAAATCTATAACGGTTTCTCGGCCGAGGAGCATATGGGAGATCGTGGCTGGGATAAGACTGGTGCCGAAACAATTCCACCTATTGTAGCTCGTGGTGTTATGATCGATGTTGCAGCCGCTAGGGGAGTTAAGGAGCTTGCACCTGGTTACCGCATTGAGCGCGAAGATTTGGTCGAAGCTCTGAATCGTCAAAACATCAAACTTGCTGAAGGAGATGTTGTTCTTATTCGAACAGGTCGTATGAGAGACTACAATGATAACGATGCCTATCTGGAAAATCCACCAGGATTAGGTATAAGTGGTGCACGTTATCTTGTGGAAAATGGTGCTATGATAATTGGTGGGGATAATCTTAGTCTTGAGACATTTCCATCTGAAGTGGAAGGTAATTATATTCCTGTACATACTTTTCTTTTAGCACAGAACGGTATTCCAATCATGGAACTCGTAAATCTCGAAGAGATTTCAAAAGATCAAATATATGAATTCGCTTTCATTGGAGGTTCACTGAAACTCCAAGGTGCTGATGCGGCGCCTATGCGTCCGATCGCACTTCCTATTAAACCAAATGATTAAATTGTGTGAATAAAGAAGTTTTTTTAAAGCTTTGAATGCAAAATTTTATTATAAGAGGGGGTTTTATGTTATGAAACAAAAATATTTCCTATTTGGAATTCTCTGTATGGTTTTGTTTGTAGGTGTTGCATCCGCGGAAAACCCTAAAAAAGCAGTTAATCCACCGGAGCTCCCAAACACAACACAATATGGTTATTCACAAGCAAACATTGTTGCAGCCGACGCTAATTTGATCTTTGTAGCTGGGCAAGTTGGCTTTACCGAGAATGGACCCAACGATTTCGAAAGCCAAGTTGATCGTTCTTTCGATGCATTGTTGGCTACACTCAAAGCAGCGGGGACCAACGCTGAAAATGTCGTTAAGATTACTCTATTGATCAATGACTATGATGCAAAGAAACTCGCATATCTTGTAAAAAAACGCAAAGCTGTATTCGGAGACAAGCCGCCGGCCAGCACATTGATTCCGGTTACTGCATTATATGCACCAGGAGTACTCTTTGAAATTGATGCTATTGCAGTAGCTCCTAAGAAGTAAGAGGCTTATATCATTTGGGAGTTTTTTTGGCAACAAGACCAATTACAGTATCCAAGGCTACTATTGACGAGCCTAGTGTTACAACCATTCCAATGGTTTCGGATTCCATTCAAGTTGCTCTTTAGCTTTGATATTATTTGCACCCCGGAGTTTCGTTCCGTAATAAATAAAATTAGGATCGCCAACGTCTTTTTCCTTTATATGAATTGGCGGCGGGGCACCTAACCAATTGGAATATGCAGGAAGCCAAATATTCACTTCTGATGGGTTGTCATCAACTATATTATAGGCTTTACCCGCTTTACCATTAACAATTGCAGCTATAGTAGCATCCGCCGCATCCTCAATGTGAATAAATGACCAAACACCCTGACCAGATCCAATTATAGGCATGGCTTGTTGTTTTACAAGATTTGCAATACTTTTACCCTTGTCATACCAAGTGCCAGGACCATAGAAAAATCCGTATCTCAAAGCGATGCCATCCATATTTGATGAAAGTACTCTTTTTTCTATTTTTTCAAATGTACGTGCAGCAGCTAAAGTAAATTCTGGAGCATCACTTACGAATGGTTCGGATTCATCGGCAAGTCCGTTACCGGGTGGATAAAAAAATCCCGATGATTGAATAATATATCTTTTTACTCCTGTAGTTTGAGCTGCTGAATGTATATTTGCACCGCCAACTAAACGAACTTTAGTATTAATTGCATCTGTGGCCTGCATAGTTTCTGCGCTATATTCTTTTGGAAGAGATGTGAGTTGTTCAATTACAACATCAGGTTTTATCCCCTGCATAAAAGAATTTACTTCCTCGATATTAAAAGCATCGGCTAATATCGGTTTAGCACCTTGTTTGATTAGGCTTTCAGCTTTTTCATTTGAGCGCGTCATACCAAATACTTCATGACCAGCGGCCAAAAGCTTTTTTACTAATGGTTTTCCTATCGCTCCAGTTGCACCAGCTATAAAGACTTTCAATTTCTCACCTCAAATAAATTTATGTGTGGTTACTTCACAAAATGTATAGACCAAGATTTCTATTAAAGTATCCGCCAATATTATTAAAGTTACCCTTCACTAATTTAAGAAGAATATTTCAACTAAGTGTAGTTCCGGTTTCTAAATTATTTCCTCGTAAAAAATCAGTAACTTTTAATCTCTTTCCGCCTTCAATCTGAAGTTCACTAATATCAAGTGAATTCTGACCAGTTCCAATTACAAGTTTTCCACCATCTGATACAAGTACTTTGCCCGGATCACCGCTTAGGCTGTTAATAGAAGCTCTGAATATTTTAAAGTTTTTACCATTATATAATTATTTTGATGAACTTTCTATCCCCTGATTTTTTCCCTTCACTTTGTAGTACCTGAATTTTTTATCCATTTATGATAGTTAAAAAATCAACTATATATGAGAGCTATAGAGTTACTATATCGGTGGGAAAACGGGGAGCAGTACTTCCTAACATTATAGACAATTTACACAAGAGGTAATTTTATAATAATTTAAGAT
>JAZGCJ010000230.1:0-2283 GCA_036476895.1 Thermodesulfobacteriota bacterium
CTTCCAGAAAGGTAGAGATTTTTCTTATAACCTCTTTATGCTTTGTTTCGTCCCTTACAATCCCGCCTTTGCCTACTTCCCCCTTCCCTACCTCGAATTGAGGTTTGATCAAACATACAAGGGTACCGTTTGATTTTAAAACATTCATTATAGAAGGAATGATCTTTACAAGAGATATAAATGAAACATCTATTGTTACTATGTCCACATTTTCGCCTAAATTCTCTAATTTCAGATACCTGGCGTTTAATCTTTCAATATTTACCACCCTCGGATCATTTCTGAGTTTCCAATGCAGTTGCCCGTAACCAACATCTATTGCAAATACCTTTAGTGCGCCATGCTGCAAGAGACAATCGGTAAAACCCCCTGTAGAAGCTCCAACATCTAACGCAACTTTGCCTCTAACATCAATATCAAAGGTTTTTAGTGCGTGCTCAAGTTTTACACCACCCCTGCTCACATACGAAGGTGTTTTATCCCTCACCTCCAGCCTTGAGTCCAGATTAATAAAAGAACCTGCTTTATCCACTTTTCTATCATTTACATACACAACACCTTTCATAACCAATGCCTGTGCACTATTTCTGCTCTCTACAAATCCTTTACTAAACAATAGGTTGTCGAGCCTGTCTTTTTTCTTAATTTTTTCTCTCCCCTATATATAAAGCAATCTGCCTAAGCGGATCAGCCTTATGGTCAAAATTCACCAAGGAGTGAATAGCCTTTGAAGTTAGATCTTTAATCTTTACTTTTGATTCATCTATTCCCACAAGCTCAGGGTAAGTAACCTTTTTTCTTCTAAAATCAGATCCCCTCTCCTTCCCTATTTCCGACTCTCCAATTATATCCAGGATATCATCCACTATTTGATATGCCAGTCCCAAAAGGTTTGAATATTTTTTTAAGTCCCTCAGCTGCTCCTTAGTAGCACCGCCAGTTTTTCCACCAACTATCACAGAGGTCTCTATCAATGCGCCTGTTTTAAGAGAATGTATCTTCTCAACCATATTCAAATCAACATCCTTTGAACCTTCCACCGACAGATCAATTGACTGGCCCTTGACCATCCCTTTTGATCCTGTGGCTTTTGACAAATCCTTAATTACTTCCAGTACAATATCAGGCTTTAGACCATTACTCAGACCGAGTTCTGCAATAACATAAAATGCATCGGTTAATAACGCATCCCCTGCTAAAATAGCGGTTGCTTCACCAAATACCTTGTGATTGGTGGCAACTCCCCTTCTCAGGTCGTCGTCATCCATGGATGGTAAGTCATCATGGATTAGGGAATATGTGTGAATCATTTCAATCGCACATGCTATAGGTAAAATACCTTTTGTATCGCCCCCTACAGACTCACAAGCTGATAAACAAAGAATTGGCCTTAATCTCTTGCCACCAGCTTTAATACTATAATGCATTGATCTTTCTAAATTGGATGCTGACTCATCAATTGATGAAAAAGTTTGTTCTATCTGATTATCAATCAATTGTTTTTTTTCTTTAATATATTCCTGTATATTAAATTTCATTTAGTCTTTAACCTCAAAATCCTCTTCAGAAATTTGTTTATTCGATTTTTCAACAAGTACTTTAATCTTTCTCTGAACTTCGTTAAGTTTCTTATGGGATTGGGATACTAACTTGGTGCCCTTTTCAAATAACTTGAGAGATTCTTCTAAATTAAGGTTTCCTTTTTCCAGATTCTCGATTATGTCCTTAAGCTCCTTTAATCCTTCTTCAAACTTTTTCATTTTTAATTGATACAGCAATCCCCTATAAAAATTCTATTCTATGAGTTTACCTGTTAATACAATTCTAAATAAACTTATTAGAACTAAGTTTTTTATTTGATGAGGATTTAAAAATTATTTAAAAGATAGATTTCTCACAACTTATCTGTCAATCGCGAGCGGCAGCGAAGCGATCTGTTCTTTATGAGATTGCTTCGTCATTGAAATGTACGATAAATATACTCATTCGCTGACTTAAAGTGCTTCATAGTTTTCATTCAACTGTGACCCACTTCTCATCTTGCTCGAAGCGGTTGCAAAGACGTATTGAAAATCAATACCGAAAATCAAGAATATGTAGAAACCGTATTTTCCATGACTTCAATATTGCTTTGTTTCCCAACTGGACCTGGGACAATTATTGCGAGATCCACGCCGGCATCAAAGTATTCTTGAAGCTTCCCTTTACACTTATCTTTTGGTCCTGCCAAAGCCATAGAATCAATTAATTCATCTGTAAATGCCTCTGCCGGTTTTGCACCGT
>JAZGCJ010000231.1:0-2628 GCA_036476895.1 Thermodesulfobacteriota bacterium
AATGTTTTATTGTGTAACATTTATCCTATCCCACCATTGACTATTCTGCGTAAGAAACAACAAAACTCAAGAACCCCATATAATATCAAAAATTATGGCATTCTTGAGACATAAACTAGCCCGCGGGTGGATTCGAACCCCCAACCTCATCATTACGAATGACGTGCTCTGCCATTGAGCCACACGGGCTAAGGTTTAACATCAGAATTACTTACAGCTTTAGATATGGAGACTACTTTTGCTGTTGCGACTGTATTGCGACTGTCCAAATTCTCCATTTGCTTCTCAAGAGCCTTAACTGCGTTCATTTTCCCCTCAGTTATTGGATGTGCATAACGCATCGTCATCTCAATACTGGCTCTCTATTAAAGGTAGCCTTTGCAATAGGCTTTTTTGACATCCTGGTTACTTTTTTACCTCTTTCAATTCTATATTTCTCAATTAAAAAGGGTGTGATTTTTGATAACTTGTATCCTTTAAAGAAAGCAGACAAGCCTTAAACAAGGTTATATCCGTCTCATAAGAGCGCTTATTAGCCTTTGAATATTCTAAGTATACCTTAGCAAACTCCTCAAATTTAGGACTCTTTGTATCACGTCTTAGGTTGTATCTGCCCTGTGCAATTTCACATTTCACGGCCTTTAATGCTTTCTGAGCAACTCTTTTATTAGAACTAACAGATTCCCTTATCTTTTTACCTTCAAAGTAATAACCGATGTACCAGTTTTTCTATCAAGATATTTTCTTTTGTATATGGCCATGATTTGAATAATTACAATATTCTGTGATTCATTTCAAGTTAATTAGTTGCTTGATAAAAGGGGTGCAGTACACCCTCTAAACTGTAGCTTTTGACTATGTGTGTGGGGTGTATCTCATATTTCTCTCTTATCCATCTATCAAGAAAATTAATAAAACCAGTAGTTTTTGTGTATCCCCTGCTTCGGGTTATAATTAACCTATATTCCCTAAGTTGTTTAATTCTCTGTCCTATAGCGTCTTTGCCAAGTCCTGTTATATCTTGTAAATCTTGCCTGTTGTAAATGTTACTTATAAGGTAAGCGTTACATATTTGCTCTGTGGCTTAGACGTTTTCTTGCACAGAAAATTCAATTCATAGGTATATAAAGCCAAAATTTTGTTAATAGAAACGCAAATACTTTCTCAACTATTACGGAATAAAATCAAGGGGGAAAAATGAAATATTTTTGGAGTACAATGCCTTAAGATTTTTGAGAATATGACGATAATAAGGATTGACTATAAAATGTTTTAAATCATTTACGGAGAAAACGAATGAATATCGCCTAACTTATGACACGCAAAATGGTTACGGTAGAAATGGATGATCCTCTCTGGACAATTCGTGAGATTTTTGAAAATGTTAAGTTTCATCATATCCTGGTTTTGGAGAACCAAAAACTCGCTGGAGTACTATCTGGTCGTAATTACCTTAGCGCAATAAGCTTGAAGAATAAAAACTGTCACTAAAACATGACGAACAAGTATCTTTTTAATTGTGTCTGCGGGTGATACCTTATTCTCAGTTCCTATGACGGTTTGTATATAACTTGGTGTGTGATGGGTAGGAAAGTATTGATGGCGGTTGTTTTTTTGAGCATAACGTTGGTTATTTAAACATAAAATAGTCTTTTTAGAGTTACTAATTAAGGAAAAATAAAATAGAAATAATTGAATGCCGTAGTAAGAGATACAAGCTATTGGGGTTATGAAGCCTAATTTATAGAGATGAGAAAGTACGTAAATTACTCAATATATATGGCATATTCATTGCGACTTTCTTACTTTAAAGTTTTTGGGTAAAAACTATAAGATTGTGATGATAGATTAATTAATTCATACTTGTCAGGAGAATTCCCATGTACAGCGTTACAAAAAAGAGGAAAGCGGTAGCAAGGTGGTTGAAAAGTATTGCAATTAAGTTAGAAAGTGGTTCTACAGATGATGAAGTAATGACTGAAGTATTCGTTAACAATACTTCTATTGTCGATCAGCTAAGGGAAGAGGATCTCTGTAGGATATTATTAAAAATGTGCAGGGGCAATAGTACTGGCGAAGAAAGGGATTCTCCTATGTATAACGGTCAAGAAAGAAGGAAATACAAAAGAAGAGAAAAACTATATATGGCTGGAGTCCGAGTCAAACAACATGAAGGCCGTAAGAGGGGGTCTACTGGTTGGGATTCAGTTACTTTGCATAATTTAAGCGCAGGAGGTACATTTTTCATTCATAGGAAAGATTTGGGAATTGGTACACTCCTAGATTTAAGGATAGATGACATTGAATCCATGCCTACTATAAATTGTGTTGGGGAAGCAACTCGAATCGAACAATTTCAGTCTACTTCTATGTTTTGTACCGCAATCAAATTTATTGATATTGGAGAACTAGAGAAAGCAATGATAAATACAAGCTTTGCAGAAGATTTAGAGTATGAGGATCAAACTTCTCTGACATAGCTACAACCCCTTCCCTTCCTAATTAGAATCTTCTAATTGCTTTTTTAACTATTCTTTTTACTTTTTTAAGCAAGGTTTGATTCATATTATAAAAAGCGGTTCTATTTCGACTCTAGCTTTTCTTTTTTTGCAAGACTTAGATTAGTTT
>JAZGCJ010000232.1:0-4778 GCA_036476895.1 Thermodesulfobacteriota bacterium
AATGAATCTCGGAATTATCAAACTTCTATAGTCCACCGGAAAAAGCCAATAGTTTACCCATTGTAAATTAATCTGACTATTTATAACTGTATTGATAAACATAGCGAGATGAAATCTTAGACATGTCGTTAAACACAATACCTTTTAACTTTGCACCTGACTGAGAAAGTCTTCTGATACTCTGCTGCAACTCTCGTTTAGGATGCAATCCGGCCTTGACCACCATGAATGTCGCACCAACCATCTTACCTATAATCGCAGCATCTGTAACAGCCAAAATGGGCGGTGTGTCAATAATGATTAAATCATATTTTGTAGTTATAACCTCAAGAAGTGCACTAAAGCGATCATGCAACAATAATTCCGACGGATTCGGTGGTATCTCGCCTGTTGGGATAAAGTCGATGTTGATCCGTGGTATTCCACGAATCACTTTTTGAAGCGTTGTAAGGTTTGAAATTACATCAGAAAGGCCGTGCACTCTACTAACACATAGTTGAGTATTAAGCGTACCTTTACGCATATCAGCATCAATAAGTAATACTTTTTTTCCAGCTTCAGCCATTACTGCCGCCAAATTTATTGCAATAAATGTTTTGCCAACACTAGGACTTGGACCCGTAATCATAATGATGTTATTTTGCGCCTCTAACAAAGAGAAATGTAATGTAGTACGCAAGCTACGCAAACTTTCTATCGCAGAATCTTCTTTGTATCTTACAGCTAGAATGGGAGGCCAATTTTTATTTGATTTATGCGGCTTAGTAAATTCTTTATAGAGCAACTCCTGGATCTTACTATGTGCAATCGCTGCATAAACAGGAACATACAATAGCTTCTCAATTAAATCTGGATCCTCCATACCACGATGCAGCGTTTTGCGAATAAATACCGCAATCACGCCTAAAAACAATCCTAAAATAAACGCAGCACCAAGGATCAATGGCTTATCAGGTCTAATGGCTTTATTAGATAATACTGCATAATCAATTATCCTTATGTCGCCTACTGTCCCTGCCTTCGTTACACGCAATGTCTGTGCATTATTTAGTAGCGTCGTATAGAGGCCTTCACTCACTTTCACATCTCCAGATAATCCTAAAATAACTTGTTGAGTTTCCGGAAGTACATTTATCATTTTGTCATAAGAACGCATCTGTTTCTGCAAGCGATATATTTGCTTATCAACCGCAATAATATTTGGGTGCGCTTTGGTGAATCGCTGTCTTAACTCATCTCGTTTTTGTTGTAAGAGTGTGGTTTGAGTTTTTATTTCCACAATCCCGTCTAGAATATGTTGTGTCTCTATATCTAAATCAATCGAACCTTTATTGGTTCTATACTCATTTAAAATATTGGTAGCATCTTCCCATTTCTTTTTAAGTATGGGTAGTTGCTTATCCAGAAAATCCAAGGTTTTTTGCGCTTCGGCTGATTTATGTTCAACGTTTTTCTGTACATAAATATTGGCGATTTCATTTAATATCCGCACCGCATACTTGGAATCATAAGATTCCATTGAAAGTTCTAGTATGCCTGTATTTTTGCCTTTCTCGGAAATAACTAAATTATTTCTTAATTGCTCCAATGTATCATTTACAGATTGCTGCATGATGATAAATTGAGTGCCTGGACGAGATCTTAATAGGGATACAAAAATGGCAATAGACTCTTGATTATTGTTCAACTTCTTTTTTATAAATTCACCAACCTTACCTTCAACAATCACCTCTTCGTTATCATCCATAAGCTGGAAATGGCCTTGTCTACCCGCTAACAAAATCAGCTCTTCACCCTGCAAATGCATCGGAACGGTAAAAGTTTCCACTCGAATAGCTTCTCCTCCCCAGGCATTCTGCGTACGCCAAAACAAAGGACTAGAAATTACTTTATCTTTGTTACGCAATTGAAATATTCTCGCAATAGCTTCACCAACAAACGGGAAATATTTAGGCCTAGCAATAATATCAAGATCCAAGTTATGAATAGCTTTTCCTAATATCATTCTGGATTTAATAAGCTCGATTTCAGCCATTACAGGCGGCATATCCGTACCCATCAAATCGAATATTACTTCCATCCCTGGCGTTTTTGATATCTCATTGACTTGCAGCAGCACATCGGAGCTGAATACCGGTTTCTCAAGATAAGCCTTAGTAGCACCCAGAAAAAGAGTTGCAAGAACGGCCAACACTACAATCCACTTGCCGTCTATCAATGTACCTAATGACTCACCCAAATCAATTTCATCTTCATCCTGAGATGATGAATAGTTAACTGGAGCTTCTTGCTTATCTATTGGTGTAAACGGCATTTTATAAAAATATATGCATGAATTATTTGCTATAGATTATTTGCCATTTTTTGGAATTATCTCTACATTTACAAACAGTATAAGAAAACAGGTACGCAATTTATACCGTTAACATATTTTATATACTTATCGTTTGAGTAATGGCTGAAGCCGCAATCCCCCGATATCAATCTGTCAGGGAAGAACCAATGGTTCCCGCCAAATTGAATTCAGCAAATTAACAGTCGGCTGAATTTGTGAAATGATTTGGTTCCAACGAATACCCGGAGCTCGATCAACAAAAACCACATCACGTGGTTGCAATGGAAAACGCTCTGCCAGTATAAAGGCATCAGGGGATCGCGCATTTAAATGGAATATTTCTGATTTACCCAGGCTAGTTCTAAATACAAAGATTCTAGCGGCATCAGAAGTTTCTTGAATAAGGCCACCTCCTTCACTTAGCGCTTCTGTCAATGTCATGCGCGCTTTGTTCATTTTAACACTGCGCGGCCTCCCCCTGAAACGTTGTCCTATTGTGTTTTCTCCTAATATAAAAACCTTATTGAACACGTTATCCGGTACGTTCAGAACATCACCGTGCTGAAGAAGTACATTCTGAGAAAGATCCCCTCCCTCATACAAGCTTAGCAAGTTAATACTGTATGCCTTATCCTTCCGAGTTAATGTGATATTACGTAGATCAGATTCCGGTGTCACGCCGCCTGCATTATTAATTGCTTCTAAAACCGTTAGAGGAATATCTTTAACTAAGTAAACTCCTGGATCCAGGACTTCTCCAACAACATAAACTCGTTGACTACGATACGCAGCCACTCGTACGTCTAGCTGGACTTTCTCAATATATTTCGAAAGTTTTTTTGTCAATTCTTCACGTATATCCTCTACGGTTCTACCTGCTGCTTGAACAACACCTGCAAAAGGATAGAAAAAAGTACCATCTTCACCAACAACATTCCCGGCCGTTTCTGCTGAACGGAACTGCCCTGCTGGAATGGTTAATTCAGGATGCCCCCAAACCGTTATATTCAATATATCCCTGGGTCCAACAAGATATTGACTATAGGATTCTTGATCGGGTGTACCTTTTATTGTTTTTGAACCGATACGATAATCAAAATAATGATTGGCAACATTGTTTGGATCCAAACTGCGGTTACTGCGATCTTTTTCTAAATCAATAATTAACTGAGCATTAATCGTCTGAATATTGAGTCGTTTCAAAATTGTTTCATTATTTTCTGTAACGGGCATTTCTACGCTTGATTCTGTGGAAAACTGGCGCATATGTTGCCCAGGTATAACCGTACAAGCTATAAGCTGACTCAGTACTATAAAAAAAACAAAGTTTCTTATTCGCATCATAATCTTGGCTCTAAGAGATTAATACAACAAAAATTTTCTATCCATTTGTTGCTACCAGCTACTTATGATCAATTTCCTGATTTAAGTTTATTAGCTGAGGGTTTAATTGTCTGTAATTAAGTACCTATAATTACATTAATTACAAATTATTATTTTAGATTACCCTCTGTAAAAGACATCACAAAGAATTTATTAAATAGAAGTATTTTTTCTATATTCTTTTTACTATTCAAAATAATTTCATCCAACCATCCTGCTGACCTAGAATTAATCGACAGTTTCACAGATAACTTTATTAAAAGGCTTATGTTTTTTGATCATAATTTCTCTATCCATTGAGATATACCTTGTTCGATTGATACCAAGGCTTCCTCAAAAGCAACAAACTTCTGTCGATATGGATCTGCAATATCAAAGCTTCCCCATTCACCTAACCTATAAACTTTCCCTCTCGTACTCTGTACATTTTCAATGATAGTCGTCTTTTGATTCAATTCCATTACCAAAATAAGACTCGCCTCGCGAAGCATTTCGGTATTTAGCTGCCGAGCGCGATGCCCTGAAATATCGATCCCTTTTCTCGTCATCAGTTGACATGCACTGGCATCTGCTTGATGGCCTATAAGTGCACCCAGCCCTGCAGAACTTACCTGACAGTCTGTCCGATTAGCCCCAACAAGCGCTTGCTTTAATAATCCCTCGGCCATTGGACTTCTGCAAATATTTCCAACACAAATAATAAGAATATTGTTAAGCAACTTTCAACTCTTTTGGGCAATATAATAACAGCTATGCATAATTAATAATCAACGACATAAACATCTGGAATTCATACTATTTGTCTTTATAACCATATAATTCCATAAAGCCTGTACAGTGTGTGAACCCTTTACTTTAACTCCTTCCCAATAAATATTGGGGCTAGTCAGACGGGCATCAAACTCACTATTCTTTATGATACTTTTAATTGTAATACGTATATTTCTTTGCGGGACTGTTATCGTCCAATGAATGGGATATGTAATATTTGTTTTCTTGCTGGTCCATTTTTCATTTGGCTTAAATAAAATCAGACACTTTCAAAAATGCAGTGAGTCTA
>JAZGCJ010000233.1:0-12170 GCA_036476895.1 Thermodesulfobacteriota bacterium
AGCGCAAAATAAGAAATGTTAAGTCTAGATCTAAATTGATTACACAGATTTTTGCCATCTAGTGTTCCATTATTATCTTCAACCATAATTACTTCAAAATACTTATTGTCGATATCCTGAGAAGATAGTGATGATAATATATTTCTAAGTAATTTTGGTCGTCCATAAAAGTTAATAATGCAAGATATCTTATATACAAGTCTTTTATTGTCTAAGATTAAATCACCATTTAGGTCAAATGGATAAAATTTATATAGAGTTTCAATAATTCTTGATCTGACTTCCATATACTAAAACTATATAGCGTTAATTTGGGATAATTAGTACTAAACTTACCTTATTTTCTTAAATTAGTTTTGAGAATGTGCGTTTAAAATATGAAATTAGTATTATACTTATATCTAATTAATTGAGTTAAGTGAGCTAATGTTGTCGAATATAAAATATATATTGCCACCCATTCTATTTTCAATTTACCCTTCGATTTACCTATTTTCTGAGAACGTATTGGAAGTTAAATACACTGATATTTTACCAATAATCACATATTCATTATTTTTTGGGTTGGTTATTTTCTATCTGTTATTTCTAATTACCAGGAATTTACTTAAATCTTCATTTCTTACTTCAATTTTTATAATAATTTTCTATTCTTATGGTTATCTTTACGAATTTCTCATCAGATTTATCGATATTGGATATAAATACTTTTTAATATTTATGTTATTGGTTTTTATTATAATATCTTTCTGTACATACAGGTCAAAGAGGAAATTTGAAAATGTCCTGGCAATATTTAATGTAATCGGGGCTTCTTTAGTAATTCTTTGCATATTAAATATATCTTATTTTAAAGTGGTAGAAAGTAGGCAAAGTGATAACTTAGGCACACTCAAAAAAAACCAGAATAGTAATTTCAACTCAAGTTATGATGATAACGAATCGGGAAACATAATTAAAAGGGATATTTATTATCTTATTTTTGATCAATATGCTCGTGCGGATGTTCTTAATGAAGATTTTGGTTTTGATAATAATGAATTTATTGGTTTTTTGAATGATAAGGGTTTTTATATTGCCGGGAACAGCTATTCCAGTTACCCCCATACCAGACAATCCTTGGCTTCATCACTAAACATGCAATATATTAATGAGTTGGTTAAAGACAAATCAAATAATAACAATATTTCTGCGATGGTAATACTGGATTCATTGTTAGAAGATTTTGAGGTAATGCGCATTTTAAAGTCTGAGGGTTACAGATATTTGCATTTCGGTTCTGATTACGGAGCAACCAGCATGAATAAATTTGCAGATTTAAATTACAATATATTTTCTACAATTTCTAATCAAAGTATAATTGTAGAAATTATATACAGTAAGAGTTTGCTATCCTCAGTATTAAAAATTTTCGGTTTGGATATTGGTGTTAAAGAACGTTTATTGAAAGATTTCAGGACTATCAAGATAGAGAGGGTATTGTACCAATTGAAAGAACTTGAGAAAGTCCCTGATAATAAAAGCCCTACTTTTGTATTTGCCCATTTTCTCATACCACATGATCCATTTGTTTTTGATAGTGATGGTGATGTTTTATCACAGAGTGAAGAAAAGAAAAGGTCGTATAAATTAAATTTTATTAATCAAACTAAGTTTATCAATAAAAAGATTATGAAATTGATTGAGTCATTATTGAGTCAATCAGAAGTTAAACCGATAATAATTATTCAATCAGATGAAGGACCTTATCCAAAAGGGTACTCATATCGTATTGAGCTTCATAAACTTCTATCTACAGATTTAAAAACGAAGTTTGGAATTCTTAATGCATATTATCTACCTGATGCAGGGAATAATTATTTGTACCCAGATATAAGTCCCGTAAATTCCTTTAGGATAATATTTAATGAATACTTTGGTAAAGATTATAAGATGTTAAAGGAGAAGTATTTTTTAACTAATTATCAGTATGCACATCAATTTATAGATGTTTCAAATAGATTGAAAAATAATTAAATAGGATAATTAGAATGTCCTATTAAAAGAATTTGTTAATTCTACAGTAGCCTAGTATTTGTATTAGCCTAATTCAAACTTTATTTGTTTGACGTGATTCCAGATTGAAAGATTTTACTGAAAAAATAATAATCCGCAAAGGTGATATCACAGAATTAAATGTAGATGCAATAGTAAATCCTGCAAATACTGAGTTGTTTCTCGGAAGTGGTGTTGCCGGGGCTATAAGGCAAAAAGGGGGAGAGTCAATTCAATATGAATGTAATGAAATTGGCCAATTAGGACTAGGTAGAGTAGCAGTTACAAAACCTGGAAGATTGCAAGCAAAATATATTTTCCATGCTGCGGTAATGCATTTGGGAACAAGTGTAGATAGTTATAATATAAAAAAGTCAACCGAAAATTGTTTCAAGCGGGCTGAAGAGCTGAAATTGAAATCAATCGCCTTTCCAGCATTAGGCACGGGAATTGGGGGTTTTCCTTTAGAGGAATGTGCCAAAATTATGCTCGATGTTGCTATAAAACATTTATCAGGCAATTCAGATATTGAGAAAATATATTTTATACTTTTTGATGACAAAAGCCTGGAAGTATTTAAAAGAGTTTTTAATGATAAATTTTAAAATATTAATTATAGAAGCATCCATAATATGATCAATAAAATAATATATCGGCCAATAAAAGAAATAAAGCAGATACTGATATCCAGGAATACAATAACAGAGAGTGGAAATGGTTTAATTCCCGCTGCTGTGATGATTGTAATTAAGTATTTTAAGGACTGTAATTATATTCTGTTTATTAAGAGGCCTGATGTAGAATGGGATCCATTTTCGGGTCACATGGCATTCCCCGGAGGTAAGAATAAGAAAGAGGATAAAGATTTACTTGAAACTGCTTACAGGGAAACTCTTGAGGAAACGGGAATAGACCTCAAAATTAACGGGCAATTGTTGGGAAGACTTGATGATTGTAAACCAAATAATCCAATGGCCAGGAACATTGTTGTAACTCCTTATATATCATATCTTGACAAAAAAGTATCAATTATTCCCAATTACGAGGTTGATGAAGCGCTATGGATTCCCATATCTCACTTGAAGAATGAGTCGAATTTAGAGATTTTATATAAATCTAGGGATGGAAAAATCATAGAGGATTACAACTACCGCTTCAATGATTATGTGATATGGGGCATGACAGGAAGAGTGTTGCACCAATTTTTGGAGCTGTTTTCAGAACTGTTCGATTAGAATAGAAATTAACAGATCGGACATTCTGGATTTTGGTACATGAAAATGATAAACTTCAAAAAAATAATTAAGTGCAAGGTGCTATAAAATGAGAGGAGTAAATAAGGTTATACTTATCGGTAATTTAGGTCGTGATCCTGAAATACGTTATACAACAAGTGGTCAATCTGTAGCAAATTTCCCAATTGCAACGACGGAAGTGGGGGGATCAAAGGAAGGTGAAAGACAGGAGTATACCGAATGGCACAGGATTGTCGCCTGGGGAAGACTGGCTGAGATATGCGGTGAATATCTAACCAAGGGAAAAACTGTTTATATTGAAGGATCTTTGAGAACTAGGTCCTGGGAAGACAAGGAGGGAAACAAACGATGGACTACCGAAATAATTGCAAAGAATTTGCAAATGCTGAGCCCTTCACAAGCTAAGTCAGAACAAAAAGCCGCCGGGTCAGAGCAAAAAGCCGCATTGAGTGAAGATGAACCAGATGACTTCAGTATCGATGATGACGCATTCGGAGCTGATGACGATATTCCATTCTAAAAAAATCAGGGGAAGTCTCTAAAATTATCTTATCCAACAAAATTGGCTATTTACTAGATTTAAAGTCAACACGATATAATATTAATATATTTGGAGTTTATTTGTAAAAGGAGTTATAAACACTAGATGAAACTTTGTGCCTTGGTGCTTGCTGCAGGGAAAGGCAAGAGGATGAGAACCTCAACAATCCCAAAAATTAATCACGAGTTGCTGAATTACCCTATAGTGAAATATGTATTGGATTCTATTTCCGGTCTGAAATTGCGAAACATCGTAATGGTAGTCGGTCATAGCTCAGAGAAGGTAAAGGAATGCGTTAATGATGGAAGAATTATCTTTGTGAATCAGAAAGAGCAAAAGGGCACCGCACATGCAGTAAAATCCGCATTTCGTGTCCTTGGGAAATTTAAAGGAAATATATTAATCCTAAACGGGGATTCTCCCCTAATCAGAAGCAATACATTGAAAAGACTTCTAGCGGCACATGATAAGGATAAATCCAAGCTGTCATTCATAACAACTAAATTAGATAGCCCTAAAGGGTATGGACGAGTTATCAGAGATGATAACAATAATGTAACATCGATAGTTGAGGAGAAAGATGCCACAAAATTTCAAAAAATGATAAATGAAGTAAACTCCGGTATTTATTGCGTAAATTCCGATTTCCTATGGAAAGCATTAAAAAACATTAAGCCAAATAACCGACAATCCGAGTATTACTTAACTGATATTGTTAAAGCGGCAAAAATATCTAATCTAAACATAACAACCATAAATTCTAACCCCGAAGAAATTATGGGTATTAACAGCAGGCAGGATTTGTTAAATATAAGTTCAATACTAAGTGACAGGATTAATAAAAGGTTAATTAATAAAGGAGTTACTATAATAAGTCCGGATTCTACATATATTTCTCCACAAACAAAAATTGGGATAGACACGGTTATTTATCCCAACAGTTATATATTTGGAGAGACTAGCATTGGGAATTCATGTGTAATTGGTCCATCTGTCTGGATAAACAATTCAAGCCTGGGTAATGCTTCGAGAATAAGGTTTTCTTCATTTATTGAAGAAACAATTATAAAGAATGGAGTTACAGTGGGTCCGTTTGCTCATATTAGGACGGGAACGAAGGTTATGGAAAATGCAAAGATAGGCAATTTTGTAGAGATTAAAAATTCTAGTATTGGCTATGGATCAAAAGTCCCACATCTATCATATATAGGAGATTCCGAATTGGGCAAAAATGTTAATATTGGTGCTGGGAGCATAACTTGCAATTATGATGGGTTTGAAAAACATAAAACACTTATTGAAGATGATGTTTTCATAGGAAGTGATACAATGCTGGTAGCCCCGATTAAGGTTGGGGCCGGTGCGACAACCGGAGCCGGCTCTACAATTACAAAAGACATACCCAGAAGTTCATTGGCAGTAGCTAGGTCCAGGCAAGTAATAGTGAAGAACTGGTCCAGAAAATCTAGAAACAAAAATAAATAGAATAAATGTGTGGAATAGTTGGTTACATAGGAGATCGAAATAAAACAATCGATGTACTGATGCAGGGTCTCTCTAGACTGGAATACAGAGGTTATGACTCCTCCGGGGTTGCCCTTTTTGATGACGGTATATCAAAGGTTATAAAAAGTGTTGGGAAATTAGAGAACCTAAAACATAAGCTCGAGGGATTAGATTTAAGATCCCAGATTGGAATCGGGCATACGAGATGGGCTACTCATGGAAAAGTAACCGAGGAAAATGCACATCCACATACCTACGGCGGTGTAACACTGGTTCACAACGGAATAATTGAAAACTACCTTGAACTTAAAGATGAGCTCATTGGCAATGGACATGAGTTCTATTCTAAGACTGATAGTGAAGTTATAGCTCATTTGATTGAAGAGTATACGGATAAATATGATTCGTTTGAGATCGCTCTCAGGAAATGTGTGAATGAAATTCAGGGTTCATTTGCACTTGTTATAATGTCTGAAGAGGAACCTAACAAAATTTACGGTGTCAGAAAATTTTCCCCTCTTATACTAGGGTTGGGCGAACAAGAGGATTTCTTCGCTTCGGATATTGCTGCCATTATTCCTTATACCAATAGAATAATATTCCTTGAAGATGGTGACATTGCGGTAGTAGAAAAAGGCGCTTACAGATTGCTTGACTTTGATGGCAATAAAGTTCACAGAGATGTGAAAGAAATTAACTGGGATCCCATTACCATCGAAAAGTGCGGATACCGCCATTTTACGTTGAAGGAAATTCATGAGCAACCTATAGCAATTCTCGATACAATACGGGGCAGGGTATCTGAAGAAACGGCTGATATCTTGTTTGAAGGAATTAACTACAAGACTTTTAAAAGTATTAAGAAAATTTTGCTCCTCGGTTGCGGAACTTCCTATAATGCATGCTTAGTTGGGAAATATCTAATTGAGAATATCGCAGGAACTCCTGTCGAAGTTGATCTGGCTTCCGAATTCAGATACCGAAACTCAATTAATGATAGGAGAACACTGGTTGTTGGTATTTCACAATCGGGCGAAACGGCTGATACATCCGAAGCGATCAGGGAGGCGAAAAAAGAAGGTTTTAAAACATTGGGTATTACAAACGTTGAAATGAGCAAGATCGCAAGGGAGTCTGATTATTCAATATCCACAAAGGCGGGTCCCGAAATAGGGGTTGCCTCAACAAAAGCATTTACAACCCAGCTAGTTGTTCTTTACCTATTTGCAATATTCATTGCCCGTTCGAATGGCTCTATTTCTAAAGATAATATCAGGCAAAAAATATACGATATATTACAACTACCTAAGCTAGTACAGATTGTATTAATGAAAGAGCAAGAAATAAAAAGAATTGCAAGAAATTATTTCCATTACAATAATTTTCTTTATCTTGCAAGAGGGATAAATCATCCGATTGCATATGAAGGATCTCTTAAACTAAAAGAAATATCTTACATTCATGCCGAAGGCTATGCAGCTGGTGAGATGAAGCATGGCCCTATAGCTTTGATCGATGAAAACATGCCTGTAGTAATAATCGATACTGAATCGGAAGTGCTCCATAGAAAGTTATTGGGCAATGTCCAGGAAGTAAAGGCCAGGCAGGGAAAGGTAATTCTAATTACTTCCGCAAGGGACATTACAAAATATTCCGAATTGTTCGATGAGGTAATCTCGATTCCTTCAAACACATATTTGTTAAGTCCCGTAATATCAGTAATTCCACTTCAGCTTTTGGCATATTATATTGCCTATTTTAAGGGTACAGATATTGATCAGCCCAGAAATCTGGCCAAAGTAGTGACAGTTGAATGATATTGCTCTATAATATCCCTTCATTTTTGAATCCAGAGGGGGGGGATACTTATAATAATTTCCAAACTAATTTTAACAGTATTTGATTTATGAAGATACTGGTTATTGGCAGCGGAGGAAGGGAACATGCATTGTGTTGGAAGATGAGAGGCAGTACTTTAGTGGAAAAGGTTTATTGTGCTCCTGGAAATGCAGGTATATCGAAGGATGATACTTGCATAGATATTAAGGCAACCGATATCAACGGACTACTAAGATTTGCGAGATCTGAGGAGATAGACATTACAGTGGTAGGCCCTGAAATTCCTCTCTCGATTGGAATCGTTGATAGATTTATGCAAGAAGATCAACGGATATTTGGGCCTTCGAAGCAAGCATCCCAGATTGAAATCAGCAAGGTATTTTGTAAAAATCTTATGAAAAAATATAATATTCCTTCTGCATTTTATTCGGTATTCGATGATTTTGATACAGCCGTTAAATGGATAGAGGAAGTGAAACCTCCTCTGGTTGTGAAAGCAGATGGTTTAGCAGCGGGCAAAGGTGTTTTTATTTGTAGGGACGTGCAAGAAGCCGTTGATGCTCTGAATACTATAATGAGAAATAAGGTATTCGGTGAATCGGGTAATAGGGTGGTTATCGAGGAATTTCTTGAAGGTGAGGAGGTATCATTTTTTGCTTTTACCGATGGCAAGAATATATTGCCACTTGAATCATCTCAGGACCATAAAGCTCTGTTGGACGGGGATAAAGGGCCAAATACAGGCGGTATGGGTGCTTATTCACCCGCACCTTTGGTTACAGAGGAGCTAAGAGAGAAGATTATAAATCAAATAATGGTACCAACCCTGGATGCATTAAATAATGAAGGAATTGACTATAAAGGCATATTGTATGCGGGTTTGATGATCCAGAACTCTGAACCTAAGGTATTAGAGTTTAATTGCAGGTTTGGAGACCCTGAAGCGCAACCACTGTTGATGAGAATGAAGACTGACATTGTTCCTATAATAAACGCTGTAGTAGATTCTAATCTAAGTGGAGTGGAAATTGAATGGTATGACGAATCCTCTGTGTGCGTTGTATTGGCGTCCAAAGGTTATCCCGGAGATTATAAAAAGGGTTATGAGATAAGGGGACTCGAAATTCTTGATAATATAAGCGGTATTAATGTGTTTCATTCAGGAACTATATACAGGGATGACTCTTATCTGACAAACGGTGGGAGAGTTTTGGGTGTTACATCTCTTGGAAAAGATATTAAACAATCAATCAAAGCAGTCTATAATGCAATTGAAAAGATTGATTGTGAACATTTGTTTTACCGATCGGATATTGGGAGTAAGGCACTGAAATACCTTTAAAGTATAATATGGATAATATTTACAGCACTGATAATCGGAGGAAAATATAATGGCGGAAATTTGGTACTTAGGTATTAAGGCTGAATCAACCGATAGTGAAGAACTAAAACACAATGTTCCATTTAAAGATTGTTTAGATATGTTTAATATTACTCATCACGATTGGAGAACGGAATTTGATAAGTTTCCGGAACTAAAGACCGGAAATCCAATTGTTGATGAAAGTGGTTATGTGTATGTTGCGATAAGGGTCTCGGATGATGAGGTTGATGATAATATATATAAGCCGGGTTGGTACATTTCACCACTTACAATTATTACCGTTGAGAAAATTCTTGCCACTTTGAACAAATAAGAAAATATAATTAATTTGTTTACAATTTCTTGACATACCGATTACTTCCTAGATATATTGTTAGGATTATCTTTTTAAGGGTAGATTAATTGCCAACGATAAATCAGTTAATAAAAATAGGAAGAAAACAGCTCCGGAAAAAGAGTAAAGCACCTGCTTTGCAGAACTGCCCGCAAAGGAGGGGTGTTTGTATTAGAGTGTATACTACTACACCAAAAAAACCTAATTCGGCACTAAGGAAAGTTGCCAGAGTAAGGTTAACTAATGGGATCGAAGTCACGGGTTATATACCCGGTGAGGGGCATACTCTCCAGGAACATTCAGTTATTTTGGTTCGTGGGGGAAGAGTAAAAGACCTTCCAGGTGTTAGATACCATATTGTTAGAGGTACATTAGATACGACAGGAGTTGAAAATAGACGTAAAAGTCGTTCTAAGTACGGTGCTAAAAAGCCGAAATAAAAAGGAAAAATAGTAAAATGCCAAGGAAAGGGTCCGTTTCTAAAAGAAAGGTGCCTGTCGATGCGAAGTATGCTGATTTGACAGTATCAAAGTTTATTAGCTTATTGATGAAAGACGGTAAAAAGAGTATTGCCGAAAAGATATTTTATAATGCATTAGAGAATATTGGCAAAAAAACTGGAAAGGATCCTTTAGAAATATTTCATAAGGCTATGGATAATGTAAAACCCTATATAGAGGTTAGGCCAAGGAGAGTTGGCGGGGCAACTTATCAGGTGCCAATGGAAGTTAATTTGTTTCGCAAGCAATCACTTGCAATAAGATGGCTATTAAATGCATGCAGAGCGAGACCGGGGAAATCGATGTCAGAAAAACTGTCAGCAGAGTTTATGGATGCTTCTGAAAATAAAGGCACTGCAATCAAAAAGAAAGAAGATACTCACAAGATGGCTGATGCAAATAGAGCATTTGCTCACTATAGGTGGTAGTTTAATACCGGAGGCTTTTTTTGGAACAAATTATATCCGTAGATATAGATAAGGTAAGAAATATAGGAATTATAGCGCATATCGATGCGGGTAAAACAACTACAACCGAAAGGATATTATTCTATACAGGGATTTCCTATAAAATTGGGGAAGTTCATGAAGGTACTACAGTAATGGACTGGATGGAACAGGAAAGGGAAAGAGGTATAACCATTACATCGGCTACTACAACGTGCTTTTGGAAAGATCATAGAATAAATATTATTGATACACCTGGGCATGTCGATTTTACAATAGAGGTGGAAAGATCCTTAAAGGTGCTTGACGGTGCAGTTATTGTGTTTGATTCGGTAGCCGGTGTTGAGCCGCAATCAGAGACTGTGTGGCGGCAAGCCGATAGGTACAGGGTTCCGAGAATCGCGTTTGTTAATAAAATGGACCGCGTGGGAGCAAATTATATTCGCGTAATAGAACAGATGAAGGAAAGATTAAACGCAAGACCTGTGGCTGTACATTATCCATGGGTTGTAGATGATGATTTTAAAGGGATTGTTGATTTAATCAGAATGAAGTTTGCAGTATGGGATAATGAGTCTCTTGGTTCTAAGTATGAATTTTCAGAGATACCCGATGAAATTAAAGGTGAGTGTGAGGCGTTGAGAGAGAAACTTCTAGAAGGGATTTCCGATCATGACGAAGAGATCATGGAAGCATATCTTAACGGAGATGATATTGGTGAAGAAAAGGTAATTTCTGCTTTAAGAAAGTTAACTATACAGCTGAAGTTGGTTCCAGTATTTACAGGGTCTGCATTTAAAAATAAGGGCGTTCAACTTCTTCTTGACTCAATCGTCGAATTTCTGCCCTCGCCGATCGATTTGCCCCCTGTTGAAGGTATTGATCCAAAAACAAACGACCCTGAAACCCGTGAGCCTTTGGATACCGAACCCTTTTCGGCTTTGGCATTTAAAATTATGACCGACCCTTATGTCGGTCAGTTGACATATCTCAGAATTTATTCCGGAAAGCTAATAGCCGGTTCTACCGTTTATAATTCAACTAAAGATAAAAGGGAAAAAATCGGAAGATTGCTAAGGATGCATGCCAATAAGAGAGAAGAGACCAAGGAAATAAGTGCTGGCGGGATTGTAGCCGCGGTGGGTTTAAAAAATTCCGTAACCGGAGATACGTTGTGTGACGAATCTAAACCGATATTACTAGAAAGTCTTTATCTGGTAGAGCCTGTTATTTCAATTGCGATAGAACCTAAAACCAAATCAGATCAGGAAAGATTAGGAATATCTCTTAATAAAATTGCTTTAGAGGATCCGACTTTTAAGATAAGGTACGAAGAAGAAACCAGCCAGACATTAATTTCGGGCATGGGAGAACTTCATTTAGAGGTTATTGTGGATCGTTTGAAGCGTGAGTTTAATGTTGATGCGAATGTAGGAAAACCGCAAGTTGCATACAGAGAAACAATAACCTCCAATAGTGATGTTGAAGCTAAGTTCATAAGGCAGACTGGCGGTAGGGGGCAATATGGACATGTTAAGATTAAGATCGAACCGTTGGGTGAGGGTGAAGGTTTTAAATTCTACGATGAAGTAAAAGGTGGCAATATACCACGTGAATATATTCCAGCTGTTGAAGCCGGTATCAGGGAGGCTATGGAAACAGGGGTGGTTGCGGGATATCCGGTTATAGATTTTGCTGTAAGGTTGTATGATGGTTCTTATCATGATGTTGACTCCTCTGAGATAGCATTTAAAATTGCTGCCTCCATGGCTTTTAAAGATGCGGTTATAAAAGCAAAACCCGTTATTTTAGAGCCTATGATGAAAGTTGAGGTAGTTGTTCACGAGGATTTTATGGGTTCTGTAATAGGAGATTTGAATTCGAGGAGAGGAAAGATTTTAGGATCGGATTTAAGAGGGGGTATGCAGGCTATTAAGTCCGAAGTCCCATTATCTGAAATGTTTGGTTATGCAACTGAATTAAGATCTATGACTGAGGGGAGAGGTTCTTTTACTATGGAGTTTTCTAATTATTCCCCGGTGCCCCAATTTGTTTCTGAAACACTTAAAACAAATGTAGGAGCCGCATAGCCGTAATTATGAACAAACCAAAGGAGGTAAAGTTAGATGTCGAAGGCTAGATTTGAGAGGGTGAAGCCACATTTAAACGTAGGTACGATAGGGCATGTGGATCATGGGAAGACGACATTAACGGCAGCGATAACGAAGGTATTATCGAAGAAGGGGCAGGCAGAGTTTGTAGCGTTTGATAACATAGACAAGGCACCAGAGGAGCGAGAGAGGGGGATAACGATAAGCATAGCGCACGTG
>JAZGCJ010000234.1:0-3641 GCA_036476895.1 Thermodesulfobacteriota bacterium
ATCAAAGACTTTCTTAATGATAGAACAGAAAAGAACACAGAGATCATAACAAAATTTAAAAAGTACCTGTCGCGGGAAGTTAATACATCAACCGATTCTCAGAAAAATGATTCTTGATATTGATAATTCAGCGTCTGTTCAAGCCTTAGCTAGGTAGGGTGGGTAACACCCACCACAAGACTTCTTTGTATAATAGTAATTTGATTCTGCTGGATATCATTGCAATAGTGGTGTTGTACAGAAACTGGTTAATAACTTGTTAGCAATAATAATGAGTACACCAAGGAAACATCATTTTCTACCGCAATTCTATCTAGAAGGGTTCAAGATACCTGAACAAAAAGGCAAGTATTCTCACATATGGCAATTTGAAAAAACATTAAACTCTAAACCAGTAAATGCGGCGATCAAAGATGCAGGTTGCAGGAGAGACTTCCACACGTTAGATCATTCTGATTTAAAAAAAGATTACAATTCAGTTGAAACGATTCTATCTAAAATAGAAACAGAGCAATCCAATTTAGTTGAAGAGATAAGTTCGTTAAATGAAGTGCCGGATCGAATGAAGGTTAATCTTTCTGAATTCATATCTACTATGAGGTATAGAGTTCCAGCATACGCACAACACATAGAAGCATCGCTTAAATCAATAGTACAAGATAGCTTTAAAATTATGTTCAATAGTGGTCATTCCCAAGAACCACCTAAAGCACTGCAACAATATATAGATAAAAATGGAATTGACAGCAGCTTCATAGCTGAAATATCTAACTGGAAGATAATTCAACACATGCTCGAAAATGCGTTTGCCCCAGAAAACATATCAATTTTATCTCAAATGAAATTTCAGCTTGTCATTGCCCCAGATAATCAATTATTCATTACTTCGGATTCGCCAGTGGCATTGTATCATCCGAATTATACTTCAATAAAACCATACGGAGTAGGGTTGTCATTTAAAGAGATTGAAATATCATTTCCTCTCACTGCAAGGCTCCTAATTAGATGTGGGTGGGGCAATGATGAAGGTACCTTGAATGCAACAAAAAAAGAAGTTATTGAGTACAATAGACGTTCGATAATAATGAGCAATAATTACACCTATTCCAGTTACTCTGATGACCGCCTTCTTGAGCAAATAGAAGAATTTTGTTGTGTTACGGCTGGCTTTAAGTTTGATTCTCTTTTTTATGGTGATGGTAGTGCGAATATTCAAAGATTTATACCTGTAACGAACTAAATTGCTAACAATGCCATCCAGCCAACCCGAAAACCGCTGAGCGCTTTTCGGTCGGCTGATAATGCGCAACTTTTATTTATTTGGGAATTATTACGAAAAAACGAAATGGTATGTTAACAGAAAAAAAATTGCTATCTAAAAAGGAGAATTTGCTGGATTACTTGAGCGTACGAGGAGCAATTTCTCAAAATTCGGCTGTTCAAGATATTAACCTTATGCAGGAGACTATTGAACTTGAGCAAAAAGATTTTACATCATTGTGCCATCATCTTTCTGACGCTGGATGGATAAAATTTTTGCGTTTAGCAGGTACTTGGGAAACTAGCGGAAAAATAGGTTCTATTTGGTTGACTCCTGAAGGCGTCGAGAAAACAACAGAAATGAGGCTATATACAAGAACCAGATGGCTAACTAAACAAGCATCTGATGAAGTGCGGGCCCAAGCCTCAGATATTATTAAAGTTATCGAGGGCTGGTTACCAAAACAACGGTATAAGCAGGAAGAGGTTTACGTGGCAACACTTGCAGAACATCTTGAAGGAAAAGGCATTAAAGCCCCAGAACAGCAAGGTACTACACTAACAGATATATTGGCGGTGCATGGAATAGGAATTGAGGTCAAAGTAAATCCTAGTAGAGGAGAATATGATCGTTTACTCGGTCAAATTATTCGTCAATTAGAGGAATTTGGTATAGTTATAGCACTGATTATTAGACCGGATAGGCAAGATTTGTTAGAGGAATATAAACTTCGATTTGCTCACGATCAACGCGTTACATTTATCACTAAGGGATAGACCCAAGTCATGAAACGGAAACGGGCAAGGCTGCTTATGGCTTAACTGATATTATTTTAATCAACAATTTTTTAGTAGATAGGCTGTCGGCAGACTTGACCCCTTGACAGGACATTAGATAAAGTAAAATTATGAAGAGAAAGATTATTTCAAAACGAGAAAATAACTTTACATTTATTTTAGATGTTCTAGATGTAAAATGCAATCTACCTATAACAATACTTCCCAAACACATTTTCAAAAAGGCTGAACCAGTACAAGTTAAAGCTATTCAAGAATTCTCCCAAAATACACATAAAATGGGACTCCCCTGTAACCCTTACGAACATGAAATTGTTAAAAATAAAAGTGGTAGTTTTTCATGGAAGCCATTAAAATTTAAAAAAGATTGGAAATATTATATTATTCAATTTAAGGGTTCTAACGACAAAATTGGTGATCTAGAATATATTTCGAACTTATCAACATTAGGATTGAATTTTGGTTTTACTACACTTGGCAAACATGGTTTAATATCTAACCCTATTTCACTCGTTAATTACTTATTTTTTGCACCCATTTCCCATAGTCCGAAAGTTGTAACGGAGACATTACTGAAAGAATTGGGAAAATTATATAAAGATTTTAAGAAAATAGAAAAGCATTATCCTGAAATAAAAAGATCTGTCCATATCTTTCACTCAATCAATTCTATCCCAAAGTCATCAGATTTTCGAATTCTTGGATTATTTATTACAATCGAATCGCTCCTAACTCATGCCCCTACTCCTAAGGACCCCACAGATTCTCTTGGGCGTCAGATAAAATCTAAAATACCCCTAATTAACCATCGTGTAGATAAACCTATTTCTCATGAAAAACACTTTGGTGAAATTAATGAAGATAATCTTTGGAAAAAATTGTATAGCTATAGAAGTTCTGTTGCTCATGGCAATATGCCTGATTTTACAAATGATTTGAAAATATTAAAGAACAATATGACTGTATACAATTATCTACATCAAGTAACTAAAATGTTATTACGACAAGCACTTATTGAGCCGAAATTGTTTAAAGATCTAAAAAAATGTTAGCATCTAACAAGGAACCACAGCGAATTCGAATAACTGACACTAGCCAAATCGCTGAGCTTTATTGTTATCAATTAACAATAGCTTCTCTGATATGATTTCTGATGGAAAGACGTAAACTTCAACGTTTTTCTTTTTCCATTTTCCTGTGCTTTAAAATCGTAAATCCCTGGCCCAGACCGCCACGTCTGCTAGCCCGCCAGACTGATAGGCGGGCTGACGGGGCACCAAGGCGGGCTGAAATCGTCATTTGTTAATTCTTAAATTCCTTAATCCCTCAATCTACAATCATCAATCGCGGGAGCCGCGACTTTCGCCGTCAATATTCAATCCTACATGGTGCTGATACATCCAAAATGGGGCCTAATCGCATTTCCATTGGCATATATCTTGCTATAAACATTCAGAGAGGACGATAAACCCGCATGTAACAAACTTGAATATCCTGTAAGCCCTGTCAATTATTGTCCTAACGGTACAAAATACCTGAATCAAAACATCATCATGCACAACCAGGTAACACAAAAATACGGC
>JAZGCJ010000235.1:0-4876 GCA_036476895.1 Thermodesulfobacteriota bacterium
TTAATAACCTTACTTAATGGAATACTATCTTCATGCTTTGAGCATTCTTTTGCTTCTCTTAAATCTTTTAAATCTTCATAGTTTTCTAACTCTTCTTTAATAGCAATAAACTCTTCATAAGGTAATATTACAAATTCTTTTTTTCCATCTTTTTCAATTATTTGTGGATGAAGTGTCATAATTCTCTCCTTAACGATATGCGTTTCTACGATGTTTTATTTTGTAAATTACAATTTTGTTAATTTCTATTTCAAATAGTATTCGCCAATCTCCAACCCTCAATCTGTATTCATGAGTATGTTTTGTTAGTTTTTTTACATCGCCTTGTAAATCATTTTCCATTTCTTTAATTCTTGCAGCAATCTTCTTCGCATCTTCCTTTGAAATCTTTTTCAGATCTTTAATTGCATTTGGTTTGAAAAAGATTTGGTATTTCATTCTATAATAAACATTACGAGTATTATTGTTGTATAAATATACATGCTAAAACAATATACATCTGTATTCAAGGCAAAAATGGGGATGGGGATGTGTTTGTCTATAGAACGGACAAGTCCAAAATTACTCCTTAAGTGAATAAGCCCATATCAGAAAAATATTGTTGCTGGTTTTTTGATTATTCGTACTGAGTTTCAACTATGGTATTAGCTTTAAAAAGCGGTATCTGGTCAGTAATGGTCGTGACATTTCCTCATTTTAACCAACAGATTATATGTAGTCAAGAAAGGACTTGACCCCTTTTTTCTTTTCTATTGATGACAATCCAATTTTCATTTTGGAATTGCTGTGCACCTTTTTTAAAATTGATATTCAACAAACCCAATCCTTTTGTATACCACAAGGGACGTCCATTATTTAATAAATAAGTGGCCTATTTCAATATTGTCATCTTTGCATCTTTGCATCTTTGCATATTTATATATTTATGGACGTCCCTAACTCCAATGATAACTACTGAATCTTTTCATATGGTGATCCCATAAACCAAATTATGCGTTCATTTTTTATTCTTTAGTTTTTTCCATTCACTCTTCCTGCCGAGTGCATCAATAAACTTCGACCTTGGCTTTTCAGTTAAGGCTTGCCCATATGATATATTACGGGGCCGTTTGTAGGAATGAAAAAGATAGAGCTTTTCCTTGGCGCGGGTCATTGAGACATACAACAGCCTGGCCTCTTCTTCAATATTATCACTCCTTGGGTTTGGGATTATATCATCCTCCAGCCCCACTATAATTACAACCTGAGCTTCAAGACCTTTGGCTTTCCTCATTGTCAACAATTGGGCTGAAGTCGAACCAAACGGCTGTTCAGCCTGGATAAGCCTTACGACATCCGTAATGTCGGCAGCCATATCAGATGGATCTATCCATATCCCGGTCAGGAACGCCAACCGTTTAGCGAATTCTCCACGGTTATCTCTCGTAAAATCCTTGTAGGATTCTTCGAGGCTAAGAAGAGCATCCCTAATTTTTTTAAGGGTCTTGTTTGGATCTTCAAGGTTCTTAATGACTGAATAAAGCTCATGATTTTTGTCAACTGAGTCCCATAGCTTGGCAATTGCAATCTCTTCTTCTATTCTCTTTTCAATGGTTTTTTCACTAGACCTTCCATCTTTGTCGGCTCCGGCAACCTTCGCAACGCCCTTATTTATAAGATCCTCGATAACCAGTCTTGTCTTGAAACTATCAAATGTCTTCTGAACCCAATCTATGAACCTCTTGACTATTCCTACTCGGTCAGGTAATAGATCTATAGAGCAGCTATGCGGGACCTGCCTTTCCGTTAAAGCGTTCATCAGGAACGGGAAAAACTCTTTTTTGGGGACAAGGATTAAGACGGTCTTCTTTTGTTGAATGGCTTTCTGGGCAATACCGGCAACAAATTTTGCTTCAGTTATCTCGCTCGGCACACGCCAAATATATGGTTGGTCACCTATTTCCTTGTGATATTTTAAATCAGGTTTTCCGGTCCAATCAGGATAATGTTTTTCCAGGACTTTGAAAGAATCCTCCATAATATTCTCGTGACACCTTCTGCTGTGTGCCAGGGTTGTCACTTCGGCATCTGAGAAATCATCCTTGAAGCGCAGGATGAATTTGGGATCTCCACCACGAAAAGCATAGATGCTTTGTGCATCATCACCAACGGCAAAAAGGCCTTCATGGTTTTCCTTGCTCAGTAATTCAATCATCTTGAACTGTGCTGCATTGATGTCTTGGTATTCGTCCACCAGCAGATGTTCAGCCTGAGCTTGGTATTTCTCAAGGATGTCAGGATATTTTTCCAGGATTTGGCAGGCAAAATGGATCTGATCATCGAAATCTATGTAATTGCACTTCGACATTATTTCACGGTATTTCTCGCATATCTGACAATATTCCTCACCCGGAGATTCACTACAATCCCCACAGGATTTACATTTTGAGGCATCTAAACTATCGTTTCCAGTGTGCCCAAGGATCAAAGCTGCATCCCTGAATAGCAATCGTTTCACCTCTTCCAAATTTTGAACTTCCAAGCCAGTCTTTTTGAGCTTCACAGAGCGTGGCTTTTCCTTGACTATACTGAGCCCTAAGGAGTGCATTGTAGAAACGGACGGGAGATTATCCCAAGGGATTTTGAAATCCCCATCAGGTTTGAGAAGCTCCTCTTTCATATGCCTGCTGGCGTCCCTGACGAATGTAAGAACGGTGATCTTATCCTTATCAATCCCTCTATTCAATAATCGCGTGATTCGGTCTGCAAGTAGATATGTCTTTCCAGCGCCAGGTCCAGCAAGAACAAGGGTAGGAGCTTCGAAATGCGTGACAATCTCTTCGTAATCAACCAGAGGCATAATTCTCCCTCATGAGTCAATAGGTCAAAAAAGGGATCTACTCTTGACTCATTTGATTAAGTGCAGTCTAACGCCGACGTCACTGACGAGTGCCTGTATGATGATAACATGCCTAAACTTAATCGCATAATAAAAATAATTGAAAGCCATTCAGTCACCGCTGGCACTCGTTCATTGTGTACGGACTTGTTAGGTTTTCCTTTTCATAATTTTATTCAAATAACAAGCGGACAGTAGTGATATCTTATATATAATTAGCCAATTGTTCATGTAACTTTACCATTCCCAATGTATCTTGTTTACAGTATGTTAACAGATTGCTTTTTATTGTTTCAGCCTCTTGATCTTTATACTTACCAAGTGCTAAATATGCAAAATATGTTGCAGCCTCTAAGCCATCAGTTATTGCCATTCCTGCATATGTCATCTCAGGCACTAATGCGGGAAGAGTTTGCTTAATTGATGTTTTGCCGTAAAACCTTGGATGATTAAAATTATTTTTAATAATTTTTTCGAGATCTATTAATCGTTCCAATAAATTGTTCAATTTTTCTGAAAGTTTGGGAAATGCTTTTATAAGGTCGTTAATTCTATCTCTTTCAAAATGTGAATATACAATTATACTGCCATTGCCCTGGAGAATATCTATTAGACTTTCTGCAAGTTCTAACCGGCAGTCTTTGCCAGGATCAGCTAAGTATTCATAATGATTGCCTACTTTCGATGGGTTTAAACATTTATGGATAGAATACTGAGTAGGGACTTGTGCATGTGGTGCAATATCATTGTATAAAGGTATTGCAGTCATAACCGTTTCGAAGTCTAGATAAAAAGCAGGCCATGAAACAGAGGATAATTCACTTCTTAAATTGTCTCCAACTAAAGGTTCCCCTGATTTTACACAAGTCATCACTTTTGCTTGATTCTCTGTTAAGTCAAATCCATCTGGGATATCATTAATTGATTCAATACCTACTTCCATAAGCTTATCAAACTTCTTTTGGCTTAATCGTGGAATATCAAAAATATGGTTTTCTACTCCTTTCCCCACACAATTGCTAAAGAGATCACACTTGCGACATTTTAGTTGAAGTTTTTGTTCAGGTTCAGACTTTTGTCTTGTTGTCTCCTCAATTTTGTCCCAGTAAGGTTTTATTACTTCTAATTGTTGTTGAACCTCTTCTGTGCAATCAACCTCAACAAAAAGATCATTATTCTCCATACCTAACCTATAGTCTTCTGACAAAAGCAACAATGAAACTTTAGAAATATTGATGCCTAATCTATCAATAACTAATGCTGTATATGAGATATCCTCAATATATTTTGGTTGAGTTTTTAATCCAGATTTTACTTCAATTAAATGCCATCCATCATGCGTTCGTTTTAATATATCTGCTTTTGTTACGTAGCTATTAACAAAGAAAGCTGCTTCAAATATTACGGAAGCCTTAGATTCCTCCATCAGTCTTTTTGTCTTTTTAGTTGCGGAGTTTAGGTCTTTTTCATTTATTAATATCCCATCTGGATAAAGTGTTCTTGCTCTTTTCCCAATTTCCCTTCCTTGTTCCATTGAAAAACGATCACTTATCGTTAGTTCTTTAGATATTTTTTTATTTCTCAATGACCACCCTAAATAGTTACATGTAAGTGAATTCAAGAAGATATCTTTTGAAATATTTTGCATAGTAATTGCTCCAATATTGAATTTTATTTATTAGCCTATTTGCTGAAATATACACCTTTTTATTCTATACAATCATGAAGAACCTTAAGGAAGGTGCTCTAGAGAAAGCTAGTGGTAATATAGGAACAAGCGTTGCTGCAACTTTACTAGCAATATGTTCTAGCAACCCAATTGCTGCATTATTACCAATTCTAACTACCTCTCTGGCTAGTAAGCGTCATAAAAAATCAAGGGGCCAAGTCCTTCCATGACTACATATATGCTTGAGTGAATTTTATTGATTTCGTAATTTTTTATCACCTTTCATTCTCTTACTAAAACGAAAACAAATTGCAAGCTTCCTTGAGAAC
>JAZGCJ010000236.1:0-2138 GCA_036476895.1 Thermodesulfobacteriota bacterium
GGGGTCTCATTCGCGATTTAAGCTTTTACTTTGAGCGCAGCATAGACTTATTCCACCCTGTTATATTATTAAACTAAATTATTCCTACTATTTGAAGTCTAATGGAAGTCTAATGGAGCAAGATGAGAAGTGGGTCGCTCTTGTTGTAAATCTATGGAACTCTTTAAGTTTGTGATACAGTTTGTTCATTGTAAAATTCAGAAGCGAAGCGATCTATTACTTATGAGATTCCTTCGTCGCGACGCTTCTCGGAAGGACCTTCTTTACTTTGTTTTGATACATCCTTCAACAGGTTCAGGGTATCTCCATGGTGTGGATGTTTTATCGCGGCTGGAAGCCGCTCCTACATGGTTTTATATACATTCAACATCGTAGGTGCATCATTCCTTTGACCTTAGTGATTACAAGTCGGTGATAACAAGGACAGGATAATCAGAAATAACAAAAAAAAGGGCATAACCATAAAGTATGCCCCTTTTTAAAAAAAATCTATAACTAATTTATATTTTCTCAATCACCATTGCTACCCCCATACCACCACCACAACAGAGAGATGCTACACCATATTTAGCTTTCTTCCTTCTTTTCAACTCGTGCAATAATGTAACTAGGATCCTTCCTCCTGAGGCCCCTATAGGGTGACCTAATGCAATTGCACCACCATTTGGATTTACCTTTTTAGTTGGGATAGGGAGATCTCTTAATACGGCAAGAGATTGTGCTGCAAAAGCTTCGTTTAACTCAAATACATCTATATCATCTATTGAAAGCTTTGCCTTGTCGAGGGCTTTCTGGATTGCAGGAACCGGCCCAATACCCATAATAGATGGATCTACACCCACAACGGCATAGGATACTATAGAAGCGAACGGATTTAAGTTTAATTGCTTTGCTTTTTTATCAGATGTAACTAGAACAGCGGCCGCTCCATCATTTATTCCTGAAGCATTGCCCGCACTAACGGTACCACCCACTTTAAAAACCGCTCTAAGTCCCGTTAAACTTTCAAGTGTAGTGTCTCCTTTTGGGAATTCATCCGTATCAAACGCGATTGGGTCTTTTCTTCTCTGTGGAACCATAACAGGAACAATTTCGTTCTTAAATTTGCCGCTTTCCATCGCTTCCTTACACTTCATCTGGCTATTATATGCAAATTCGTCTTGCTCTTCCTTTGTAATATTATATGATTCAGCCAGATTCTCTGCAGTAACACCCATGTGATAGTCATTAAATATGTCCCATAATCCGTCATAGACCATGCCATCCACAATCTCATCTTTCGGCATTGCCATTCTGTATCCATATCTTGCTTTTTGCAGATAAAATGGAGCTTTGCTCATATTTTCTATACCGCCGGCAATCACGGCATCAGCATCTCCAGCTTTTATTGCCTGTGCTGCAAGGGCAATAGTCTGTAAGCCGGATCCACACACTCTGTTAATTGTAAATGCAGGTGTTTCAACTTTTAAACCAGCACTTAAAGCAACTTGTCTAGAGGGATTCATACCCTGACCAGCGCTTAAAATATTCCCCATTATGCAGTCGTCTACTTCTTTAGGGTCTATACCGGTTTTATCTAAAATACTTTTTACCACTGTAGAACCAAGTTCAGTAGCAGGGATATCTTTTAAGGTGCCACCAAAAGCACCAATTGCTGTTCTTAACGGTTCACTTATTACAACTTTCTGCATAATTCTAGCCTCCTAGATTTTATTTTTTTCTAAGTGCGTGCTATTTTAACTTAATTAATCAAAATGACAATGCATTATTTACGTTTCTTGACATTGCCATTCTTATCAAGTTAATTCAATAAAAAAACATTAGTATTCTTGAAAATGAATAAAAAATATTTGGCGATAATATTCGGCGGAAGATCGGTTGAACATGAAATATCAATAATATCTGCAAGGTCAATAATCAATAATGTTAACAGAGATCTTTTCCGATTATTAATCATTTATATTCAAAAAAACGGTATTTGGAAAATTGTTGATTCAGACGCATTAAATTCAGCAAGGGAAACCATTAAAACAAGTGATTCACTCATAATTCCATCATTCGATCCGAATAACCCCGGTTTTATTGAAATATCGGAGAACAGAATAATAAATTCATACGAAGTTGATGTTATTTTTCCG
>JAZGCJ010000237.1:0-2883 GCA_036476895.1 Thermodesulfobacteriota bacterium
AACTCTGGTTACGTAATTATGATAGATTAAAACTCTCATGCCATATTCACTATTACTACTAAGTGCAATATCGTTAGGAATTCTTTCAATTAATTTTTCCATTGCCACTGAAAATGGGAACACAGGACTTAATAAAAAATATAACCAGAAAACCATTAAGATACTCGCACTCGGCGATTCATATACAGTTGGCGAAGGAGTGGATAAGGATAAAAGCTGGCCTTGTATGCTTGCATATAAACTGGACCAGCGGAATATATTGGTAGAAGATCTTAAAATTATCGCAAGAACAGGTTGGACAAGCAGCAATTTAATTAATGCGGTTTTATCCTCTAGATTGAAACAAAAATACGACATTGTAACTTTGCTGATTGGAGTAAACGATCAGTTTCAGAGACTCAGTCAGGATAGCTACGCATCGAATTTCAGGATTTTACTCAATAAAGCAATTGATTTTGCCGGAGGCAACACAAAGCGGGTAATCGTAATATCAATCCCCGATTATGGTGTAACACCCTTCGGTAAAAGATACGGTCAAAGCAAAGTTGGGAAAGAAACTGATAACTTCAACTTAATAAACAGAGAAATATCGGTTAGCATGGGTGTTCAGTACGTTAATGTAACGGAAATATCCAGAAGAGCTTTAAATGAACCTACCCTTATCGCACAAGACGGCTTACACCCATCACAAGAGATGTATTCGCAGTGGGTTGGCTTGATTTTGCCAGTTGTAATAAACTCCCTGAATATTTAATAGTTAATTTTCTTATACTCAGTAATTTCCAATAATATCCCGTCGGGGTCATGGAAGTAACAAAGCAATTTATGTCCTTCATCGTGTGTTATAACACTTGTTGGCACAGTGATAGGCTCACTCAAGAACTTAACCCCCGCAGCTTTTAATTTATTATACATATTTTGAATGTTATCAACTTTAAAGGCTAAGTGTCTTAATCCAATGGTGATTGGAAGCGAATTCGGATTTAAAGCTTCTCCCCTTGGGTTTTGATAGCATAAAAGCTCGATTCTTGGCTCACCCCCTGGTGCAATTATATAAACAACATCCGCCACCACACCTTCTATCTTTACAATTGATTCAACCCATTCCCCTTCAATATGTGCCCTCTTTAGTTCATTAAACCCCAATAGCTCGGAGTAAAACCGGTGTGATCGCTCAAGATCAGAAACTACTATGGTTATGTGGTCAATCCTTTCTATTTTCATTAACATCAGGTTTTCTTTTGGATAGTCTTTTGCCCGGATTAAACCAACCAGAGAATAAAGCTTCGAGAGCAATCCTCAAGTTATCAAAGAAAGAATTTCCCACAGGTTGCTCTTCCTCTACTTCATAGTTCTCAATTAGTACATCCCGTGCTCTTTCGAACTCCTCTTCCGGTACCATAATAGTCGTTGCATTAAAAAATCCTATTTGTACACCGGGATATAGTGAACTAAAATGTCTGTTAAATACATAATAATTAATTCCGTTTGCCTCAAGCAGACTTTCCACTATCGACAAATCAACACCATCTTTTGGTTTATAAAGGGGTTTCATTTTTAATGGATTTTAAAATTTCACTTTTTTAAAGCAATTTTTCGATACCCGTAAAAAACAGGATACCCCGAGAAAACAAAGTGTGGATTTTGAGGAACAAAAATATGACTCATGTACGATGCACAGGGATAAGTATGACTGAAACTTCTTATAATAATATATATTTAATTAGTGTGCAGTGATTTTATTAATTCTTTATTCTAAGGGGCAAGTATGACCAAATTCTTCGCTTTGTCGAATTTGTTAGTTTCGTTGCGGAGTATGACATTGGTATGGAAAGTGCTTAATTCATCTCAAACTTTAATTTTCTATCTTTTAATGCTCTTACCGCTTTTGACAGACCATCAAGTGTTAGAGGAAACATACGGTCATTAAAAAATTCCCTCAGCATAACTATAGATTCAGTGTACTTCCACTCATCAACAGGTACAGGGTTCAGCCAAATAAAGTCGGGATACTGTGCCTTGAGTCTATCAAGCCATGTAAATCCAGATTCTTCATTATTATGCTCGACACTGCCATTTGGGTACATCAACTCCCAGGGAGACATTGATGCATCTCCCACCACGATAACCTTATAATCACTATTATATTTATGTAACACTTCATAGGTTGGAATAGCCTCTTGCCATCTGCGAACATTATTTTTCCAGACAAATTCGTATAAACAGTTGTGAATATAAAAGTGGTCCAAATGCTTAAACTCATATTTCGCGGCAGAAAACAACCTGGAACAAAGCTCGATATGGTCATCCATTGAACCGCCAATATCCAGGAATAAAAGTACCTTTACGTTGTTCTTCTTTTCCGGAACCATCTCAATGTCCAGATACCCTGCATTCTTAGAGGTTTTTTCAATTGTCTTGTTTAGATCTAACTCCTCTTTTAAACCCTCCCTAGTTAATACCCTTAACCTTCTGAGTGCCATCTTCATATTCCTAGTTTTAAGTTCAACAGAGTCATCGAGATCCATAAACTCCCTCTTATCCCAAACCTTAACTGCCCTTCTATGTCTGCTGCCATCCTGTCCGATTCTGATTCCCGCGGGGTTATAGCCATAAGCACCATATGGAGATGTACCGCCAGTTCCAATCCATTTATTTCCGCCCTGATGTTTGCCCTTCTGCTTCTTCATCAGTTCTTTAATCCTTTTAAACAATTCGTCCAATCCGCCCATAGCCATAATCATTGCTCTTTCTTCCTCAGTTAACTGATTCTCAAAGTCCTTTGTTAACCAGTCTTTTGGGATTTTCATAAATTCTTCAGTATCAATCCGCTCAATACCCTGGAAGAAAAGCCCGAATAGCTGATCAAAACGGTCTAGGTTC
>JAZGCJ010000238.1:0-3221 GCA_036476895.1 Thermodesulfobacteriota bacterium
ACTTGACAATGCTTGAGCGGTCAAGCATAATATAACTATGAATAAGTTAAATATCAAGAAACAAATACAAATAATATCTGCATTGGTTGAGGGCAATTCTATTAGGGCAACTTGTAGAATGACCGGAGCTGCCAAGGGGACAGTGCTTAAACTCTTAGCCAATGTTGGTAAGGTTTGTTCGGAATATCAACATAGAACTCTCAGAAATTTATCTTGTAAAACTATACAATGTGATGAAGTCTGGGCTTTCTGCTATGCTAAAAAGAAGAACGTTCCTGAAGATAAAAAAGGACATTTCGGCTATGGGGATGTCTGGACGTTCACAGCCCTTTGTGCGGATACTAAACTTGTTCCTACTTGGCATATTGGGAATCGTGATCTGGAATGCGCTACAGCCTTTATGAAAGACTTAGCCAGCCGTTTAGCAAATAGAGTGCAACTAACCACTGACGGCCATAAAATGTATTTAGAGGCAGTACCGAGGGCTTTTGGCAAAGATATAGATTACAGTCAGTTAATTAAAATATACGGCAATAACCCTGAATCCGAAATTCGTTATAGTCCTGCTAATTGAACCGGAGTAAGAGCGAAAGAAGTTATCGGCTATCCCGAAGGCAAGAATGTTTCTACCAGTTATGTAGAACGCCAGAATTTAACAATTCGTATGAGTATGAGAAGATTTACAAGATTGACTAATGCTTTTTCTAAGAAAGCAGAGAATTTAGGACATGCAATTGCTTTGCATTTTATGTATTATAACTTCTGTCGAGTTCATCAAACTTTAAAGGTAACACCTGCTATGGCAGCTAAAGTTACAGATCGTAAATGGGAAATTGAGGACATATTAAATCTTTTAATTTCAAAATGACCCACTACCAAATATTAAGATAAATTAACACAATGTTGTAAAAATCAATAAACATACGGATTAATAAAATGAGAAAAGTAAAACCACTTAAGGTAAAGGATGTATACAGCAAATGTGATCTAAGCAAGTTAGGGTTCAAAACCACCGATGACCTTGGAGAATGTGATGATTTCATTGGGCAGGAAAGAGCGGTAAAGGCAATTCATTTTGGATTAGGTGTAAAATCAAACGGATACAACATATATGTCGCCGGTCCTCCGGGTGTCGGAAAAACAACTGTGATAAATACAAATGTAAGTCAATTAGCGAAAAAAGGACCACGACCATCCGATTGGTGTTATGTGTATAACTTCGCTGATCCAGGTGAGCCTACTTCAATTGAGCTCCCAACAGGCAAAGGGATGGTGTTCAAAAAGGATATTGAGGAGTTTTTAACCCTCCTTAAAACTGACCTGCCCAGAGCGCTCGAGAGTAAAGAGTTTGAAGATAAAAGACAAGAGGTTATGAATGATTTTCAAGGGGAGAGAAGCAACGTATACAATGAGCTTCAAAAGTTTGCTTCGGAAGAAAATTTTCAGATCCAGTTTACACCAACCGGGATAGTGACCATTCCCTTGGAAGGTGGAAAGCCAGTTTCTACAGAAAATTATAACAACCTTGACGACGAAAAAAAGGAAGAAATCAGGAAGAGAAAGGATAAAGTCGATAATAAAGTTGCAAAAGCAGTTAAAACGGCAAGACAATTGGAGAGAAGCGCTACTGAAAAAGTTAAGAAGCTACAGGAAAAAGTTGCACTGTTTGCAGTTGAAGACATCATAGAAAGTTTAAAAGAAAAATATAAGGAAAACCAAATAATAATAGATTATCTTGGCAAACTGCAAAGTCATGTATTGGAAAACCTAGAGGCTTTTCTTACAGACAGAACTCAAAAAGCACCGGGATTTCCAATGCAAATGCCTCAACAACAACCAACATTTACTGAATACAAAGTTAATTTATTCATTGACAACTCAAATATTAAAGGCTCGCCGGTAATTAATGAATCACACCCGAACTACAACAATCTTTTTGGATCAATAGAAAAGGAATCTAGATTTGGGGCGTTAATCACCGATTTCACTATGATAAGGCCCGGCTCTTTAGCTAAAGCCAATGGTGGATACTTGATTCTGGAAGCAGTAGACATTTTGAAATATCCATTTGTCTGGGACTCACTAAAGAAAGTATTGGAACATGAAGAACTTAGGATTGAAGATATATATCAGCAGTATGGATTTTCCAGTACCATAGGTATTAGACCAGAGCCAATAAAGATAAATATAAAAGTAATTATTTCGGGTAATTCATTCCTATACCGTCTCCTTTACGCATATGATGAGGATTTCAGAAAACTTTTTAAAGTAAAATCAGATTTCGATACAGTTTTAGAAAAAAATGACAAAAATTTGTCAAATTACGCATGTTTTATAAAAAGCCTTTGTGATAGGGGAAACCTTACTAAATTCCAAAGAAGCGGAGTTGAAGCAGTTATTGAATATTCATCTAGGCTTGCTTCCAACCAGAGCAAATTGTCAGTGGAGATAGGATCAATAAACAAAATATTAAATGAGGCCAGCTATTGGTCTAATTTTGAGAACAGTGATTCTGTCAAAAGACACCACGTTGAAAAGGCAATTGAAGAAAAAATTTATCGATCTAATATGATCGAAGAAAAAATTCAGGAAATGATCAATAAAGGCTTTATTATGGTCGATACGGATGGGTTAGCTGCTGGGCAGATTAACGGCCTAGCAGTTTATAACATCGGAGATTATACGTTTGGTAAACCTTCGCGTATCACATGTGAAACATTTATTGGAACGGACGGCCTTATAAACATTGAGAGAAGAGCAAGATTAAGCGGAAGCATTCATGACAAGGGGGTACTTATACTAAGCGGATATTTAGGTGCGAAATTTGCTCAGAGCAAGCCTCTGAGTCTATCCGCCAGTCTGGGATTTGAACAAACATATGAGATGATTGACGGTGATAGCGCATCCGCAGCAGAACTAATTGCTCTTTTATCAAGCCTATCTGAAGTACCTATTAAGCAAGGACTGGCAATCACTGGATCTGTAAACCAGAAGGGGCAAATCCAGCCAATTGGTGGGGTAAATGAAAAAATAGAAGGCTTCTTTGATATCTGCAAATTTAAGGGATTAACAGGAAACCAAGGTGCTGTAATTCCACACCAGAATGTTAGAAACCTGATGTTAAAGAAAGAAATACAAGAAGCAGTTAGGAAATCTCAGTTTAAAATATATCCTGTAGAAACTATTGATCAAGCATTGGAAATAATGACGGGAAATGAATC
>JAZGCJ010000239.1:0-2891 GCA_036476895.1 Thermodesulfobacteriota bacterium
GTAGACATATATGTCTCGACACTTTCTAAACTCCTGTATAAATCATGTAATACTTACGTAAATTTTACGTAGCCTTACTCTTGCTTATAGATTAAAGTAAATGGCGTTCTCCGGTGTGTCTATGCCGATAAGCCTTATGCTTTCCTCTTTTCCCCAGTAACGTATCTTTAAGGTGTCTCCATCTACTATCCTTGTGACTGTGGTTGTTTGTTGAGCGTATGATGACTTAGACGTAGACTCTGATTGTGGCTTACTATGGTAATGGTACTCACCAGTCTTTTTATTTGTGTGTCCACCTTGCGCATCTGTTCTGCCTGGGTGAGGGTATGCAGTGACTGGTATAATCAGAAAAAGAATGATAAGGATAAATGATAGAGTTTTTAAGGATATTTTCATATATTATCTATTCAGTTTCTTTTTCTTTTGATTCTATGTTATCTAGTTTTTTAAGTATGGATGAAATAGTCTTGTCAATTTCTTCAGCATATCCATCTGATTTCTTTAAACCTGTTTTCCGTTGTGGTGTAGACAATTTGTCTTGCTCTATTACCTTTTTTTCAACCAATAACGGCTTATTTTCTTCCTGTAACCCTTCAGACGTAAGAGATTTTGTTTTTGGTTGTTCGTAGTAATTTGTAACAGCCTCCATATACTTCTGTAAATTATCTTTTAATATTTTAATGTACTCAAATCCTTTTAATATTTCTTCCCGTGACAAAGGATAATGTTTTTGCCCAGATTCGTCTGTCCAAACTTCACTCCTGGCTGTAGAATAGATTTTATGAAAGTCTGCATCCAATTTAGATTTAATAGTATAATCCAAAGCCTCCATTGTTTTACGTAGCTTTTTCAAGTCATCAGATAAATAAGGTACTTTGGTATCAAATGATTGAAGAAGACATTTGTACAATTCAGCATTATATTGGTATATAATTTTAAAGGACTTTGTAGCTATCCGAGCTTCTTCTTCTTTCTCTTCTTCTGTTCTAATAATGCCAGTCCGTTTTATATAGTTTCTCTGAAGACGTCTAATGCCTTCCAAATCTTCTTCACTAAGAGGTTTGCCCATCACCATTTTTGTAGTTACGGAATTAAGTTTTAACTTTTCTTCATTTGTTAGTTCTGGCCATTCTTGTGGGGTTCCAACTAAATTATCTAATCTACTACCTTTCTCTTGTTGCTTAGCGTTTTCTGGATATGCCTCATAGACGTAATAAGCAAGCTGCTTTCTGCCTAAGTAGGTAGTTGCCACATGTATTCTCAATTGTTCTTTGGAAGTTAAGTTTCCCAATCCTGTATCTTGACCATATTGTTGGAGACTTCGTTGTGTTTCCCAATGTGCGACATACTTATAGTAATATTCCGCTGGACCATTTGTTGCTCGAATTACGTCTTCTGCTCTAAGCCAATGTACTGAGTAAGCTGCATACGGAAGAATTAGAAAGAAAAGAAAACTTCCAATAAATAATAAGAAAGGTGCGGCAATAGACGCTAACAATAAGCGTGTTTTTGATGTGGTATTTCTAAAAAAACCAGCAATAGCCGCAATTCCTAAAATTGGCAACCCTAATCCAATCCCATAAAGGACACCAAAAACAATAGGAATATATGCAGTGAGAGCCAACAATGTAAAAAATGCATAAGCACTTTGCACTCCATATGATTCTGCTAAAATTATTTGGAAGACCATATACCTAAATGGACTACATAGTATTACGCATATTGCTATCCAAATTAAGAATGGGCGGGAAAGATCTTCTTCTTTCGTAAATAATAAGAAAATAAGCCCTACTATTAGACCTATAGTCATAGGGATTGAAAAAATCCAAGATAAAATAAGTGATACGGTATGTGATTGGAAATAATCTGTGTTCATAATGACACTTCTTTGTTAAAGACCTAACTGAAATTTATGTTCTTAGTGCTATTTGGAATACAGGAATAATGAAATGATGAAGTAATGGTTTCTCCTTTCCCATAATACTGTTGCGTCACTTCAATAATTTATGAAAGAATACCCATCATGGTGGGTTATATGTCTGTGTGATATGACAATTTTGTAGATTGCGGAAACACTGATGTTTATAATAGTCAGCTAATAATCAAAAGCAAGAGGAAAAACTGGTACATTGAGCAGAGAAAAAATGGGAAAATACGGGGAAAAATTGCTAGGTAGCCAAAGGAATAATTAAATTTATGAGTAGAAAGCAGAAAAAAATTTCAGAAGCTGCTTACTGTTACAACAAAATGCTCACAGTTCGAAACAATGCGGAATATTTTCATTACGAACTAAGTGCTTTTCTATCAGCAGTGCGAAGTCCACTTCAATATGCATATGAAGAAGTTAAAGGAACAACCAAGCAAAAGTGGTATGACAATAAGATCTCCAATAGCCCCATTCTTAAATTCTTTAAGGACAAAAGGGACATTAATATTCATGAGAGGCCCATCCAAGCTAACCAACACTTAGACCTAAGAGCCTTCGAACCCATATGCATATCTGACGCAGTAGATGTGGCTATTCGAAGACCTGATGGATCTGTGGTAAAAAGAGATGTAAAACCAGAATCAACTCCTGTTATATCAAAAGACCCAATACCGGCCACCTTAGTAATCGGTTACAAATTTAGCGATTGGCAAGGACCAGAAGATGTTTTCTCTTTGTGTAAACAATATTTAAATGAAGTTAAAGAATTTATTAAAGAGGGTATACAAAAAGGGTTTTTATCAAATTAAGGATAACCTTTGCTACCTAACCATCAAAAGCAAGGGCAAAAAATGATACTCAATCCTGAATGGCTCAAACCCAAAGAAAAGCCTTACTTTCACCAAATCTCAATGGATTGCTTAGAGAAATTAGTTGACTGCATAGCAAAGCTTAACAATGGTGA
>JAZGCJ010000024.1:0-10597 GCA_036476895.1 Thermodesulfobacteriota bacterium
CTGGTGTATAAACTTGCAGAATCATACAATAATTACAAGGGTAGGGAAATTATTCCAAAGGATATCTTAGCTAAACCGCCGTCGGCAGAGCTCAGGACTGATCAGAAAGATACCGATTCTCTTCCGCCTTACGAGGTGCTGGATCCAATTCTGAAATTTTATGTAGAGGATGATTTGTCTGTTAAGGAAATATCTGAAAGAGGATTTGATATAGAATTGGTTAAAAGGATTGTACGTATGGTCGACTTGAATGAGTATAAAAGAAGACAAAGCCCCCCCGGAATTAAAATAACAACCAGAGCTTTTGGGAAAGACAGACGTTTTCCCATTACAAATCTCTATGAGCCATAGACCGGCTTGAAGCCTATTACAATGGAATGATTCCAATTTTATGGTATAATAAATATTCCCGCTGGGGGTTAACCGTATAAAAATAAGTTCTAATTCTTTATAATAGTATATAAGTAATTAATAGGGGAATAATTATGAAATCAGTGGGTTTTCCTGAAAAACAGGGGCTTTACGATCCCACGCTTGAACATGATTCATGTGGTATAGGGTTTGTTGTAAATATAAAGGGCAAGAAATCTCACTCGATTGTAGAAAATGCAAAAGAGGTTCTGAGAAACCTGGAGCACAGGGGAGCTTGTGGATGTGAAGCGAACACCGGAGACGGAGCGGGAATCCTAATTCAAACACCTCATCGATTCTTTCAGAAAGTGTGTAAGGAAAATGGAATTGATTTGCCCGATTTTGGGCGTTACGGGGTTGGAATGATCTTCTTTTCTACGAATGAACCGGATAGGGCTGAAGCAACTAGAATATTTGAACAAATTGTGGAGGAAGAGGGACAAAAAGTGTTGGGCTGGCGCGATGTTCCAACTGATAATTCTTCTCTTGGGGAAACTTCAAAATCATGTGAGCCTTTTATGAGGCAGGTTTTTATATCGAGAAGTGATAATCTGAGCGACGATATGGATTTTGAAAGAAAACTGTATGTAATAAGAAAAAGAGCCGAAAACGAGATTAGGTTTCAGGGCAAGATAAAAGGTGGAAATCATTTTTATATTTCGAGCTTGTCTTTTAAAACTATTGTTTACAAGGGAATGCTGACAACGTGGCAGCTTGAAGAGTATTTCCCGGATCTAAGTGATCCTGATATGGAATCTGCTATTGCACTTATTCACTCAAGGTTTAGTACAAATACATTTCCAAGCTGGGACAGGTCCCATCCCTATAGATATATCATCCACAATGGAGAGATAAATACGCTAAGGGGTAATGTGAACTGGATGCATGCCAGGCAGTCAATGTTAGAGTCAGATCTATTCGGTGAAGATTTGAGGAAGGTATTGCCAATTATTAGCCCGGAAGGAAGTGATTCTGCAAATTTTGACAACTGCCTTGAGTTTCTCACCTTGGCCGGGAGAAAGATTGATCATATCGCCATGATGATGATCCCGGAGCCATGGTCTAAACATGAGAGTATGGACGATGAGAGGAAGGCTTTCTATGAATATCACAGCTGCTTGATGGAACCCTGGGACGGGCCAGCTTCGATTGCTTTTACCGATGGAGTAAGAGTTGGAGCCGTTCTTGACAGAAATGGCTTACGACCGTCACGTTACTACGTTACGAAAGACGACTTAGTTATATTAGCCTCTGAAGTGGGAGTTTTGGATATACCGGCAGATAGGATATTGGAGAAGGGAAGACTTCGTCCTGGCAGGATGTTTCTTATAGATACCGAAGAGGGGAAAATAGTTGGTGATGAGGAGCTAAAGAAAAAATATTCTACCCAGCATCCTTATAGAAAATGGTTGGACGATAATTTAATACCGCTTGACCAGATTCCTGATCCGAGCGATAAACTGCAATTAATTGAATACAATCATAATGAACTATTACGCCGACAGAAAGTTTTTGGTTATACATTTGAAGACTTAAGAATCCTGGTAGGTCCGATGGCTGTTAGCGGTGTTGAGCCGGTAGGGTCTATGGGTAAAGATACACCGATCGCGGTATTATCAAACAGGCCGCGGCTTTTACCGGAATACTTCAGACAGCTTTTTGCCCAGGTCACAAACCCGGCTATTGATGCAAATAGGGAAGAGATAATTACAGCCACCGAAATAAATTTGGGACCGGAACGTAATATGCTGAATCCTCGGCCGAACAGTTGTAGGAAGATTAAACTAAAGTTGCCTATATTAAGTGACGGGGAACTTTGGAAATTAAAAAAACTTGAAAACGAAGATTTCAAAATAAAAACGCTACCAATCCTCTTCAATCCGGATGAGGGGTACAGAGGGTTGGAAAAATCTCTGGAAAAACTGTTTGATAATGCGGATAAAGCGATTGACGGGGGATCGAACATTTTAGTTTTATCGGATAGGGGATTCTCAGAGGATAAAACTCCAATTCCGGCCATGCTGGCTGTGTCCGGATTACACCATCACTTAATTAAAAATGGCAGAAGGATGAAAGTGGGATTGGTGCTGGAATCTGGTGAACCAAGGGAGGTTCACCATTTTGCAACACTCATAGGATATGGTGCTTCTGCTATAAATCCTTATCTTGCATACGAGACTATCAGGGACATGATCAATGAAGGCACAATGGAGAATGTTGGATATGATAAGGCCATTACAAACTATATTAAGAGTGTGATTAAGGGTGTTGTAAAGGTAATGTCAAAGGTGGGGATTTCTACGGTACAGAGCTACCATGGCGCGCAAATATTTGAAGCAATTGGACTAAATAATGAATTTGTAGATAGGTACTTCACTTGGACTCCCACAAGGATTAAAGGGGTTGGAATTGAGGTAATTGCAGAGGAAGCAAAATTAAGACATATGGATGCCTATCCCGACAGAAAAGTTGATACAGATACTCTGGACGTGGGAGGAATTTATCAATGGCGCCCGTCGGGTGAACACCACGCTTTCAATCCTCGAACGGTACATATGCTACAAAATGCATGTCGAACCAACGACTATAATAAGTTTAAACAGTTTTCCGAGATAGCGGATCATCATTCAAAGCAGCTCAGTACTTTGAGAGGACTTTTAACGATTAAGCGAAGTTCAAATCCTATAACGATAGAAGAAGTTGAATCGGTTGAATCAATATGTAAGAGGTTCAAGACAGGAGCAATGTCGTACGGTGCAATAAGCAAGGAAGCTCATGAGGGTCTTGCAATAGCAATGAACAGGATTGGTGGTAAAAGTAATACCGGAGAAGGCGGTGAGGATAAATCGAGGTATATCCCGGACCCGAACGGTGATTCAAGGAAAAGTGCAATTAAACAGGTTGCTTCTGGCAGGTTTGGGGTTACTTTGGAATATCTTGTAAATTCAGATGAGTTACAAATAAAAATAGCACAGGGTGCAAAGCCCGGCGAGGGTGGACAGCTGCCGGGTATGAAAGTATATCCCTGGATTGCAAAAGTCAGACTATCCACTCCTGGTGTAGGCTTGATATCTCCTCCACCTCATCATGATATTTATTCAATTGAAGACTTGGCGGAACTTATCTACGATCTTAAAAATGCAAACAGGAATGCAAAAATAAACGTAAAGCTGGTATCAGAAGTGGGAGTTGGAACTATAGCAGCCGGCGTTGTAAAGGGTCACGCCGATGTAATATTGATAAGCGGGGCCGAAGGAGGTACAGGTGCTTCACCACAGGGGAGTATTCAACACGCAGGTCTCCCTTGGGAGTTGGGTATTGCGGAAACTCACCAAACTCTCGTACTGAACAACTTGCGAAGCAGGGTGATACTTGAAACGGACGGCCAGATGAAAACGGGGCGTGATGTGGTAATAGCAGCCCTGTTGGGAGCCGAGCAGTATGGTTTTTCTACGGCACCGTTAATCGTTCTTGGCTGTATAATGATGAGGGTTTGTCACCTTGATACTTGTCCCGTGGGAGTTGCTACTCAAAACCCGGAACTTCGCAAGAAGTTTACCGGTGATCCTGGGCATGTAGTCAATTTTTTGCGGTTCGTAGCTGAAGAAGTAAGGGAGATAATGGCTAATCTCGGGTTTAGAACAATAAACGAGATGATAGGGCGCACCGATATGCTCGAAATGAAACAGGAAATAGACCATTGGAAAGCTAAAGGAATAGATCTGTCTGAAGTGTTAATTCAACCTAATGTTTCACCGGATGTGGGGAGATATTGTCAAATCCCCCAAGACCACGGATTGGAAGATTCTTTAGATATTAAGGTTTTGTTGGATATTTGTAAGCCAACAATCGAGAAGGGTGAACCGGTTGAAGCAATATTGCCAATTAAGAATGTAGACCGAACGGTGGGTACTATCTTAGGGAGCGATATTGTTAAAAAGTATGGCCCCGATAGACTAACCGAAGACACAATAAAACTGCACTTTAACGGTTCGGCCGGACAAAGTTTCGGGGCATTTATCCCGAGCTGCATGACTATGATCCTCGAAGGGGATTCGAACGATTATATTGGAAAGGGATTATCCGGTGGAAAAATTATCGTATATCCACCAAAGGGGTCAACTTTTAAACCGGAGGAGAATATCATCATCGGCAATGTAGCATTTTACGGTGCCACTGCAGGGGAGGCTTATATAAGAGGAATGGCTGGCGAGAGGTTTTGTGTAAGAAATAGTGGGGTAAATGCTGTTGTAGAGGGGGTTGGTGATCATGGGTGCGAATACATGACTGGCGGCAGAGTGGTGGTTTTAGGGCATGCTGGTAGGAACTTTGCGGCAGGTATGTCAGGGGGGGTGGCATTTGTGCTGGATGAAGGGGAAGATTTCGAGATTAGGTGCAATAAAGAAATGGTGGATATTGATAAATTAACATCCGAGGATATGGATCAGGTTAAAAGCATGATAGGGAAACACGTTAACTATACCGGAAGCGAGCTGGGTAAAGAAATTTTAAACAGATGGAGCAGTAGTTCTGATAAATTTGTAAAGGTAATGCCGAAGGATTATAAGAGAATGCAAAGTGCTATTAAAAGTGTTGAGGAAAAGGGATTAAGTGGCGATGAAGCATTAATGGCCGCATTTGAAGCCAATAAGAGTGACCTTGCGCGTGTTAGCGGCAATTAAATTCGATCGATATCTGCCTTGGAGTTAATTATTAATATGTGTTTTGATGCGAAAATATTTGAGACTGATTTGGAGGGATCTTAATGGGTGACCCTACGGGATTTATGGAGCACACTAGAGAGCTTGAACCCGATCGTTCCCCAGGTGTAAGAATAAGGGATTGGAAGGAGTTCCATAGGCATTTACCCGAAAATAAGCTAAAGGTGCAGGGATCCAGATGCATGGACTGTGGTATTCCATTTTGCCAGTCCGGTAGCATTATTAATGGAATGACTTCTGGTTGTCCCATAGATAATTTAATACCAGAGTGGAACGACCTTGTTTACAAGGGGCTTTGGAGGGAAGCCCTCGAGCGTTTACATAAAACAAACAATTTCCCTGAATTCACCGGAAGGGTGTGTCCGGCTCCCTGTGAGGGTGCTTGTGTACTAGGGATAAACGAGCCGGCAGTTACTATAAAAAGTATAGAATGCACAATAATAGATAAGGGCTTTGAAGAAGGCTGGGTTATTGCGGAGCCTCCAAAAGTTCGTACCGGGAAAAAAGTGGCCGTGGTTGGATCCGGTCCCGCGGGTTTGGCTTGTGCTGCACAGTTAAATAAGGCAGGTCATCTTGTTACGGTCTTTGAAAGGGATGACAGGATAGGCGGACTTTTAATGTATGGTATACCGAACCCACATCTGGATAAAGAAATTGTACAAAGAAGGGTAAAGCTTCTAACCGAAGAAGGAATCGATTTTATAACCGATACCGAAATTGGAAAGGACATTACCGCGAATCAACTAGTAAAGGAGTTCGATGCTGTAGTACTCTGCATGGGTGCAACCAGTCCAAGGGATCTTGAAATCCCCGGCAGGAACTTCAAGGGGATATATTTTGCAATGGAGTTTTTAAAAACCAATACAAAGAGCTTGCTGGATAGTGGCTTGAAAGATGGAAATTATATATCTGCAAAAGACAAGGATGTAATAATACTTGGTGGTGGAGATACCGGAACCGACTGTGTTGCAACTACTATGCGCCATGGCTGTAGAAGTTTGCTCCAGTTTGAAATACTGTCAAAACTACCCGATCATCGTGCGAGCGATAATCCATGGCCACAATGGCCAAGAATTTATACACTGAGCTATGGCCAGGAAGAGGCAATGGCCGTATTCGGAGAAGATCCAAGACGATATGAGGTATTAACCAAAGAATTTGTGGGTGATGGCAATGGTCGAATTAAAGAACTGGTTACGGTGAAAATAGAATGGAATTACAGCAGCAATGGCGGATCCGCGTTCAAGGAAGTTCCAGGGACCGAACAAAGATGGCCTGCAGATCTGGTTTTGCTAGCTCTTGGCTATCTTGGTCCGGAAGCAAATATTTTAGACCAGTTAAATATTGAGAAAGATGAGAGAACAAACGCAAAGGCCGAATACGGTAAGTATATGACAAATGTTGAAGGTGTCTTTGCTGCGGGCGATGCAAGACGGGGGCAAAGCCTTATTGTTTGGGCTATTAACGAAGGCCGTGAGGCTGCTCGCGAGTGTGATAGATATCTAATGGGCCACACTAATCTGCCATAGGTTACTCGTGATTAATATTTATCCCAATGCTGTTTTAATAACTAAATCAAGTTGTGAATTTCTTAATAATATTTACTCTAATTAACTTCCATATAGTCATTTTAATGATATATATTCTAAACATTCCGATTATCTTTCGGATATTAAGACTGTTGAAGAAACTCTGCTTGCTAACTGATGTATAACAAATCTGGTGCCATTAGAAAGTATGAATTGCAGTAAATGGATTAAGGTATATTATGAAAGCCTGTTCTTAAATCCCGAGTATGAAATCAATAGGATATTCAATGAGTGGAAACTAGAGATATCTGATAATATATTTGAAAAGGCTAGTTCAACTACAAAGGAGCCTACTTTTATCAGAAGCGTAGAATCACAACACTCAAAATGGAAAACAAATCTCACAGTTGACCAAATTGACGGGATGCTTGGTGTTTTGGATTGTGTTAAAATTAAAGATTTCAGTATAGACATTTATCTCATGCAATGGTTACATTAATTCAACTTTAAAAAACATAAATATAGCTTATTAATTAACTTTAATTTAAGATCAAATAGTATAAAAAGGTAATAGGAAAGATTATCATGAGTTTTCTAAGTTCGATTGAACAAATGGGAATTATTAAGAGGGGAACCGAAGAGATAATTTCAGAAAAAGAGCTTCTATATAAACTTGAGGATTCAAAAGAAAAAAACATACCTCTGAGAATCAAGGCCGGTTTTGATCCCACGGCACCAGATCTTCATTTCGGTCATTGTGTTTTGCTTAGGAAGCTGAGACAATTTCAGGACCTTGGTCATACGGTTGTCTTCATTGTTGGTGATTTTACAGCCATAATCGGTGACCCTTCAGGCAGAAGCGAGACAAGACCTCCCTTAACTGAGGATCAAGTTCTGAAAAATGCCAAGACATATCAGGATCAGGTGTTTAAGATATTGAGAAAAGATAGGTGCGAGGTTGTTTTTAATTCAAAATGGCTGAATAAGCTGGGAGCTGCTGGACTGCTAGAACTGGCCGGGTTGGGAAATGTTGCCCGCATGCTGGAGCGTGACGATTTCAGTAAAAGGTATGAAAATGGAATTTCAATAACAATAAAGGAGTTCCTCTATCCCTTGATTCAGGCATATGATTCTGTATGTATCGAGTCTGATGTTGAATTTGGAGGTACGGATCAAACGTTTAATATACTTATGGGACGTGATTTACAAAGAGCATATAATCAAAAACCACAAGTTGCCATATTACTGCCTATACTAGAGGGGTTGGATGGGGTTAAAAAAATGTCAAAGTCACTTGGCAATTATATATCTATTGAGGATTCTCCGGAGGACATTTACGGAAAGGTCATGTCAATTAATGATGAGATTATGTGGAAATATTATAGGTTGTTGACCGATTTTGATGATTTAAAAATTAAAAGTTTAAAAGCGGAAGACAATCCGTTGTCTTCTAAAAAATTGCTTGCTCACTTGTTGACGTCTTGGATCTATGATTATGAAACCGCGGAATCTGCACAATCAAGATTTGAAAGCAGGTTTTCGGCAAGAGAATTTCCTGAGGACGCAGAGGAAGTTAGACTAAGTAAGGAAAAAGTTGAAACAATATTGGATCTGGTTTCCCTATCATCTAAGAGAATAAGGAGCCGTGCAGATGCAAAGAGGATTATTGCTCAGGGTGGAGTAAGTATTGACGGTGAAAAGTATATGAACATTAACGATAAACTGCCGCTTGGCGAAACTTTGAATGTTAAGATCGGCAAAAGAGAATTTATAAAGGTAATCGTTGATTGATAGTGAGGAGACCTGTAAGCCGAATTCTGTCGGGGGAAATCATTCATCTAGGATATTCATTGCTGAACACCTCAAGCGACATACCCGGGAGCATTAAACGGGCCGTCATAGGCTCCCCTATTTTGTCTTTCTCCGAGCGGGGTTTGCCAGCCATAAAATGTCACCATTTTATGCGGTAGTCTCTTACACTGCCATTTCACCCTTACCCGTATCAAATACAAGGCGGTATATTTTCTGTTGCACTTTCCGTTGCCTCACGGCACCTGGGCGTTACCCAGCACTCTGCCCTGTGGAGTTCGGACTTTCCTCCGGTTTATAAAAACCAGCGATTTCCCAGTCTCCTCATTAGTTAGAATATTCATCAATTGCTAGGTTTGCAAGACTGTCTGCTTCTTTATTTAACTCTCTTGATATATAGTTTATTGAAAATGCATCGAATCTATCGAGGTATTGCATTGCCTTTTTATATAGTGGTTTAATGTTGTCATGCCTGACCTTCCACAGGCCATTTATGTGATTTGCCAATAACTGGGAGTCTGTATGTATTTTTACTTTTTTTAAAGATAAATTATGTGCTTCAATTAAAGCTAGTATCAACGCTTCATATTCAGCTTGGTTATTTGTCTTTAATCCCAAGTATTTTTTAATTTCCTTTATTGTTTTTTCGCCATCCTTGATAATGATTCCTGCACCGGAATCTCCGGGATTTCCCCTAGAAGCTCCGTCAGTATATATTAGTGCTTCCAAAAATTTTAAGTTCATATTTTGAATTACTGGTTGGTTTCTTTTTCCACGCGGTACAGTATTTTTTGACAGTTAGGGCATTGGATAATTTTGGAGAGAGTTAGAACTTCATTGAAAAGTTGTGGAGGAATATTCATATTACATCCCATACATATTTCATCTTTTACTTGTGCTAAGGCAATACCGTTTCTTTTGGTTAACCTGTTATAGATTGGGAGGACTTCTTTTTTTACCTTAGATATGTATTTTTCCTTTTCCTGTGTCATGGGTTCGTATACTTTCTTCAATTCGCCAATCTTTTGATTGTATTCATTAATTTTTTCACCGTATTCTGTTTCTTTGTTGGACAGGGTTTTTTCTTTTTCATTAAGATTTTTTTCTAGTTCCTCGATTTGTTCCATTAATGATAGAATTTTTTCTTCCAGGTCAGAATTTTGAACTTTTATTTCCGAAATTTCTTTTTGAAGAGCTACATATTCTTTGTGAGTTTTGATTTCAAATAATCTTTCTTCAGATTGTTTCATTATTTCTTCGTTTTTTGCAAGTTCTGAGTCAAGGGGATCTTTATTATGTATTATCTGTTCCAGCTCTTTCTTCAGTGATTCGATTGTTTCTCTATCTTCTTTAAGTTCATTATTAAAATTTGATATTTCTTTTGGATAATGTTCAAGACCTGTTTCTATTTCTCTTAACTCTATGTCAACTTTTTGAAGATTTTCGAGAGCTATAATTTGATCTCGCATACATTCCTCCTGATCTCAGGATTAGTTATTATGATTTCAAGTAAATACATGTGGGGGATTGTTGTATTGAATGGTAAAGTAATTCTTAAATTGTTTAAAATAACTAACCTACTTTTGATATCCATTTATTATGTAACACAAAGACATTATTCATCTTGATTTGTTATTGGGCCCACCCGGACTCGAACCAGGGACCAACGGATTATGAGTCCGCCGCTCTAACCAACTGAGCTATGGGCCCGAATTATTTGCCGAAACAATTAATCATAATGAAAATGATATCCTTGTCAAACACCAGGTTGCAATAAATAAGGTTAATAATGGATTATCGGATTTATTTTCAAATATTTTAGTTAGTTATGAATACCAAACACATTCAATATTGACAAGTTTGAGGAGAACAAAGAGTTTTGAAAATGAAATCAACCTTTTTAAAAGTATAGATTCCACTAACACATTTGCTTTAAAAAAAGGTAAAGCAGGGGTAGAGCGACAGAATTTTTATATCTGATTATCATCAAAGAAAGGCGGAGGAAGATTAAATAGAAATTGTTTCTCTAAACCTTTTCAAAAAGGAAAAGGTTTAAACGGGCGTCCAAAAAATTGCGAAAATCAATTCCGGATGCGTTAATATATTTTGAGAGAAAATTGTCTTTGC
>JAZGCJ010000240.1:0-6447 GCA_036476895.1 Thermodesulfobacteriota bacterium
GAGCTGGTATATAGATTATTATCAACCTGGAATTTTGCTTTAGCTTAGATATATGGAATCCGAAAAGAAATGAATTACTGGAGGTAACCATCATGGGAGTATTTAAAAGAACACGTGTAACAAAAGATGGGGTTTCAAACCAATACTGGTATATACGATACCGCGTCAATGGGGAAGATAAGTATGATAGTGTTGGTCGAATCCCTTTAGTGACCAAGACGCAAGCCAGGGCACTCTTAGAAGATAGAAGGCGCCAGGTGCGTTTAGGGCAGTTCGACATGATAAAGACCAAGATTCCCACTTTAATGGAATTCTCAGGCGAGTATTTAGCCTATGTAAGGAACGTGGTACAAAAACGATCATGGTCAAGAGATGAGCTTAGCCTGAAGCATCTGAACGGTTTCTTTGGGGATCGCAGGCTGTCAGAAATAACGCCAAAAGACATTGACGATTACAAGAAATCCAGGCTGGTCAGCGTTGCACCTGCAACGGTAAACCGGGAGCTTGAGGTACTAAAACACTCGTTCAACTTAGCAGACAGGTGGGGGAAGTTTTTTGGCAAAAACCCTGTATCCAGAGCGGGAATGCTCCCCCTGAACAACCAAGTTGAGCGAATACTCACTTGCAAAGAAGAAGAGCGGCTATTAGAGGTCTCACCCTCTCACTTAGGGGATATCATAATTTGCGCCCTTAATACTGGCATGAGAAAGGGTGAGGTACTAAGTCTTAGATGGGATAATATAGACCTTGAGAATGGTGTTATCACGTTGCAAGCATCCAATACGAAGTCTAAAAGGACACGTAAAATCCCCACAAATAGTACATTAAGGACAACCCTATTGAAGCTAAGACTGAAAACCAGTGGTAGCGAGTATGTGTTTTTAAGTTCAGACGATAAGCCCTATACAAGGCAGGATTCTCTTAATCGTGTTTTTATAGGTGCTTTGAACCATGCGGGCATTAAGGGGCTCAGGTTCCATGATCTGCGTCATACGTTTGCAACCAGGGCGGTGGAGTCTGGGTGCTCAATAGTTGCTTTGTCAAAGGTGCTGGGGCATGCCGATATAAAAACAACAATGCGGTATGCTCATCCGGACAATTCAATCAATGATTTGGTTGAAAAAGTGGCAAATTTCGGGAAGGATGGTTACCAAAGTGGTTACCAGAAAAATCAAGCATAAGACAGAGGTAATTACAGCCCTCATAACCTACTAATAGCATTGAGAATTTTTGGTAGCGGGGGAGGGATTTGAACCCCCGACCTTCGGGTTATGAGCCCGACGAGCTACCAAACTGCTCCACCCCGCGCCAGAGCAATACAATTTATTGGATTTTACGAATGGTGTCAAGTTTTATGATAAGAATATACAAATCATACTAAATATTGGATTTTTATTGACTTTTAAGCCTTATTGATTAGAGTAAACAATAATCATCACTTAGGAGGTTTTATAATTAATGAAAAAATTCAGACTCGCAATAATACTGGTCATGACCCTAACGCTATCAGGCTTAATTATCGCATGTGACAAGTCAAAAAAAGAATCCGATGAAATTAGTACAGAGTTAGAAGATGTTAAAGAAGAACTGGGTAAAAAAAGCAAAAAATTAGCAAAATCTGAAAAGGACAAAACTGATGTTCAAAAATATCTTGATAGCCTAAAACAAGAAATTAGGAACCTGAAAATTGAGAATCAAGAATTGATTGCCGTACAAAAAAGATTAGAAGCAGAGATCATAGACTTAAAGATTGAAACAGGTGCAATTCCTGGTAATGGGAATGGCGATGCTACAAAAAAGAAATCGAAAAGAGCTAAAAAAGAAGCTAAGGGTGATAAGGAAAGCGCCAAAAACTAATTATTCACACTCTCTGAATCCCGAGATAATCTCTCTAGCTATTAATTCCATTGTATAAAACATATCCTCATCATTTTCAGAAATTGGATCCATAACAAGGTGAGCAATACCAATATCATTATATTTCCTCACATAATCTATATCTATAACTTTCCAAACTGACCCACACATTGATAATTTATGTTCACTTGATGACTTTAAAGTGGGTAATTTTAATTTTTCATTACCTATCCCTATCCTGTTTCTAAGTGATAAAGCAAAGTTACTTAAATCTTTCTTTAACTCTCCAGCCAACTCCCTAAGCCGTGCAATTTTCTTATGCATATCTGGAGGATCTAGCCAAACGGGTTACCACCCTACCCCATATTTTAATGCTCTTTGAATTGCTATATCATTGTTACCTCCTATCCATATTGGTGGGTGTGGTTTTTGGAAAACAAAATCCAAATTTCATTTAAACACTTATCCTATATATTTATTGAAATTTATTGAAAAAATTATTTAGTTATATTAATCATCAATTCCAATATAAAACAAAAATATGGATATCAAATACAAGGACTATTTTAGAGAACTCAACAAAAATCAATTTCTTTTATCACTAGCTGTCTTTTTTCTATTCTTCTTATACCTGTATATGCTTAGAAATGTTGTTGAAATTGTTCTAGCGTTCTTAGCAATAGGCGTAATCATTAAACTCTTCAAAAAAAATCTTACTGATTACGGACTTGGTTTACCAAATATCCTCGGGTATCGCTTAACATTGATTGGTATAATTGTTTCAATCCCATTTGGATTATGGATAATGATTGGCCAGTCACATCCACCAAATGTCTCTGTTCTGTATCTCATTTCTTTATTAGTTATGATTCCAGAACATTTTTTAATATCAGCCACACTCACAGCACTAATACTGCCAATTAGGAAATTACCCTATCCTGTTCCACTAGATAAGGTTGAAGGCACACGTGGAGAAAAAATTTTAAGGTGGTTGGGATTATCACAAAAAGAACAAAATAATAAAATTCTGAACTGGTTTGGGCTTAACTGGTCTATTTTATTTGCAATAATCTTATCCGGAATTATATTCGGTGCATTACACATTGGAAAGTCTAATCAGGTTGAAGTCGCTCTATCTTTTATAGGTGGTATTGCAGTGGCTTATATTACAGTTAGAACACACTCGATTTGGCCTGCAGTTATATCACATTGGACTTTGAATTTGATACCAATGGCAATGTTTTATCTTTTGAAGTAATGAAAAGGTCTTATACGTCATTAAAAAGATTTCCAAAATCAAATCCGTAAGCGTTTATATACTTTAAATTATTGTCTTTGCGAGGTTTAGTATAAACCGAAGCAATCTCTCGAGATAGCCACGCTATCGCTCGCTAAGACAAAATTGTAAAAATCCAACCCGCTTCTTATTTCGCTCGAAGAGGTTGCGAAGACCTAAGACTTTACTTTTGCTCCCTAGCATTATTTGCCATCTCAATAAACATTTCTCTGCACGATTCAAGACCGTTTACTTCTTTAATAAAGGCAATCCTTTTGCTATGTACCCCATCATCGGACTTGAATTTTACATTAAACCCCAATCTATCAACCGAAGTTAGTTCAACCTCACTCGCATGTACCTTGCCATAATACTGAACAATCAACTTCAGGGAAATTCCATGATCTTTATTCATATGCTCTATTATTAATCGTGAATTATCGGCAAGGGGATCAACTCTCGAGCCATTATAATCAGATACTGCTACCCAACCCATCTCACCGAATCCACCTACATAGTAAATATCAAATAATTTCATTCTATAGAAAGAGAAATCATCGAAATCAACCCAGTAATTTGCATTATCATATCTGGATAAATATTCTTTTCTGACAAACCCTATATCTCCTTCCTTAACCTTTTTAATTTCTCCCATAAGAGTCACTCTGGAAGCGCCAAGTGGATCCATATTATTATCATAATTGGTAATTAAAAGGCTCGCTCTCGGGTTATTGATTATATTATATGTATGCATTGCCATTGTACTTATCAGAAAAGTCGGCCCTCCGGTATGGTCAAGTCCATAGGGCATTAACGAGCCAAACGGCCATCCATTGTGCTTGCTGGAAATAGTTGAGAGAGTCCCTAAACGCAACTTATAAACAAGGGTTTTAACCTTTTCTGCGAAAGTAGGCTCGGGGGGTGGATCTAAATTATCATTATTTATTGGTGTTGAATGGGTACGTTTTATCTTAGAAGTCATGATTTAAGAAAAAGGTTCCAGGATAATATCGAAATTTCCCTTCTGAAAATAACCGTTATCTTTTTTTACAGCTGTTAAATCAATTATTAAAGATTTTTTAATAATACTATCGGTATCCTGATAGTGATCGCCACTGAAATATAACTGAGTTATTAGATCATTGTAACCAGGGTGTCTAACCATATAATGTATATGACTTGGCCTCCAAATTCCCGGACTTAACTGATATGGGCCTGGGTGAATTGTCTCATACTCATAATAACCATTCTCGTCTGTAACCAATCTTGCCCTGTTGAACGAAGAAATAATCGGTGGAGTTTTACCAGATCCATCATTATCATAATGTCCATCATCATCGGCATGCCAAATATCAAGTACAGTATTACTCAGAGTTTTCTTCGTATCATAACCCCATACTCTCCCAGTTATTACCAAAGTGGTTCCCTTTGATAATGGAGGTGATATTTTTGCCCTAAAAGGAGATCCCTTCCTGTAAAACGGACCTTTGACATTATCTTCTGTTACTGACCATTCATCCGGTAATAGCTTATTGTTATTTACTTCGGAATCTAACAATGCTATGTAATCATTGTGATCACCATTCCACTCGGTTGGAACAGCATTATTAGAAAGCAGCAATTCTCCTCCGGCTAAAAAGCCAAGGCCTGCTAGACTATCTTTTAAAAAACCTCTTCTGGAATAAGATTTCATGCATTAAAATTATACCTTTTAAATAATCCCATTCTAAAAATAAATGTAATATTTATTAAATGGTAAAATTTATCGACGAAGCAAAAATTTATATCAAGTCAGGGGATGGAGGTAATGGGTGTGTAAGTTTCAGGAGAGAGAAATACGTTCCAAGAGGTGGCCCCAACGGAGGTGATGGAGGAAAAGGCGGTGATGTTGTTTTTGTCGCAAATGAAAATTTGAATTCACTCCTTGATTTTAGGTATAAACAGCACTATAAAGCAAAGCGAGGAGAACATGGCCGTGGTAAAAATCAGCACGGCAAGAATGCACCTAATCTCTTGATCCCTGTTCCCATCGGAACATTTATAAAGGATTCCGAAACGGGAGAAATAATCGGAGATCTTACCGAAAATGAACAACAAATAATAGCGATCAGGGGAGGAAAGAGAGGAAGAGGAAATGCTCGGTTTGTAAGCTCAATCAACCAAGCTCCCAGGACTGCAGAGCCTGGTGAAAAAGGAAGGGAAGTTACAGTACAACTCGAGTTAAAATTGTTAGCCGATGTTGGGATCATGGGGTTTCCAAATGCAGGTAAATCAACACTTATCTCCAAAATATCGGCATCAAAACCCAAAATAGCAGATTATCCATTTACAACACTTGTACCAAACTTAGGAGTTGTACATTACGGAGATGGCAAGACTTTTGTAGTTGCAGATATACCCGGACTTATAGAGGGTGCTCACGAAGGATCGGGCTTGGGAATTAGATTTCTTAAGCATATTGAAAGAACAAAATTGCTTATACACTTAATAGACCTTTCACCATTAACGGAAAGAGATCCTTATGACGACTATACCAAAATCAATCAGGAGCTAAAATCATATAGCATTGAACTGAGTAAAAAACCACAGTTGGTTGTACTAAATAAAATAGATATCACAGAATCGAGGGAGATTGCTAAGGAGCTGGAATTTAAATTTAAAGATATGGGGATAGAAACATTTCAGATTTCTTCAATTACAGGGCAAGGAACAGATAACCTAATAAACATAATTAGCTTTGAGTTAGAAAAGATCAAATTATTATAAAAACCATTCATAACATCTTATCTTGAATATAATTAATCAAGTATGGAATTATAATTACTATTCAGAAGATAAGATTTGGAGGTTTACACTTATATGAACAGATTATTTCTTTTGTATAACAATTCAAGCTATTTTCTATTCTTAGGATTAATTTTAACATTTACTGGTATATGCTTATCTGACACAACTAAAGCAAAAGAAATAAACGACGAAGCTACTATTATATTTTTTCAGTACGATCAGGCTTGGGATGATCCAGCACTGGATGACCCTAATTTGCCTGGAGAGCCGGACCCAAATCTCCCTGAACCGCCCGATCCTATTCAGGAACCAAACCCAGTTGTACCACAACCCGTTCCTTTGGTAGAAGAACCGGATCCTTTGGTCCCTGAACCCGGATACCCAGCAACAGAGTCTAACCCCTTAGTTCGGGAACCGGAACCCCTTGTAAATGAACCTAATCCACTTGTGCCAGAGCCGGAACCCCTTGCACCAGAACCGGGAGGAATAGAACGCTTTCTTGAGAGATAAAATTATAGACACTTAAT
>JAZGCJ010000241.1:0-10623 GCA_036476895.1 Thermodesulfobacteriota bacterium
TCTAATCGTTTGGTATCCAGGTTCTTTAACATCCGAATCTTATGCTGCGGAAACTTTCAAAAATGTTACCACATTTGATGCATATCATATGATTAAGGATCAAAAAATTCTTATTCTTGACGTGAGAATAGATGTGGAATATGCACAATCCCATATCAGAGATGCCGTCCTTATTCCACTTATGGTCTTGTCTAAAAGAGTGCACGAGCTTAAAAGGGATCAAAGGATTTTAGTATACTGTTATAAAGGTAACAGGAGTAAGACGGCTTGCGAATACCTTGCTTCAAAGGGTTTTAAGCACATTTACAATATGCTGGGTGGAATTTATTCTTGGATAGAAGAAGGTTATGAAGTTGTAAAATAAATCTGAACAGGCACTTTTTTTATTTGTGTTTTGTTATTTCTGGCTACGGCTTATTGTATTAAGTTTTTTATATTTCTATCTTAAGGACTTTAGCCGCCTTTTTAAGGATTTCATCAGGATCAAATGGTTTTGTCATATAAAAATCAGCGCCAACATCCTTTCCTTTGTCTTTATCAAATCCCTGACTCTTTGCAGTGAGTATCAAGATGTAAACATCTTTCATTTTGAGTTTTATTTTTACAGTTTTACATACATCAAATCCATTCATTCCTGGCATCATAACATCGAGGATAACGAGTTCTGGTTTCTCTATCCTGATAGACTCAATGGCTTCCTCTCCATCATTTGCAGTAAGTAATTCCACCCCCTTGTCTTCAAGCTCCTCAAAGGTTTGCTCCAGAAGTACCCTCATCTCCGGCTCATCATCTACTATTAATATCTTTGGCATTCTCCTTCCTCCGTACTGCGAAATGCCAATTTTGCATTGGACTCACTCTATATCTTGGCTTTCGCTATTTGGTTACGCTTAGGCCCATCTGGTTACAACATTCGCCAGCCCGACTCATTCGAACGACATAACCGGGCATGCAAAGTCGTTCTGGTAGGAGACCGTGTCCCAGGCACGCAAGACTGTTCTGGCGCATAGTCATCTTGACCATTGCCGTTAATTGACTCAGTGACGCAATTATAATATGTTTCATAATTTAAGATTACAATTCTTTATAAACATTATAACCCTTAACCTCAAGTACGTCATGGTAGGGTGAATGAAAAGTTACTTCCCTTACCCAGCTTACTCTCTACCCATATTCTACCACCATGATGTTCCACAATCTGTTTACAAATCGAAAGCCCAAGGCGTGCCCCTCTTAGTTTATCTGTAAGTATGCCTCTCCCCCTGTTTGAATTTCTCAAATATCTTCTCCTGATCAGCCTTTGCTATACCTATGCCCGTGTCTATTACACTTATCATTATCTCATTATTTAACTTCCTTACCCTACATATTATGGTACCCTTCTCCGTAAACTCCACTGACAGTAATGCAATAATAATTTTAGACTTTTTTCAATCCTATTTCTTGCTTCCATTATTTTTCAGCTTTGAGTTCTATCCGATCTTGGCTTTGATTTCCGTAATCAATTTTTCTCCTATACGGGCCTTGTCAAGATATACAAGGTTCGGGTCTACATCTTTTAAACCTTTATAGTGACGCTGAGGATAGCTACTTACTATAATGATTGGAATTTCTGAGTATTCGGGCATGCCTTTCAAGTATAAAAAGAACGTATCACCAGTCATCATATCTAATACCATATCGAGAATAATCAAATCAGGCCTTTTTTCTTCCAATTTTGCCAACGCATCATCTCCATCATAGGCATGAGTGATTTCATAATCAGAGTCCTCTAGTATCTCCTCATAAAGGTTATGAAAAGACTGTTCATCTTCCACTATCATTACAGTTTTACTCATTTTTCACTGCTCCTCTTATTTGTGATATCATAAATATAAAGCATAACCAATAACGTTAGATAAAGTTCAAACAGAAACACCAAAGCAACAAAGATTGGCAACAATAAATCTTCTTTCTATATGCATCTGACCTAATGTTTGTAACACTTCTGATGAAGTCTTAACTGGTGTTGAGCAATACATAAAGGAATATAATCAGGATCACACGTTTTATGGCTCTATCCCAAGAACCTCAACCGCCTTTTCAACTATCTCATCAAGATCAAAAGGCTTTGTCATATAAACATTAACACCAACGTCCTTTCCCTTCTGTTTATCAATTTCCTGTCCTTTTGCAGTAAGCATTATAATGTAAATATCCTTCATCCCAAGTACATTCTTTACAATATTACATATCTCAAATCCATTCATTATCGGTATCATAACATCAAGGATGACGAGTTCAGGCTTTTCTGTTTGGATAAACTCAAGGGCCTTCTCTCCTTTATCTGCAGTAAATAATTCCACTCCCTTTTCTTGAAGCTCCTCAAAGGTTTGCTCTAACAGTTCCCTCATACCTCGCTCATCATCTGCTATTAATATCTTTGGCATCTCCCCTCCTCTGTAATGCAAAATGCTAAATTTGCATAGAACTCCGCTTCGTATCTTGGCTTCTTTAGCCTGTTTGCCCTGTTAAATAGACAAATAATCAAAATAAGCCATTATTATTCACTTTAGATTATATAGAGGTATTTGAAGTACGTATTTATTTAACGTAGTAAATAGCCGATCGTGTGTCGTCGTCCTCACCGCTAGCCCGACAATGTTGTTCTGATGGGTAGAGAGTTGGGCTAGCCTTATTCGGGGGGGGTGGACATCGTGAACATTACCGTTTACCGCATCAGCAGTCACCGTATTACAGGGGGATGGTGAATGAGAACGTACTACCTTTACCCAGTTCACTTTCCACCCATATCCTGCCACTATGTTGTTCTACAATCTCTTTGCATATTGGAAGCCCAAGACCTGTCCCCCTTGGTCTGTCTGTAAGCTTGTCACCCAACTGCCTGAACTTTTCAAATATCTTCTGCTGATCAGCCTCAACTATACCTGCGCCTGTATCTATTACACTTATTATTATCTCGTTGTTTATCCTCCTTGCCCTGCATGTTATGGATCCATTATCTGTGAACTTTACTGCATTGGAAATCAGATTAATCACAACCTGTTCCAGCCGATTCTTGTCACCCACAACCTCAGGTAGTCCATCCTCAACATCTTTTATTAGCTCAAGCTTATTCTGTTCAAAGAAGTTACTCGTAATAGACGTTGCCCGTTCAATAATCTCAGTCACTGAAACGGATTCCATTTTCCACTCAACCTTTCCAGACTCAATTTTGGTTATGTCAAGGAGATCATTTATAAGGTCTGTTAGCCTCTTTCCCTCTGTTATTATGGTGTTAAGGTTAACTCTCACCTGTCTTATTGACTTATGAGTCTTACTATTCTCAACCCTGACAAAAGGGAAAATAACATCATCAAGTTTCTTGCTTATAATCCTTGCAAAGCCTAATACTAATGCAAGGGGTGTCCTCAGTTCATGTGATACTGTAGATAAAAAATCCGTTTTCATATTATCCATTTCTTGAAGTCTTTCATTCGCCTCTTTTAATTTAAAGGTTCTGTCTTCCACTTTTTGTTCCAGTGTTCGGCTGTGATCTTCTAATTTCTGGTGGGATATTTTTAGATTTTTGGACATTTCTACAAATGCACCACCGAGGATACCGATCTCATCTTCTGACTTAATTTTGATATTCTCTGTAATACTGAAATTCCCTTTAGCCAATTCCCGAGCCGATTCAGTCAAGTTTATAAGAGGTTTGGATAACCTGGTTGATATCATAAAGACTATTACAATACCTATAAAAATAAATATAAGAGAAGTAAGGATAGACCGAATAATCATGTTCTTGGTCTGCTTCAAGATATCTATCCTTGAATTTGTGATTTCATTATTAAGCAAGCTCAATGAAAAACCAAGTCTGAGCACTCCCCATGGGTTCGTACCGACATTGATTGGTACAATAAACTCTATAAAAGAGTCACCATTCTTCTCATATTCATTAATGATTGCTTTACTCTGGTTGACTGCGAACAAGTCCTCTTCATCCGAAAGTATCTCCTGCTCGAGCTCCGGATTTAAGGTATGGATGTAAGCCTTGGAGAAGTAATCCACTAATATGACATAGCTCAGATCAGCATCCTCATTGACGGATTTATTTATTATTTCCATGACATTAGAGAGATTGAAAGACGCAATCCCATTTTCAGTCTGGCGTGAGAGGTAATCAGAAAGAGTCTTTCCATGTCTTATAAGGTTTCCTCTCATCATATTGATACGATTCTCCACTTCTCTTTCTAAAATCCTTTTTTGAGAAAATGTCTGAATTAAGGTCAATATCATAAGCAACCCAACAATCAGGCCGATCATGGTCGAAAGGAGTTTCCAGCGAATACCTCTTTTTATGCGAATTCTTTCTTTCATATTAACCTTTGCGTCTTGGTATTTTTGTAACTTATTGAGATTGAAGGATCTTTCAAGGCTACAGTCAGCTTCCTCCTCGTTAAAAATTAAAGTCTAACGGTAACAGTTACCAGCCCGACAAGCCTTCTGGCGGGGGAAGCATGTTTCGTATAACGTCCAACGGTTACGGTAATAAAAAATACAATTAACCCCGTAAAGCTCCGCAAGGGGGCAGGCATAAACGAACAATGATACGAAATTCGTGATTGTAACGGTTATACGTTAACTGATACATGTTTCGTTACCATCGTCCGTTAAGATCACTTTTCTTAAAATTTGTCCAACTATCACCTAATTTATAGAGTTGACTTCCAGATTTATCATAAATATCGATTAATTCATCACAACGTCTCCTACTTACATAACTAGGATAAATATCTCTACATTGACTTAAACTAACAACCATATTATTACATTCTGCCATAGCATCATCAATATATTTCTGGAAACCTGCTCTTTGATGACGTTTAGCATACCCTTCCGCTATTAATCTTGGTATTGATTTAAAGGCGCGACTTAATTGATCTTTCAGATCATACTTTTCGCTATCGGGCAACTTAGGCACAATTTCTTTCATCTTAAGTTACCCTTACCCCTTGAAGAAGCGGGTTTCGTTACCTTTACCATAACTCCTTATTACCTTAATGACTTAGGGGCTTGGTGGCTGAATATCAATGATTTATTTACTATTTTTCTCTGGTTCTTTGTCGTTAACGTATTTTTGCGTTATTTAATAATTTCATTCACCGAATCTAATGCCTCCACATTCAGATTTAGCCCGTATTCCTCTATCTTTTTCATGTTTAGGGTAATATGAGATCCGGCGGGGTTTTGAACCCTTTCAGTGACCTTTTGATCGGCAAGTATGTTGAACACCAGTCCAGCGGCTTGCCTGCCCATGGTGCCAATATCGGCAGAGACAATCAAAGTAGCGCCGTAGTTAGTAAAGGCTTTGTTGTAAGCGAAGACTGGTTTCCTTGTTGCTTCACTTCGTTTGAAGATTTTCTTCACCGATTCTATATCGTGTATTACAGTTGGATCAGGGGTTAACCAGAGAGCATCTACTTTCGGTAGCAATTTATTCAAAGCCGATTCAACCTCGTCTGGTTCGCTGATTGGCCAACCAATAATTTTAATGCCCACCTCTTTCGCACTCTTAACTGCAGTATCAAACCACTCCTTATTGTAAACCTTATTATACACCACGCCGATATTATTCACATCGGGGAAGAAATAACGATACATCATCAATTGCATACCCTGATATAATTCATTGGATATTCCATAAGTATTTTTGCCCATTGGAAGGCGACGCCAATTTATTACAAGGGAAAATACTAGATTCTTTTTCCTTGCAAATTTATAAGCCGTCTGGTACGCATACGAACCGACACAATATATAATATCAGGGTCTATTTTACGGATCATCTTCTTTATCCCTTTCTCATCTATCCACTTACTGCCCAGATCTACTTCAGCCTCCAGATTGGTTATTTTGGATTTGAATTCAGCATGTGCTAAATAATATTTGCTGATGGACATATCAGAATTGAGGATAACAATTTTCCCCTGCCTCTTGGCAGACAGAGATTCAGAAATAAATAACGACAAAAGAATCAAAATAAGAAGCCCAGGCATAACGGAATAATGTATCCTGTGGTTAAAAGAAACACATTTTTTCAAGCCGTTTACTATTTTTTTGCAGGGTTTACTCATCATTCCTCCAGCAACATCCTTTCTGCTTCCCCGATTTTTTTCCAACCATCTAAACTAATCATTTTTAAATTACTTCTACCCACTGGTGCTGCTTCCATCATTTCGATTATTGTTAACAAAAACTTAATATTTTCATCAGGTTGTTTCGGCACCGCTACTATTTGGAGTAATGTTTCCTTACTTACCAACTGCTTCAGCATTCCGTATTGTTTGGGGTTGATCGCCAACAACTTGGTGAGGGTGCTCTCAGTAGATAAGGCGAAGTTTGCCATTTCGAACCCAACAGCCATCAACGCATCAATATCCTTTGGAACAGTTAATATCTTCAAGGAATCTACAATGTCTACTCGCTCTTCTCCCAGCATCTGTATGAGCATGTTCTTTGTATAATCCTCACTCCCTGAGGAAGCAACGCTCTTTCCTCTCAATGAATCTATGTTTGCTATACTTTCTTTCGTGGATAAGACTTTTTTATGCGTTGATTTGCCATTTACAATCCCCACAAACACGGATTCTATTGGATACTTCCTCATCAGGTCACGATAGTGCCAGCTAGAGAGAAGGAAAACCCCATCCCTTTTTTCAAATAAGAATTTCTCGAAAGTATCCCTATCGCTGAAGGGTTGAAATTGAAATGGGCCATAATCTGAGAGGTATTTATCAAACTCTGATTTGAGTAATGCGAAATTGTTAATGTTGGTTTCCGGGTTATAGAAATAGATTGTATATTTGGAATTGGCGAGAGCTGTAGAGAAAACCGAAAGCAACAAGATGCAGACCCATAAGCGAAAGGTGATAAGCAGTCCGTATCTACCCCAAATTATCCCTCTGTCATATTTCTTACTGTATCGGGATTTCAATGTTTTACCTCAAACCTTTGAAGAAACCACTAATTTCACAGAAGTCTAAAATAAGCTAAAGTGCAAAGTAACTTAAGTGAACTAAAATTAAGGATTAAAACATTTTAACTTTGGCATTTTAGGCACTCTAGATCACTCTAGTTCACTTTCTGTAATTCCATTTCATTAATCCAATTCACATAGTTATGTTCTTGTAAATATTTCAAATAAGGTGGCCTTTATAATAATGTATCAAACTTCAGATTATAGAACATATTTATAAATTGAGCCTTCTATTATTAGTACCTTAGTAACAATTTTTTGACACTTTTGGGAAAAAATAAGTATTAGGCATCAGGAGATATTCCTAATGCAAGTAAAAGGCTGCCCACCTGACCATGCCCCCGACTGTACCAGTTCGGGCAGGTTTCGGGCAGGAAGCCTTAACTGCCTTAACCTTGAAATCTTGGTGTTTTAGTACCTTTGTGGCTAATAAATAAAACCCTAAAGGGTAAAATCCCTTAAGCGCTTTTTAAAACTCATAGCGCAACTCAACCATAAACGAGATTCCTTGTTGAGGAAAATCGGTAGGAACTGTATCTACTTTGGCAGGGTCTTCATAACTCTTGTCAAAGAGATTATGTACTGAACCTCTTATCTCAAAATTGTCTACGAAATTCCTTCCGATAAGCGTAAGATCTACCAGGGCGTATGAAGGCAGGTCTGCCCTGGTATCACCATCTTCTCTTGGCCTTGGCCCACTGACAAAGGTATGTAAATTGGCATTGGCATACTTCCAGAATCCTACATTTACACCAAAATTTGCCTTATGTACGGGGACATCAGACAATCGATTTCTATTCCTTGTCTCTTCTGCATCCTGAAATGTATAATTGGCATAAGCGTAATTATCACTTCCAAAATCTGCCTTTATCTCTGCCTCGACACCCTTTACCCTTAATCCCCCTGAATTTTGAAATTGCTTAGGACTTCCCGCATCTAGCGCAATCCTGTCCCTTATTCGGTTAAAAAAGTAATTTATATTACCCCTTATATGCTCAGTAAAATTATATCCCAGTCCAACTTCAAATGTGTTTATCTTTTCCGGATCAAGGCTGGGGTTACCTATCGTAGAGGGATTATTCATAAGAAACATTTCGGCAAAATTAGGCGCCCTGAAGGCTGTTGCAAAAAGGAGCTTTAAGTGTGCATCCTCCATAAATCGCCATACAAGCCCAAACCTTGGATTGGTCGTGCCTCCGAATCGTGTAAACTGGTCATGCCTCACACCAACGGTCAAATCAATATCCTTCGTAATGTTCCACTCATCCTGTAAATAAAGAGCCCATATCTGTCTTGTAGCCCTTCTAGAAAAGGGAAGGTCACTAGAAAAGTCCTGAAATGAGGGAAGGGGAGCAATTGTTAAAGGATGAACATTTGATTTGAGATGTATGTCACCTTGGTGAATCCATTCGTATTGGAAGCCAAATGTCAATTCATTTCCTTCAAATACGTTATAATTGAATTGATTTTCAAAGCCAATAGTCCGATTTTTAAACCTTGACAACCCCTTTATACCATCAGGATAGGGTATTGTAATTGGCGGAAATGGTGTTGGCGCAATAAAACCATCCGGACGAGACTCAATAAATAAATCACTGTTGTATTGGTCATAATATACTTTTGGTATCATATTCAGCTTTTCTGTCAAAGGTAATTTATAAATAAGTTCACCAAATATATAAGTAAACTTCCATAACGTATCATCACTGAGAGCATTATCAAACCCTATATAACCTTCCTTCCTCTTTTTCATATATTTGCCCTTAATCTCCAGGTTTTTGTAAGATAGTTTTAGGTTCAAGTCTGTCTTTTCCTTCTCATTTTGAGATCTTCCAGGACTCATAGAGAAAGAGGCCGGGAAAAGAATGTCCTGTTCAACCTTTCTGCTAAAACCTTCTGTATCAAAGAAATCAAAGAATCCAGAGATCTTCAGGTCTCCATACTCCTTCCCGAATAACATATTATAATTCTTAGTATCAAAGCTTCCACCACTTACTGTCCATTGAAATCCATCTATATCTTCAGTATCCTTTGTTATAACGTTAACGACTGCAAGAAACGCATTCTGGCCATACAGAGCAGAACCAGGACCTCTAATAATTTCTATCCTTTTTATATTCTCAACTACTAGGTCGAAAAAATTGAACGAAGCACCACCAGACGATGGTTCATTAACAGAGTGTCCATCTATCAGTACCTTCACTTTGCTTGAATCGAAATCCACCATGCCTCTAACAATAAAATCTTTATCTCCATTACTATCCATTTGGATATCAAAACCAGGTACTGTTTTTAAAACATCCGCCAACGTCCTGAAACCCATTTGTTTAATCTCTTCAGCCGTGATTACAGTAACGATGCCTGGAGCCTTGCTAATCGGGATTCCATGTTTTGTGGTAATGGTTATTATAGCTTCTGCCTGTAGCCACCTGATCTCTTCTAAAATCTCTTCTGCTGGCATTGAGGTCGTTTTAATTTCTCCTTGTCCCTGCGTTGAAACTTCTTTAGAAAAGGCCAGAGTTAAATTGAAAATGCTGTAAGCAGACAGGACTAAAATGATTATTTTAATACGCATTATTTTTCCTCCCTTTAATATCAAAAAGAGTCTTGCAAACGTTCTAAAAAAAGTAGATACTCACGGGCATAGCATGTGGATCTCTACCCCTTCAGAGTTATTAGATTTTTGCAATCTTTTTTATACCACTGCTACAAAGTGATGTTTAGTAGGTTAGGGTGACGATGCCCGCCCTGTTAGAAAGATAACTTATATAACCTCTTAAACAATTTATGTACATTACATATTGAAAAATGTCTCACTTGTTAAGAAATCAGTTATCTAACTGGCCCGTTTCGTTAGTCGTTTATGCCCCTTTCCTTTAAAAAAAATGTAATTACGACGACTACAAAAGAACCTGTTTCATAAACCACAAATTAGCACCCTGAAACCCTGTGCTGAACTTATTTTCAGTGTTGTTTAAGGATTTGCCTTTATCGTAAGGATTCTATTATGAAATAACAAAAACGTTATTATTCTCTATAAGAGATGAGTGTTCACCCCCGTTACGTAGAAAGTAATTATAATTCTTGGAAATTAACCATACCTATTCAAGTTATACCTTCAATATCCTTGTTTCAGGATTGATAATAACCTCGAACAAAGGGAAGATCGGAAATCAGGAAATTCGATGGATTTATTGAAACGTTTCGTGAACCTTGAAACGTGATATAAGAAATGTGAATGTTGTAAGATTTGCTTTCACCAGAGATGCAAATATCGGTGGGGAAAAATGAATTGACAATAACAAAAATTGATTTTTGCATTGCCGCCTCTCATATTGCACTAATTTGGAAAATTAAATCAATTTTACGGAAGGTAAGTATAATATACGCTAAATTGTATTAAACCATTAAAAAGAATATTTTGTCAATATAAAAATTGAACAGTTAAGTTTGCTATCATCTTTTGTTTATGTAAGTCTATGGTATATATCCCCTCCTAATAAGTTCCTGCCTCATAATCTCCAGTTTTCTTTCAAGTTTACTTATCTTATTATTTCCTTTACCAACATATTCCTTTGGGGGGCCTGGGCTAGTTGAGTAACCA
>JAZGCJ010000242.1:0-22980 GCA_036476895.1 Thermodesulfobacteriota bacterium
CACCATATCTAATATCCGGTGCCAATTTCGTTGGTTGGTTAATTATATCAGCAATATTGGCTTGGGTTATTTCGGTAGTTTAACTATGAGAAAATCAAACGAACCAATCTTTTGGTCTTTGTTTGCAGCAGGCGGGGTTGTAGCTGCTATGTTCATACCAATACTAATTGTTTTTACTGGTCTTGTTATACCATTCGCCTTGGTAGGGGAAGAGCCTTTTGTCTATGAACGCACTCTGGGAGCAGTTTCTCATCCGGTGATTAGAATCTTCATTTTTACACTCATAGCATTGCCCCTTTTTCATTTTGCTCACCGCTTCCGTTCAATACTTAGTGATATAGGTCTAATGGATATTAGATCTATTATATCGGTATTTTGTTATGGAAGTGCAATAGTCGGCACGGTAATCACTGCTATTGTACTTTGGAGATTTTAAAAAGGTTCTTTTAAGCCTATAACATCTAAATGTTTAGTATAGTATCTGTAGAAAATATGTAATATTAATTGTATATGATGGATAGGAGGAAATAAAGGCGTGAATATTCACGAGTATCAAGCAAAGGAGATATTATCTAAATACGGTGTACCTGTTCCTATGGGAAAAGTAGCAACTGAGCCCGAAGAGGCCACTCGGATTGCTAATGATTTGAAAGTGGACAAGGTAGTAATAAAAGCACAGATACATGCAGGTGGAAGGGGCAAGGCAGGAGGTGTGAAATTAGTTTCTGTTCTGGAGGAGGTAGGTGAAATTGTATCTGAAATTATTGGAATGAATCTGGTGACTCATCAAACAGGTCCGGGGGGTAAGATTGTAAAAAAGGTATTGATTGAAGAGGCGTCCGATATCGATAAAGAGTTTTATATAGGAATTGTTATCGATCGTGCAAATGAAAAGGTCGTAATTATGGCTAGTCCTGAGGGCGGTGTAGAGATTGAAGAGGTTGCTAGAAGAACACCGGATAAAATATTAAAGGAATATATCGATCATGAAATCGGATTTCAACCGTTTCATGGTAGAAGGATTGCTTACTTTCTTGGACTAAAAGACAAAACTGTTAATAAGGCTGTTTCACTTATCCAGGGATTGTATAGTGCATTCATAGATAACGACTGTAATCTTGCTGAAATTAACCCACTTATATTAACCAAAAGATCAGATGTAATTGCATTGGATGCTAAGTTAAGTATTGATGATAATGCACTTTATAGAAACAAGGAAATTGAAAAAATGCACGATCCTAATGAGGAGGATCCAACAGAGCTTGAGGCTAAGGAGTGGGATATCAGCTATGTAAAACTAGATGGTAACATAGGTTGTTTGGTAAATGGGGCCGGCCTAGCAATGTCTACTATGGATATTATAAAACATCACGGTGGAGAGCCTGCAAATTTCTTAGATGTTGGTGGTGGAGCCACTGCTGAACAAGTAACCCAGGCGTTTAAAATGATATTAAGCGACCCAAATGTCAAAGCCATTTTTGTCAATATATTTGGTGGAATTATGAAATGTGATACTATTGCCAACGGAATTGTAACGGCTGCAACAGATGTGGGTATAGATGTTCCATTGGTTGTTAGGCTAGAAGGTACAAATGTTGAATTGGGAAGAAAGATCTTATCCGACTCTGGTTTGAACATATTGAATGGTTCTGATATGAAAGAAGCTGCAAGGAAGGTGGTTGAAGCTGTAAATATATCTTAAGTAATACTTTAAGAAATAATTGTAACACACTAATATCAATCATTATATTAACCTGACCCAATTAAGACAAAACTCCGATACCCCATGTGTTTTTGCATCACAAAACCTTGACTTTCATCATATGATGATTAGTTTGCATAGAGGAGGTCATTAAAGATGCAAGAGTTAGCCGTTAAAAATTCATTACAGGTATATCTTAATGAAATTGATACATATCCGCTTCTTTCAAGAGAAAAGGAATATGAATTAGCAAAAGTATATTATGATGATGGTGATTTAAATGCTGCAAACAGCCTTATAGTATCAAATCTGCGATTTGTTGTAAAAATAGCGTCTGAATATGTTAAGTATGGATTCAATGCTTTAGATTTAATACAGGAAGGCACCTTGGGTCTTATGAGAGCAGTTAAGAAATTTAATCCTTACATGGGTTATAGACTTATTTCATATGCTGTTTGGTGGATAAAATCTCAAATACATAATTATATTATGAAATTCTGGAGTCAAATAAAAATTGGAACAACTCAGGCTGAAAGAAAATTATTTCAGAGAATTTCAAAAGCAAAGAGAGAACTGGGGATTAATGACGACAAATTATCAAAAAGGGATGTAAAAAAAATTGCTAATCACTTCGGTGTTAAAGAAAAAGATGTTAAAGATATGGAGATTCGTATGGCTTCGAGAGATTATTCCCTGGATCAATCACAAGGTGAAGACTCAATATCTCCAATAAATCTATTAAGCGGTAAATATGAGAGCCAAGAAGATTTGATCATTGCAGATGAAAACCGGGAGCTTTCAAATAAAGGTATTAAGAGGGGATTTGATAAATTGTCCGATCGCGAAAAAGAGATAATTAGAGGCAGATTTTTTGCTAGCCCCACAGTAACACTAAAACAGTTGGGCGATAAGTACAGGATTTCCAAGGAGAGAGTTCGTCAGATTGAAGCTGAAGCGTTAAAAAAGCTTAGATTTGAAGTAACAAAATTAACAAATTCAAAAGAGAAATTAAGTGCAAGTTTACATTATCGGGAGGAGATATAAATGGCTACTTCAAAAATTATTGGGATTGATCTAGGTACTACAAATTCGGTTGTTTCGGTAGTTGAAGGAGGAGAACCAAAAGTTATAATAAATGATGAGGGTTCAAGAGTTACACCTTCAATCGTTGCTTTTTCAAAAGAAGGGGAAGTCTTGGTAGGAGAGCCTGCTAAACGGCAAGCTGTAGTCAACCCTGAAAACACAATTTACTCAACTAAAAGACTTATGGGCAGAAGATACGGAGAACTTAAAGATGAAATTAAAATGCTTCCTTATAAACTAATTAAGGCTAAAAATGGCGATGTATGGATGGAGGCAAATGGTGAAGAGTACTCTCCTCCCCAGATTTCATCTCATGTTTTGATCAAGTTGAAAAAGGCCGCAGAAAGTTATCTTGGAAGCAATGTATTGGAAGCCGTAATTACCGTTCCTGCATATTTTAATGACAGTCAAAGACAGGCCACCAAAGATGCAGGAAAGATTGCCGGACTAGAGGTAAAAAGGATTATTAACGAACCGACAGCCGCTGCGCTTGCATATGGATTTGATAAAAAAAATGAAGGTATTATAGCTGTCTACGATTTGGGTGGTGGAACATTCGATATCTCTATTTTGGAAGTGGGTGACAACGTAATAGAGGTAAAATCGACTAATGGTGATACGCGTCTAGGCGGTGATGATTTTGATAGAAAAGTCATGGAATACATAATTTCTGAGTTTAAGAAGGAATCTGGTATTGACCTGAGTAATGATAAAATGGCAATACAAAGATTGAGAGAATCTGCCGAAAAGGCAAAGATAGAACTTTCCAACACCCTTGAAACCGAGATTAATCTGCCATTTATCACAGCAGATAATACAGGCCCAAAACATTTGGTATTAAAAATCACAAGGTCAAAATTTGAGCAACTTATTGAGGATTTAATCAAGGGTACATTAAATCCCTGCAAACAGGCTCTTACAGATGCAGGCCTTAAAGCCGGGGATATAAATGAGGTTATTCTTGTTGGCGGGTCTACAAGAATTCCATTGGTCCAGAAAACTGTAACAGACTTTTTTGGAAAACAGCCTAATCAAGGAATAAATCCTGATGAAGTTGTTGCAATGGGAGCGGCTATCCAGGGTGCTGTATTAGGGGGAGAAGTCCGAGATATCCTATTGCTTGATGTGACTCCGCTTTCACTTGGAATAGAAACATTGGGCGGCGTTTTGACTGCCATAATTGAAAGAAATACCACTATACCATCTAAAAAAAGCCAGGTGTTTACAACTGCAGAGGATAATCAAACTTCAGTTGAAATACACGTACTACAGGGTGAAAGAAAGATGGCAACTGATAACAGGACATTGGCAAGATTCATCCTTGACGGCATACCACCATCCGCACGTGGAGTTCCCCAAATAGAGGTTGCTTTTGATATAGATGCCGATGGTATTCTTCATGTGTCTGCAAAGGATATGGCGAGTCAAAAGGTACAAAAGGTTAGGGTTGAGGCATCAAGCGGACTAAGCAGTGAAGAGGTTGATTCAATGGTAAAAGATGCGGAAGAAAAGGTAGAAGAAGATATTAAAAAACAGGAGTTAGTTGAAAATAGAAACAAGCTGGATGAATTGATTTATAGAACAGATAAGAGCTTTAAAGAATTACAGGATAAACTTTCCGATGAAGAAAAGTCGGAGCTTGAAATTGCTCTTGAAGAAGGAAGAAATGCCCTAAAGCTGGACGATAATGATGGAATCAAAAAATCAATAGAGAATATAACGGATGCATCACACAAGTTGGCGGAAATTATGTACAAACAGCAGGCATCCAGTCAACAAGGAGATGAGCCTGCCGCAGAAACCAAATCTGATTCCGCTGAAGATGGTCAACCCACACATGCTCAATCGGATGATGATAATGACGGTGATGATATAATTGATGCAGAGTTTACTGAAAAATAAAAGCAACAAACTAAATTAGAGTAAAAAAAAGAGGCACTTCGTACTGAAAGATGTCTCTTTTTTTTACTCCTTTCTTATTAAATTTGTCTTTACAAATCGAGGTCAGCCATTCTATAATAGTAAATTAAAAAAAAGGGGGTTGATAATGAAAGATTATAGCAGGGACAATGTTAATACAATTGCACTGATATCACCTCATGGAACTGGCAAAACAACGTTGGCTGAAGGTATGATGTTTCTCTCCGGTACCACGGACAAACTAGGGAAAGTGGATGACGGCAGTTCTACATTAGATTTTGAATTAGAGGAAAAATCGAGGAAGATGTCTATAAATTCTCATGTGTCATTTGCGGAATGGAACGGAAACATTATTAACGTTGTAGACACACCTGGATTTTCAAATTTTTTATTTGAAGCCGAATCATCATTGAAGGTTGTTGATAGTGCAATACTTGTATTAAATTCATATTCATCAATTAAATCGCAGGCAAAAAGATTCAGATCTATGATAGATGAAATGAAACTACCTAGCATGATATTCATCAATAAACTGGATAAGGAAATTGACAACTATGAAAACAACCTTAAAGAGATTCAAAATGATTATAAAGCTAGAATTGCCCCGTTAAATATCCCTATCAAAGAAGGCGATGAACTCAGAGGTATATATGATCTTGTTGAGCAAAAATATTTTGTTTTCAGTAAAGACGGACAGCAAAATGAAAATCCACTAGACGATAATTATGGGGATTATGTAAAAAAACATAGAGAATTACTTATTGAATCAGTTGCTGAATTAGATGATGAACTACTTGAAAAATATCTTGAAGGAGAGACAATAGATAATAATACGATTATTGAAAATTTAAAACTGGGAATAACTAATTGTAACATAGTTCCAATTCTATGCGGGTCTGCCATCGAATTGATAGGGGTAAGTGCTTTATTAGATGGTATTGTAAAATACTGTCCCAGTGCAGCGGGATCTAAGCCTGTAAAAGGCCTGGATGAAAATGGGGAAGAAATAGTCAGGGAGCCAGGACTGCAGCAGCCACCGACAGCATATATTTTTAAAACCATTTCGGATCCTTATGCAGGGAAAATAACTATATTCAAGGTGTTTTCTGGTGAAATAAAGCCTGACTCTACAATTTTCAATTCAAGCAAGGATTCCAAAGAAAAACTTACACATCTTTACAGGTTGATCGGCAAAAAACAAATTCCTGTTGAAAACGCATTGCACGGTGATATTGTTGCTGTTAACAAGCTAAAAGATGCACAGACAGGTGATACTTTAACTGTTGAATCGGAAAAAATAATAATAAAACCTACAATGATCCCACAAGCAGTAATGTCATATGCAATAGAACCCATAAGCAGATCGGATGAGGATAAATTAATGCCCTCATTAAATAGAATCCAGGAGGAAGACCCTGTTATTCAATATAAAGTTGTTGATGAGACTAAAGAATTTTTGTTATCGGGAGCAGGACAGGTTCATGTAGAGGTAATAGTTGAAAGACTCAAAAGTAAATACGGCGTAGAAGTTAAATTGAAAACCCCAAGAGTTCCTTATAAAGAGACAATAAGATCCAGATCTAAAGCGGAAGGAAAGTATATTAAACAAACCGGTGGACGAGGTCAATATGGAGATGCATGGCTTGAATTGATACCTCTTCAAAGGGGAAGCGGATATGAGTTTGTAAATAACATAGTTGGGGGTGTTATACCAAGAAATTTTATCCCATCAGTTGAAAAGGGCGTTATCGAAGCTATGAAAAAGGGCATATCTTCGGGTTATCCCGTAGTTGATGTTAAAGTCAGACTATTTGATGGTAAACACCATCCCGTGGATTCATCCGATATCGCGTTCCAGATTGCAGGATCTATGGCATTTAAAAAAGCTATGGAAAATGCAAAACCACAATTACTCGAACCTATAATGAGTATGAAAATCAGTGCCCCTGAAGATTGCATGGGTGATATTATAGGGGATGTTAATTCCAGAAGGGGTAAGGTGTCCGGGGTAGACTCTTTTGCAGGTGAAAATGTAATTAATGCCCTTATCCCTATGAGTGAAGTGCTGACATATGCACCTGAACTTAGATCTATAACCAGCGGTCGTGGCACATTTAAAATGGATTTTTCTCACTATGAGGAAGTCCCCAATCATCTGGCAGCAAAAATTGTTGAAGAAAGTTCAAAGGACATTGAATCGGAACATTAATTGTTATAAATAATGATAAAATCTTTCAACGGATTTTATCCGGACATTAAAAGCAGTGCCTTTATTTCAGAAAATTCGACAATAATTGGCAGAGTAGAAATTGGAGAAAATTCGAGTGTATGGTTCTATTCCGTGATAAGAGGAGATGTGAATTACATAAAGATTGGCGATAATACAAACATTCAAGACAACTCTGTCCTTCATGTAACTACAGATATACATCCCTTGATTATCGGTGATAACGTTACAGTGGGACATAGAGCAATACTTCATGGATGTACCATAATGAATGAAGTTCTTATAGGAATGGGATCCATTGTTTTGGATGGTGCTGTTGTTGAACAAAGTTCTTTCATTGGCGCAGGTTCACTGGTTCCACCCGGTTTTGTAGTTCCAAGGGGAAAACTGGTTATGGGAGTACCATCTAGGATTAAAAGGGATCTCACCAATGAAGAAATAGAAAATATTAAAAATTCTGCATTAAGTTACGTAAAAACTTCAAAGTTATATAAACTCGATCAGGGAAATTCTATTTAATAGTGATTGTATCATCATTAGATCTGGGAACCAACACGTTCAGAATTTTAATTTCACGGAACAAAAACGATGTCCTAGATAATTTATACTATGCTCAAGATTTTGTAAGACTTGGTGAAGGTTTTACTAAAGATTCAAACTTATCACCACAGGCAATATAGAGAGGGCTATTAAGGTATTAACTAAATATAAAAGGAATATTTTAAAGTATAGCCCCCAAAAAATAAGAGCTGTGGCTACGAGTGTTGTCAGAAAAGCAAAAAATAAAAAATATTTTATTAAAAAAGTCAAAGATGAAACTGGAATAAATGTTGAAACTATATCCCAGCTAAAAGAAGCTGAACTAACTGCAATAGGAGTATTGAAATCCTTAAATAAATATCATAATAATAACTTAATTATTGATATTGGCGGCGGTAGCACAGAATTAATATTAATTAGTAACAATCATAAAAATAATTTTTGGGGTATAAACCTTGGTGTTGTCCATGTTGCTGAAAAATATTTAAAAACAAATATTACTACAAAAGAACAACTTGACTTGATGAATACATTAATTAAAAACAAATTAAACAAAGTATTAAGTAAATTTAATAATAATGAGTTTAAATCTTTAAAGATGGTCGCTACTGCAGGTACTCCTACCACTTTGGCTTCAATTATCCTCAGTAAAAACAATTTTGTTCCTGCTGATGTAGATGGATTTGTTATTGAAAAATATAAACTGAACGAAGTTTATAAATTAATTGTTGAAACACCCTTTTGCAAAAGGTCTTATATCTCGGGATTGGAAAAAGGACGGGAAGATTTAATAATACCAGGAATGATTATTTTAAAAACAGTAATGGATATTACGGGTATAAATCAATTTGTAGTATCAGTGTCCGGACTGCTTGAAGGAAATGCATATTCATTACTAGATTAATTAATATATTAAAAACAGGGATAATCATCGTTGACAATTTATGGTCAATCATTATATTTCAAAGGTAAGTTATTATGAATATTGAATTACTTTCTGAAAAAGCAAGAGAGATATTAACACTTATAATAGACACCTATATTAAAACTGGCAATCCCGTGGGTTCATCTTCTCTAGTTGATAAGTATAAGCTTTCTTATAGCTCCGCTACTGTAAGAAATACTATGTCTGAACTTATGAAATTGGGTTATCTGCGGCAGCCTCATATATCTGCCGGAAGGATTCCTACCGATAAGGGAATTAGGTTTTACACAGATACGCTTATTTCTAAACATTACTTAACGAAGAAAAAAGAAAGGGTTTTATTTGATAAATATTTCAATATTGATGGTACAATAGATGAAATTGTACAAAAGATTACAAAGGCCCTTTCAAAAATTTCTAACTACACAGGATTAGCCACTGTGCCCGATATAAGGGTGGTTAAGATTAACTCAGCCGAAATTATCTCCTTAGGAAGTAAAAAATTATTGATAATTTTAGTTTTCGAAGGAGGTCTAACTGAAAAAACTGTGGTCAGGACCGAGAGGGTTGTATCTAAAGAACTTTTAAATAAAATGAGCGACTACTTAAACAAATTGTCATTTGGGCTTACACTTAAACAATTAAATGATTATGTATTAAGCAAATTAAAGAATGAGCGTCAGATATATAATTCTATTTTTGAAAGTATAGTTAAGGTAAGCACGAAAGTATTAGAAGAAAATCAAAGGTCGGATGTATATATTGAGGGACAAATGTCAATGTTAAAAAATCACAATTACTCGAAACGCCATAATTTGGAAGTACTGTTCAATGCATTTGAAGAAAAAGACCTTCTAATACGAATTCTGGAGGATGTGATGAGAGATAAAACAACAAAAGTATTTGTTGGCGAAGAGAATGGAATTCCGGAAGGTTACAGCATAATTGCTGCGCCGTACGGTCCTAGAAGTAAATTAGGGAGCCTGGGGATAATAGGGCCATCAAGTATGGACTATTCTAGGATTATACCACTTGTAAATTTTACCGCTAAATACGTCAGTAATTTAGTAAGCGAAGAAGGAGGCTGAGATGGGACATAATCCAAATGATGAAGAAAAAGAGAAAATCAACACTGAAGATTATACATCAGATCAGGTCTCTAGTTCAAACAATAATGGATCTGATGATAACGGTTCCATTGAGATAAAAAGCGAAGAAATATTCAAAACCGATGAAATCAGCGGAGAAAGCGGAGATTATAATGAACTCTATGATAAATATGTTAGGTTGACTGCAGATTTTGAGAATTATAAAAAGAGATTAGCCAGAGAGAAAGCCGATATTATTTCCTATGGCAATGAAGAATTAATTAAGGCGCTTTTGAATGTTCTGGACAATTTTGAAAGAGCCTTGGAACATGCGGATGAACAAGACGACTCTATGGGACTTATCGAAGGTGTTAAATTGGTACACAAGCATTTTGTGAGTTGTCTTGAAAAATTTGGTGTAACTCAGATTGATTCAAGTAAAGGTACTGAATTCGATCCCAGATATCACCAGGCTATCGAGAGAATTGAAACTAATGAATTAACCCCGGGGTTGATTATATCGGTTATGGTCAAGGGATATTTGTTAAAGGAAAGACTCTTGAGACCAGCGCTTGTTGTCGTTTCGAAAGGTTCAATAGACGAAGAAGCAATTGATAATAATAATTCAAGTGATACTATTTCTGATAGTATAGAATGAATAAATCATATAATAGCAGGAAAATTTGATATAAATGGCAATTGTCGGTATAGATCTTGGAACAACAAATTCATGTGTTGCAGTAATTGAAGGCGGAACCCCGGTTGTAATTCCGAATGAAGAGGGCAGCAGAATTACCCCTTCCATAGTTGCATTTACAGAAGATGCAAGCAGATTGTCCGGTGCCGTGGCTAAAAGACAAACAGTGGTTAGTCCACAAAGCTCGGTATACGGTGTTAAACGACTTATTGGAAGAAAACACGATTCGCCAGAAGTTTTAAGAACTAAGGATTTAGTGCCTTACACGATAACAAAAAGCAAGTCTGGAGATGCATGGGTATCTGTAAACGAAAAAGAGTATAGTCCCCAAGAAATTTCATCCATAATTTTATCAAAAATGAAACAAATTGCAGAGGATTATCTTGGGTATCCGTTACAAGAGGCTGTAATAACGGTTCCCGCTCACTTTAATGATTTACAAAGGCAAGCAACCAAAGATGCTGGCAGAATAGCTGGTTTTAATGTAAGAAGAATTATTAATGAACCAACCGCAGCAGCTTTGTCCTATGGATTAGACAAGAGAGTAAATCAAAAAATTGCTGTGTTCGATCTTGGCGGTGGCACATTCGATATTACTATACTGGAAATGGATAATGGTTTATTCGATGTTAAGGCCACATGCGGTGATAGTTTTTTAGGCGGAGATGATTTTGATAACAGACTTGCGGAAATGGTAATCAATAATTTTTTGGATGAACATAAAATAGATTTAAGAGAAGATAAAATGGCTTTACAGAGAATAAAAGAGGCATCTGAAAAAGCTAAGCATGAACTATCTTCATTATCTGAAACACACATTAATTTACCATTTATAGCTGTGGATGATAACGTCCCTAAACATTTAAACATTAAATTAAACAGAGATACATTTGAACAGCTTGTTGATGATTTAGTAGAAAGGCTTGAAGCTCCATGCACTCAGGCTTTAAACGATGCGAATCTTACCTATGAGGATATAGATGAAGTTGTTATGGTAGGCGGAATGACCAGAATGCCGAGGATATATTCAAAGGTTAAAGAAATCTTCAATAAAGAGCCTCATACAAATATTAATCCTGAGGAAGTTGTTGCCATCGGGGCAGCGATTCAAGGAGGTGTTTTGGAAGGAAAGATCACTGAGGTTATGTTATTAGATGTTGTTCCTCTTTCATTGGGAGTTGAAACAAAGGGTGGTTTGTTTACAAAGGTCATAGAGAGAAATACTACGATACCAACGAAAAGGAGCAGTTCATTTACTACTGCAAATGACAATCAAGATTTTGTTAATATACATGTTCTTCAGGGTGAAAGAGATTTATCCAATGACAATATTTCATTGGCTAATTTTAAACTTCTCGGTATCCCTCCTGCCCCGAAAGGTGTTCCGCAAATAGAGGTTAGCTTTGAAGTAGATTCAGATGGAATCCTAAGTGTTTTTGCAAAGGATCTGGGTACAGGTAAGGAACAAGCGGTACAGGTAATCACCTCCGGAGGGCTATCGGAAGAAGAGATAAAACAAATTATCAGTGAGAGTACAGAAAGTATTGACAATGATAAAAGAAAAAAAGAGTTGGTTCTATTAAAAAATGAGGCAGACGGATTATTGTATTCTGTAAATAAAACACTTGCTACTTATGAAAATATGATTACTGAAGAATTAAAAGAAAAGATTGAAGATTGTGTAGAAAAGTTGGAACAAGCTATAAAGACAGATATGTATATACATATTAAAGATTCATTTGATGAACTCCAGGCCTCATCCTATAGATTTGCAGAATTTATCTATGCAAATGTAGAAAAACCGCCCCAAGAAATAGATCCTGAGACATGATACAGGTTAGTAATGTCAAAAAAAGATTATTATGAGATCTTAGGAGTAGATAGAAGTGCTGCTCACGAAGAGATTAAAAAAGTTTTTAAAAGATTAGCTTTTGAATATCACCCCGATAGAAACCCTGACGATAAGATTTCATCTGAAAAATTCACAGAAATTAACGAAGCTTATCAAATTCTCAGTGATCCAAACAAAAGAGCCCAATACGATAGTTTTGGTCATATTACAGGTGAAGGATTATTTACTGACATGGACTTTGGTGGGAATTTTGGTGACCTGTTTGGCAATTTATTCGAAGAGGTATTCAATACTGGCAGGAGGGATAGGTCTAATAGAGGAAGAGACCTAAAATATAATTTGCAAATTACCTTTGAAGAATCAATATTCGGAGCTCAAAAAGATCTTAAAATTCCAAAACGTGTTTTATGTGGTCAATGTAACGGAAGTGGTGCACAAACAGGTGGAGAGTCAACGTGTTCCGTTTGTGATGGTCATGGAAGCGTTAGATTTGCTGAAGGTTTTTTCTCCGTAAGCAGAACTTGTGTTCAATGTAATGGCACCGGCAGATTTATAACCAATCCTTGTGAACAATGTAGGGGATCCGGCGTAATACAACAAGAGAAGAATGTGAATATAAATATTCCTCCTGGCATTAATGATGGTACAAGACTTAAAATCAGGGGTGAAGGTGAACCAGGTCTCTATGGTGGTCAAAATGGAGATCTTTATATCGAGACAATCGTAATAGAGCATCCATTATATAAAAGAGAAGGTGATAACTTATACTATGAACTGCCAATAGATTTTATACTCGCAACGTTGGGGGGAAATATCGAAGTTCAAACAATTTATGGAAAAGAACAGCTTAAAATACCATCAAGTACTCAGACAGGACAAACTTTCAAACTAAAAGGAAAAGGTGTGTCCAGTTTAGATGGAAGGTATTTGGGTGATATGTATATTAAGGTATTTGTAGAAATCCCAACAGATTTGAATTCCAGACAGAAAAAGCTACTAAAAGATTTGGCAAATGATCTAATGGGAAAAAACTACCCAATAAATAGAAAATTCTCGGAAAATATTAAGAATTTACCATAGAATTTCAGTACATAAAATATTATTTATTCATGAATATGAATAAATTAATAATTAAAAACTCCCCCTGCAATAGCTGGAATAATCGAAACGGTATCATTTGATTTAAGTTCAGTTTTGACACCGTTTAAGAATCTAATATCTTCGTTATTAATATATATATTTATAAATCTTCTTACTTCTCCCTTTTCGTCACAAAGCCTATCCTTAATTCCGGGAAAGTTGTTTTCCAGCTCATTTATTAGACCATTGACGTCAGTAGCCTGAATGTCTATTTCATCCTTATCTCCGGTTAACTTTCTAAGAGGGGTTGGAATTCGTACTATGGGCATACTGTATTCCTCCTTTTTTATCATTGCCATTTAATGACGAATATAATTCTTGAAATTCCTCAATATTAGCATCAATGACATAAGGTAGATTTACTTTGTTAACTATCGCCTCCTGAGTTTTTAAGCCATTTCCGGTTATACAAATAACAACTGACTCATTTCTGCTAATTTTATTATTCTCAAGAAGCTTTACAGTCGCTGCCATTGTAACACCTCCGGCAGTTTCAGTGAATATTCCTTCCGTTTCTGCCAATAGCATGATACCATTGACTATCTCTTCATCTGTGACATCTTCACCCCAGCCTCCGCTCTCTTTCATAACATCAATAGCGTAAAATCCGTCAGCCGGGTTGCCAATAGCTAGGGATTTTGCTATTGTTTGTGGATCTCTGACCGGTCTGAATATCTCCCAATCGTTCTTTAATGCAGTGGTTATTGGCGAACAACCGGTGGCCTGGGCTCCAAATAGTTTCGTTTTGTTAGGCTCAACTAGACCTAAAAGCTCAAATTCCTTTATTGATTTCCAGATTTTAGTCAATAGTGATCCGCTTGCCATAGGTATTACTATATTATCAGGGGCTTTCCAACCGAGTTGTTCCATTACTTCAAAGCCAAGTGTTTTAGAACCTTCGGAATAATAGGGTCTGATATTAATATTCACAAATGCCCAATCATATTTGCCCGATATCTCAGAACAAAGACGGTTAACGTCGTCGTAATTTCCTTTTAATCGTATTAAATTGGTTCCGTAAGCCGTAGTGTTGATAATTTTGGACTGCTCAAGATCATATGGAATAAAGATAAAACTCTTTAAGTTTACAGAACTTGAAATAGCAGCCACGGAGTTTGCTAAATTTCCTGTTGATGCACAACCAACTGTATCAAAACCAAATTCCTTAGCTTTGGATAAAGCTACAGCAACCACCCGGTCCTTAAATGATAAAGTTGGATAACATACGGCATCATTTTTAATATAAAGCTCGTCAACGCCTAATAATTTACCCAGATTTTTTGCTTTTATTAAAGGTGTAAAACCTACTTGTTCGCCTGCTGATGGTTGACCGGAGATAGGCAGAAGTTCTCTGTATCTCCATATGTTTTGGTCTCTGCTTTCGATTAATTCTTTTGAAATAACTTTTTTTATAGCGTCATAATCGTAAGATACCTCGAGCGGGGCAAAAGTAGATTCACAAATGTGTACAGGTGCTTCAGGAACTTCCTCACCCGTTTCTTTGCATTTTAAGCATTTAACATAACCCATAGTTATTACCCTAAAACAAATAATAATTACACATAGATGAAAGTGTTGTCAAATTGAAATTCATTGTAAAGGGTCTGGATTTAACCTCTTTTTAGTTTCATCTTTATCATATATAGTAACTTCCAGTTGCTCGGCATTGATAGAATTACTTTTTCTATCATATTTACCACCTAAAATCACATAATCTTTGTCAACGATATCCCATCCACTGGGTGCATTTATGTTAATATAATTACCGTATAAATCTGTTAACTTGAATGATAATCCTCTGCTGTTTTCATATTCCCCATATTTTTCTTCAGCATCTTTTGCTATTCCCTCTACAACGACCACTGCACCATCGAAAGCAAGGGGTGATACAAGAATTTTATTAATTGATGCCCTGATTCCTGCGATACTGGAACCTGGCACATACTCGTTTTTTTTACAAGCAAAGGAAAATAATACAAAGATTCCTATTATTAAAATAGTTTTATTCATTTTAAGAATATTAGTTCTAAATACTGCTAAAATATTTGTTTTGTTGAATAAGCATTATATAATTTAGAGATTTTGAGTCAATTAAATTATACCAAGTAAATAAATTAATGTTCGGAGAGTAGATTAATGGAAACATTTAACGGTAACGGTTATAAAGTAGCCAGATTCAGGATAAAAAATAGTGACTGTAACTACAATTATATTTTATGGTGTGTTGAAACAAATAAATGTGTTGTAATAGATCCGATTGATCCTGTTCTGTTACTTAATTTTATAAGGGAGAATGACTTAAAAGTAGCTTATGTAATTAACACGCACGCTCATCCGGATCATATATCGGGGAATGATCCCATAATAAAGGTTTTTCTGTCCTCAAAAATCCTTATCCATAAAAATGCCTCAGACCGTGTTTCGCCAAGAAGCGATACCATTGATGAAGGTGATCAAGTAAGCTTTGGAAAACAGAAGCTGGATGTAATTTTTACCCCAGGTCATGCTCCGGAACATATTTGCCTTATAATTGGTGATCATATATTTGTTGGAGATACTTTGTTCCTGGCTGGCTGCGGAAATACCAAGTTTAGAGGAAATGCTATTGATCTGTTTGAGAGCTTAACATATAAGTTGAAAGTACTACCAGAGAATTTAAGAATACTATGCGGTCATGATTATGCTGAAAAAAACCTGATGTTTTCTATAAAAGTGGAACCTGAAAATAAATTCGCAATCAATAAACTGGAGAGTATTAAAAAACTTAAATCAGAAAATAAAGCACCCGATCCGACATCTATCGGAGAAGAGTTAACATATAATCCATTTTTAAGACTTGATAAAAGTGCCATTATAAAATTTGCAAATAAGATAAATCCGGAAATAGGCAATAATCAAGATCAAATTTTTAAAGAGCTAAGGGAATTAAGAAATAACTGGTAATCAGATCAGATATGAGCATATTACAAAAATCTGAAAAATATAATCGGTTGCTCAATTTACTGGAAAACAGGATTTTATTCCTCGATGGTGCAATGGGCACTATGATTCAGAGATATGATCTTAACGAAGAGGATTTTCGAGGTCAATTATTCAATGATCATAAAAAGGATTTAAAGGGTAACAATGATCTTTTATGTTTAACTCGACCGGATATTATTTCTGATATACACATGTCCTATTTAGAATCCGGGGCAAACATAATAGAAACCAACACATTTAATAGTACAAGAATATCCCAGGGGGATTATGAACTGGGTGATATAATTTATGATTTGAACAAAACGGCTGCAAATATTGCTAAAAAGGCTGTTGGGGAATATGTAATTAAATATCCGGAAAAGGAATGTTTTGTCGCCGGCGCACTTGGTCCAACTAACAAAACGACCTCATTATCCCCGGATATCAATAATCCTGCTTATAGAGCTGTAACATTCCGGGAACTAGCAGATACGTATTATGAACAAGTTAAGGGATTAGTCGAAGGGGGCGTGGATATATTAATAGCTGAAACCACCTTTGATACACTTAACCTAAAAGCTGCTATTTTTGCAATAAACAACTATTTTGAAGAATTAGGTACCGCTCTTCCGTTAATGCTGTCTGTAACAATAACGGATGCTTCCGGACGTACCTTGTCCGGACAGACAATTGAATCATTCTGGTATTCAATAATGCATGCCGATCCTATAAGCGTAGGAATCAATTGTGCACTTGGAGCAAAGGAAATGCGACCGTATATGGAACAGCTATCTAAAATTGCCAGTTGCTACACCAGCTGTTATCCGAATGCAGGTCTTCCAAATCCGCTAAGCGAAACAGGATATGACGAGACTCCGGATCAAACTTCATCCTATCTCGAGGACTTTGCCAGAAGTGGTTTCGTAAACATTGTTGGAGGCTGTTGCGGTACGACACCTGAACATATATCTGCTATTGTCGATAAAGTTAGGGTAATAGAACCCAGAAAAGTTCCCGTGATTGAAAAAGCTACAAGGTTGAGTGGTTTGGAACCATTAACAATTCGGAGTAATAATGCACCTTTTATAATAATCGGAGAGAGAACAAATGTAACCGGATCCCCAAGGTTTGCTAAGTTGATAAAAGATGAAGACTTTGAATCCGCACTTGGTGTTGCACTGCAGCAAGTCCAAAACGGTGCAAACATAATTGATGTTAACTTCGATGAGGGTCTGCTCGATAGCGAAGCCTGTATGACCAGATTTCTAAATCTTATTGCCTCTGAGCCCGATATATCAAGGGTTCCAATCATGATTGATAGCTCAAAAATGTCTGTTATTGAACAAGGACTGCAATGTGTTCAGGGAAAATGTGTTGTTAATTCAATAAGTTTGAAAGAAGGCGAGGAAAAGTTTATTGAAAATGCGCGATTAGTAATGAGATATGGCGCTGCTGTAGTGGTTATGGCTTTTGATGAAAAGGGACAAGCGGCGACGAATGTTGATAAAGTAAGAATTTGCAAGAGGGCATATCGAATACTAACGGAAGAAGGAATGAGTTCTTCAGATATTATTTTCGATCCAAATGTGCTAACAGTTGCAACTGGAATTGAAGAACATAATAACTATGCCCTGGATTTTATAGAAGCCGTAAGAGAGATCAAAAGGGATTGCCCGGGTGTAAAAACAAGCGGGGGTATAAGCAACGTATCGTTCTCATTCAGGGGTAATAATGTTTTAAGGGAAGCAATGCATAGCGCATTTTTATATCATACTATAAATGCCGGCCTAGATATGGCAATTATAAATGCAGGTATGTTGGCGGTATATGAAGATATAGATAAAGATCTGCTTGAAAGGGTTGAAGATGTTTTACTTAATAGAAGGCCTGATTCTACCGAGAGGTTATTAGAATTCGCACAAAAAGTAAAAGGGGAGTCCGTAACTCGGAAGGTAGATCAAAAAGCATGGAGGGAAGCAACGCTTAACGAGAGAATTACGTATTCATTGATTCATGGAATAACAGATTTTACTGAAAAGGATGTTGAAGAAGCGAGGAAGAAATATAAAAAGCCTTTGGATGTTATTGAAGGACCGCTAATGGATGGTATGAAGAAAGTTGGTGAACTTTTCGGTGCGGGAAAGATGTTTTTACCACAGGTTGTTAAAAGTGCCAGAGTTATGAAGAAGGCAGTAGAATATTTGAACCCGTTTATGGAAAAGGAAAAGTCCAATGGTAAAAAATCAAATTCAAAGGGGAAAATAGTAATTGCCACCGTTAAAGGTGATGTTCATGACATAGGCAAAAATATAGTTTCAGTGATATTAGCCTGCAATAGCTATGAAGTAATTGATCTTGGTGTTATGGTACCATGTGAAAAGATACTTAACACCGCTAGAAGGGAAGGGGCTAGTATTATAGGTTTAAGCGGTCTCATTACACCGTCTCTTGATGAGATGACATACAATGCATCAGAGATGCAGAGACAAAGCTTTAATGTACCACTATTGATTGGTGGTGCTACCACCAGCAAAGCACATACCGCTCTTAAGATTGCTCCAAAATATGAGGGTGTGGTGGATCATGTTCAAGATGCATCTCTAGTTGTAAATGTCTGTAATGTATTATTGAATCCCCGGAAATATGATCAATACAGGAGTGATTTGGAAAAAAGACATGAAAAACTTCGTAATTTACATGCTGGCAAAAGCAAAAAGGAAGAATTTCTTTCTTTAAATAAATCAAGGGATAACGCTTTCAGAGCCGATTGGGAAAACATAAGTCTTGAAAAACCCGGCAAATTAGGTGTTTTTGTATATGAACAAATACCACTTGAAAATATTTCTATATATATAGATTGGTCACCATTTTTTTGGGTATGGGAATTTAAAGGCATTTATCCAAAAGTTTTTGAAAACAAGAGATACGGCAAGGAAGCCAAAAAGCTTTTCAACGATGCTCAGAAAATATTAAAGTTTGTAATAAATGAAAATAAATTCAAGGCAAAAGCAGTAATAGGGTTTTGGTATGCTAACAGTATTGGCGATGATGTTGAGGTGTATACTGATAGGGAAAGGACCGGAATTCTCGGGGTTTTGCATTTTTTAAGACAACAGAGGGATTTTGGAAGCGGAAATTACGATTTTTGTCTTTCCGATTTTGTAGCTCCTAAAGATTCTCAAAAAAAAGATTATATTGGCGCTTTCGTTGTTACAATGGGAAACGAAGTCGAAGATTTAGCTAATGAATATAAGAATAGAGGGGATGATTATTCTTCTATTATAATTAAGGCTTTAGGGGATAGATTTGCGGAGGCTCTGACAGAATATATGCACAAAATAGCCAGAGACAATTGGAAATACGGGCTTAAAGAAAAATTTTCAAAAGAAGATCTTATAAAGGAGAGGTATAGGGGTATAAGACCTGCTCCTGGGTATCCGGCATGTCCCGATCATACGGAAAAAGAATTAATATGGAGTCTTCTTGATGCTGAAAAGAATACCGGTGCAAGATTAACAGAAAATTTTGCTATATATCCACCCAGCTCTGTTGCGGGATTATATTTCTCGCATCCTGATTCTAAGTATTTTCATGTTGGTAAAATACTTAAAGACCAGGTTGAAGACTATGCAAGACGAAAAGATATGACCGTTGATGAAGTTGAAAGATGGCTTCAGCCAAATTTAGGTTATTCTGAACTCTGATTCCTATTTCTAGTTCCAAAATTTTCATAATGAAATATTTCTTTTTGATCTTTTCTATACTTATATTTACTAATTAAATTATCATTGAAATAGCCAAAAGGCAGCACTGTCAATATGTTTAAACTTTTTGGAATATTTAAAAGGTCATGAAGTCCAACCTTATCAAGTCTTCCAATCCAGCACGATCCTATTTTATAGCTCCAGGCAGTCAGAACCATATTCTGGACCGCTCTTGTGCTATCAATTTCATGCCATTTTGAAGACGGATCCGTAATAACGACGACTGCAAGGTTAACCTGTGATACAAATCCACCACTTTTACAGTAATTTTTTAATTTATTTAAAATATTCCTATCTCTAATTATTATAAATTGCCAAGGTTGATCGTTATGAGCACTTGGCGCAAGTCTTCCCGCTTCTATGATATTGGTTAATATTTCATCGGGTATTTCTTTATCAATATAACTTCTGATAGAGCTTAGAGACTTTACACATTCAAACACATTCATAAGATACTCCTAATTTATGTAGTTAAAATGCTTCAATTGCTTTTTAAATCGGGTAATCCAGGTAGTTCCACTCCTTGGATAGTCCACAACTAGAACGGTCTCTTCATTATTATTTGAATTTGGATTAGTTATATTATTCACTTTGATAAATAGTATATAGAAATTTTATAAATTCTAATAAAATATTGATAATTTTCCATTAAAATATATGAATGCCATGAATAGACCGGTTTGTATGATTATAGGCGTAGGACCTGGAAATGGAATTGCCTTTGCAAATAGATTTTCAAAAGAAGGTTATTCTGTAGCACTTTGCGCAAGGGATGTTCAAAGGGTTGAAGCATTATCGAAAGATATAAGTAATTCATATGTATTCAAATATGATGTTACAGAGGCTGAATGCCATAAAAAAGTTTTCAACGAAGTAAAAGAAACCCTTGGTCCGATTAGCGTATTAATTTACAATGCCGGATCTGGTGATTTCAAAAATATTGACGAAACATCTTTAGAATCATTTCAAAATGCATGGGAAGTTAATACAAAAGGATTATTCTTATCTGTTAAGGAAGTTGTTCAGGATATGAGAGAGCAGGATTCCGGAAATATTGTTGTTATTGGGGCAACTGCATCATGGAGAGGAGCCGCTTTTACCGCACCTTTCGCATCGGCAAAAGCAGCACAAAGAAGTCTGGCCCAATCAATGTCAAAACACCTGGGAAGGGAAAATATACATGTTTCATATGTGATTATTGATGGTGTCATTGGATCTGAAAAAGCACGCAAAAGGATGAAGGATAAAGATGATAGTTTTTTTATGAAAGCCGATGATATAGCGGAATCGGTTTATTTCCTAACCAGACAACCAAAATCTGCCTGGACCTTTGAACTGGATCTCAGACCGTTTGGAGAAAAATGGTAATGCAAAAGAAATAATAATTTTAAAGCACTCTTTATGATTCAAGTATCTTTGGTAATTCTTTTGAAAATCTTGATTTTGGGTATACCTCGTTAAAACCTGCTTCAAGGGCTTCACGTCTCCTATCAGTTTCAACATGAGACAAATAGCCTATGGTTTGAATATTTTTTAATTCAGAGTTGGATTTTAGTGATTTTATCAATTCCATGCTGTCGATTGATCTTATGTTAATATCTATAATTAATAATCTAGGCTTTAAAGTTAATAATTCCTTAAGTTGAAAATCATTGCCCTTAATAATTTCTATTTTTGATCCGGCAGATTTTGCTGCCTGTTTTATCTTTGACCTAAAAAATAAGTCATCGACTATTGCTACGGTTATACCATTTGTATCCATTAAATTTATTCCTAACAAAATTACAGTGTATATTAAAAGATTATTTTAAATCATAATAAATAAATGAAAAAAAACAACTATAGTGCCATCTTCTTTGATGCTGCAGATACACTATTTTACATTAAAAAAGGTCTGGGCAAAGCATATTCAGATATTGCCAACAAATACGGCGTGTATCATGAACATAAAAACATTGAGACAGCCTTTTCAAATTCGTTTAAATCAGCACCCCCCCTGGCTTTTGGGGATGCGCCTGACGTGAAAAGAAGGATTCTTGAAAAAAACTGGTGGTATGAGGTTGTGAAAAATGCTTTTAGTGAACTGGGGATGTTTGATGAGTTTGATTCGTATTTCGACGAATTATTTGAATATTTCAGAGTTGATGCCTGGGAATTATTTCCAGACACAATTGATATTCTTTCGTTTCTAAAGATGACGGGTCTGAGAACCGCACTTGTATCAAATTTTGATTCCAGGGTTTATGAAGTATGTGAAGTGCATGGGATACTTGGATATTTTGATGTTTACATAATTTCCAGTGAAGTCGGTTTTGCTAAACCGTCACCTGAAATATTTAAGATAACTTTGGATAGATTAGGTGTTAATCCAGAAAACTGCCTACATGTAGGAGATAGCCATTCAACAGATGTCCTGGGAGCTATATCAGTGGGAATTGAGCCAGTTTTACTCGATAGGAGTGGTAAACACGCTGATAAACAAAATATAATAATCATTAATAATCTAAATGAATTGAAATCAATACTGCTCAACAAGATGGATAGGGTTTAATATCAAAATTTAAAGGGAGAATCTAATGAAAGTATTGTTATTGTCGCTGTTTGTCGCTTCGGTTTGGGGCTTAGCACCAATATTCGAAAAATTAAGTCTTATCAGAACATCACCATTTACAGCATTAACCATCAGATTCATGTTTACCACATCCATCGTCGTTATTTTATCAATTCTAACGGGCAATTTTAAAGAAATAACAAAAGTCGATCCAAAAAGCTTATTATGGATATGTTTGGGTGGGTTAATAGGGGGTATTGTTGGTCTTTTAGTATATTTTGTTGTTTTAAAAGAAAATTTAACAACAAGGGTAATTCCTCTGACCGCTACTTTCCCATTGTTCACTGCATTTTATGCTTATCTGTTTCTTAAGGAAAATATAACTATGCTTAGATTAATCGGAATAATACTTGTAGTTATAGGTGTAGTGCTGATTAATTGGAGTTCTTTTGTTAGGTAATAACATTTAAAAATTTAGATACAAAATCTATTGGTCTTCAATGATTTCTGAATTTGTAAATATTATAAAA
>JAZGCJ010000243.1:0-7788 GCA_036476895.1 Thermodesulfobacteriota bacterium
AGTAGCGCGTTATTGTGGAGGTGAGTTAGAAATGAAGAAAATATTATTAGGCGACCTTTACACTTAACCGTGTGTTTCTGAAGTCCTAATTCTCTCAAACAATCTACGTTTATTCTTTTTCTTCCTAAACTGCCACCATAAGGAGGGAAGAGGCACTTAATACATTTACAGAGATTAAGAGTATCTTACTTAATGTTAATTAATAGCCTCTGGTATTTTAGTAATCTCAACTTTAAATAGGCTCAAGTACATCTTTAAGTATTATCTGTAACAGGTTGTTATATCTGCATTTCTGCTGAGAGTACTTCCCGTCATGCCAGACCATTTTAAATTATTTAACGGCTTAATTTCCAATCTGTAACCATCATTTGAAATGGTGGCTATGCTGTATCGACTAAAGCTTTGTATGTGTGATTGTGAATACCTGTTTAAATGGCCTGTTTTGTAAACGGGTAAATAGTTGTATTGCAGTTCCAGGGTTCTGCCTTGAACTTTTCCGTAAGTGTTTGGCGCAGTAATTCTTGAGCCAACTTGATTAAACTCAAATCTGGTCGGGTATACACTGCCGTAATCCTGAGAACATTCCCAAATCCCCCCAAACCATATAACACTCGAAGCAGACACAACGGCTTCCAAATTCATTAGCGGCTCACAATTTCCCTTAAGACATGAATAAAAGGTTTTGTATATGTTTAATTTCTCAGACAGATCCGGGTTTCTCTCGGTTCTATTTTTTATTTCAAGGTCTCTGACAATATTGTTTAACCATAATCTGAGAGACTGTTTTACGATTCGATTAGACCTTTGTAGCGATCCGGCAACGTCGCCACCAACCGGAACAGGAACCTTAAGGCTATAGGTTTCAGATTCCACAACTGAGTTTATATAAGATTTCCAATTATTATCCGAGAGCTCAAATGCAGATGAATTATTAAAAGATAAAAAGGATATAATAAACGAAACGGTGATAATTAAATAAAAATATTTCATATTCTTAGATTATGCTTTATATAATACAAACTATCAGTTAGTTATGCATCTATTTTTTGTACACCTTTTGGCATCATAAATAGAGCAAAAATAAAAGCAACCATCACAATTTATCCTTAAAAAGTTTTGGTCTTATAAGATAACCGGCTGATTCTTTAGAATCGATTTAGCATATTCATAGGACTGAATAGTTCCAATATCTAATCTTTCACCATCAACTTTAAACGCAAAAACACTGTCTTCCTCTACGAGATATTTAATGAACAGTCCTATTTCATCTTTAGCTTTATCACTTTCTATAAACTTATTTACTTTCATCAAGGAGCCATGTTTTAGAAAGTAAAGGGCAGGGCAGGTTAGGTTTGTGATGGGTAGTTTCGGCTTTTCATAGAAGTTAAGTACTCGATAGTATTTACTGTCTATTTCCAGAATACCAGTTTGTTTGAGTTTATTTTTATCTTCTTCAGGTATTGCCAGAACATAATTAAACTCTGATTCCATAAACTTTTTCCATATAGGTTTTAGTGAAAACCTGAATATATTATCACCTGCTGCAACCATAGCATCGCATTTGTGTTTAATATGGTTAACAACAAGTGCAAGATCTCCTGCGGCTCCAAGTCTTTGTGCGTTCGATCTGGTTTCGTCGTTGTACAAAGAGATTGAGATTCCCTGTGCCTGAATTCTCTCACCATAAGTGCTTAACCATTTTGTATAATCGCCGAAGAAAATATCATTTGTGATAATATGGATTTCTTTAAGGCCGTCGAATTCAATAATTTGATCGGTTAAGTATTCAACAATTGGTTTACCCCCAACTTGCAGTAGTAGTTTTGATTTGTTTTTTGTTAACGGATACATTCTGGTGCCGAAGCCGGCGCAAAGAATTATTGCGATCATAGATTTCTCAACCCATCATCCGTTGAGGCGATGAAAAATGCAGCCGTGTACTTTGCCTGGGGATATAGATTTAAATACCTGGACTTTATCGTTTCAATTTCATTCTCACCTAGTTTTTCGCATACAAACCCGACTACACAGCCTCCGTACCCTCCACCACTAAAACGACTTCCATATACTCCGTTTGTATTTGAGATAATTTCCTGTAGAGCCTTTAACTCATCGCTCCCGCTTTCATAATTTACCAAAGAACTGCGGTTCGATTCATTCATTATATCGCCAAATTCGTTCCAATCGCCCCTTTGCCAAGCCTTGATTCCCATTTTTACTCTCTCAACTTCGGAGAAATAATGGTCCGCTCTCTTTTTTAATTCTTTCGGTAATTTATTAATATGTTTTTTATAGGTATCGGCAGGAATATCTGAAAATTGGTTAGCCGATTTAATGTTAGACATCATTCCCAGCAGCATTGAAGCTTTTTTGCATTCCTCCACTCGTTTATTAAAACCAGAGTCTGTTAACTCTCTTGTTAAACCGGAGTAGGCAATTAATATCTGAAAATTTTCGCTATTATCGGGTTTTTTCAGTACCAACACTTTAGAATTTACGGTGTCTATCTCTACCAGGTGGTCCCTTTTTCCGTAGACGATAGTTGACTGGTCTAGAATTCCATTTTGCAAACCAAGGTAGTCGTTTTCAATTTGACGATCCAGTTCCACAAATTCTTTCGGACTCAGTTTTAATTCATTACAAATTGCAAAGGCCAACAGATATGCCAACCCCACTGATGCCGAGGAACTTAAGCCAGCCGAGGGCAAACTGCCTGTCAAGGCTCCTACAAATCCGTTCTTAATTTGCTTGTGGTTATAAAGGGAAGTTGCTGCTCCTCTTGGGTATCTGCCCCAATCTTTTTTACTTGGAACACCTATTTTATCCAAATTGAATTCAACTACTCCGGGATAGTTCGTGCTGTAAATTCTTACCTTGCTTTCATTTATCGGTATGTATGCGAGGATCGTATACGCATCGATAGTCATTCCAAGAACGGGACCGCCCTGGTGATCAATATGTGCACCTATAGGGCTGATCCTATATGGGGAGAACACAAATTTAACTTCTTCTTCAATTATCCTTTCTCGTTTTTTAAGATGTGAGATTACTTTTTCTTTTAGTGTATCTGAGGATTCAAACTTCATATATAACACTATATTATATGGTTATACTTCTTTTGCTATCAGAGCTCTTTCGTTTTGAAGCTTATATAAGTTGTAATATAACTTTTTGTTATTAATTAATTCATAGTGATTTCCTTCTTCAATGATCTTACCTTTATGAATAACTATAATTCTATCGGTGTCTTTAACATTTGATAACCTATGTGCAATAATGATTGTTGTTTTCTGTTTCGAGCCGGACTTAACGTTTTGCCGGACCTTCTTTTCAATTTTGGCATCCAGGTGAGATGTAGCCTCATCGAGGATTAATATCTTGGAATCTTTTTTAAAGGCATCCATTAGGGATAAGATTTGTTTCTCCCCAGATGATATGTTGCGCCCATTGAATGAGTTTAGGCTTGAGAGCTTTGTATAATTCAGAAAGTTGCCTCCATTATCATCGAAATTAATTTCACTTTCATTCTTTCCAAATAGGAATGTGTCCTGGAACACCGCAGTAACATGTTTTCTGATATAATCCGGGTTGTAATCATTTATATTTCTCCCGTCCAGTAAGATTGAACCCTTCTGGATTTCATAAAATCTAAGTATCAGGTTTACTATAGTCGTTTTTCCGGAGCCAGTTAGACCAATAATTGCAACTCTCTCACCCGGGTTGATTGTAAAGGACACATCTTTCAGTACCCACTCATCTTTATTGTAAGAAAACCACACGTTATTGAATTCGAGCTTTCCAATTGGCTCATGTTCATTTATACCCTCTTTACTTTCCGCTTTTTCATTCATTAACTCGAAAATATTTTCTGAAGCCGCTGCTGCAGATTGAAAAATATTATATTTTTCTGCCAGTTCCTGAATTGGTCTAAAAAGCATTCTTACGTAGTATATATATGCTATTAATGCGCCCAGGGTTAGGTCGAGGGTTATAACACTTAATCCGCCGTACCAGAGGATCAATGCAATGGCGAATAAACTCGCAAATTCAATTATTGGCCTAAATGTGGCGTATGCCCACAGCTGGTCCATGTTGGCTTTAAAATTTTGATTATTAACGGATTTAAATTTTTTGAAGTTTGTTTTTTCTTTCTCATACAGTTTTATTAATACTATTCCTCTTACGCTTTCCTGGACAAAAGCATTTAACTTTGCAATCGATATTCTTACTTCTCTATATACCGTTTTTAGTCTCATCCTAAACAGGATGCAGGTAATGCCAATAATTACTGTAAGACCGAAAATAATAAGTGTGAGATTCTTGTTTAGAAAGAACATTATAACTAAAACACCAAGTACAACCAGAATGTCTTTTATGAACTGTACCAGCACAGATGTATACATTTCATTGATTGCATTAATATCATTTGTTACTCTTGTCGTGGTTCGTCCAACCGGGTTTCTGTCAAAGTAGCTTTGAGGGAGGGTGAGAATTTTTGAGAATGTGTCAGTCCTTATTCTGTGCATGATTTTGTGTCCGGAGTAGTTTAAGAGGTATGTGAACAGTGAACTAAATACGAAAATTCCCAGAATGCATAAAAAGAGAAACAGTGCCAACTTTACAACTCTTTGTATATCCTCAGATCTTAAGATAGAAACATCTTTTTCCCCCAGTTTGTCCAGAGATGAATATGCTATAAAGTAAACACCACCAGCTGAGTTAAATAGAGGACTATTGTTTTCTATTATATTTAGAACTTCATTTTTCTTTTCCGGATCAAGATCATTGCTCTTAATAACCAGGAAACTTTCTTTTGATAAAACACCAAATTTCTCGAGGTTATATTTGTCAACCGTCTCAATTTCTGATGTGTCAATTAAAAATCTCTTGCTGTCTATACTTAACAGATATATTTTGTAATCGTCGCGGAGCTTAGCTTTTAATTCATCCCCCATTTTTTCGTTGTTTATATCAATTTCTCTCCACGATGGGTAGATATAGCTGTCAACCGCTACTTTGGCCAAGTATGGAATTACCAGCTCCAGTCCTGCCGTAAATATCATGAAAATTAACGATAGGATTAATAAGACTCTATAAGGTTTTGTGTATCCGAATAACCAGCTTAATATCTTTAGATCGTAAGTTTTTCCGACTTTATCATTCATTTTATTTATATTGTCTGAATGCTATAAAGAGATGCATAAATTCCATTTTTCTGCATCAATGTTTCGTGGCTTCCTTCTTCCACAATTTTGCCGTTTTCAAATACGATAATTTCGTCTAATCCGCTAATTGAAGGGACTCTGCTCGATACCGCGATTAATGTTTTCTGTTTCATAATTTCTCTTAAGTTCCCCATAACTACATTTTCTGTTTGTAAGTCTAACGAGGAAAAAACATCGTCCAGGATTAAAACTTTTGGATCGAGGAGAATTGCTCTTGCGATTGCAATTCTTTGCCTCTGACCACCGGATAAGCTAAGACCCCTTTCTCCTACTCTTGTATCGAAGCCATCTGGGAATTCAACAATCTCATCATATATTTGTGCAAGTTTGCTTGCACGGACTATGTCTTCCTCTTTAACGGATGGATTCATAAATGAGATGTTGTCCTTAATGGTTCCGCTGAATACGGTAGTCTCTTGTGGGACGAAAATAATGTTTTTCCTGATATCTTCCTTGCGTATTTTCGCCAAATCGATACTATCTATAAAAATATGGTTCGAAGAGGGTTCATCGATTTTCATGAGAAGTTTTATTAATGTTGTTTTCCCGGATCCGGTGCTACCCGTAATACCATATGCTTTTCCATAATTAATCTTTAAATTAACATCGTCTAGTATTTTTCGTCCGTTATACGAGAAATTGAGTCCCTGGAATTTTATGCCTGACTTAAATTCAGGTACCGCTGGATCTTCGATAATTTCTTTTTTCGGCTCTACTTCAAGGATTTTATTTATACGGTTTATAGATGCGTTGCCTCGTTTTATTATATCAACTGCCCAGCCCATAGCCATCATGGGCCATGTGAGCATAGTTAGATAAATCAATATGGCTGCGAAATCTCCTAATGTAATATTCATATTTATTGTATTGACACCGCCAATCCATAGAAATATTGCCGTGGCGGTTGCGGCGAGGAAAGTTATTAAGGGCTGGTAGATGCCCCAGACCTTAATCAAGCTCAGGTTTTGGTTGAGATAATCGTTACTACTACTGCTGAAACCCTTATATTCCTTTTCTTCCCTAGTGTATGACTTTATCACTTTGATCCCCGAAATGGCTTGTCTTGCCTGTTCAGTGATTTCTGAAAACGAGTCTTGCACTTTTTGAAATCTTTTTTCTATTTTGTTGCCGAATATATAGATTACAAATCCCAACACGGGGAATGGTATAAATGCATATAGTGCGAGTTCCGGGGAAATTAATGCCATTGCTATGAGAATGAATACGAATAAGAAAATGCCGTCATATGCTACCAGAACCCCTAATCCGCTGGCGAACTTGATGGTTTCAATATCATTAACTGTATGTGCCATTAGGTCCCCAACTTTTCTATTCGAAAAGAAGTCAAAATTCAGACTTTGCAGGTGGGAGAAAAAATCATTTCTTAAGGATTGTTCGATTTTCCTTGCTGTGCCCATAATGAAGTATCGCCATATGAATCTGAATATGGACATAGCAACCGCAATTCCCAAAATGTAAATGGAAAATCTTGTTATATCATTTATCGTTACAGTTTCGAGTGTGAGGGCGTCGATTACCTTTTCTATGACTCTTGGAATAATTAGCATGCATACGTCTACTAACGACAACGCTATAAGTCCGACTATGAAAGAATATCTGTATCTTAATAGAAGCTTAAAAAGTGTAACTTTTCTTTCCAATTGATATCACTCTGAATATTTGCGGATAATTTTTTTCTATTACGTGTTAAAAATGTTTTAGTATACCATGTTGAGTTTGAAGGTGGATTTGTTAATTAATTTTAGTTTGAGAAATATGTTTTACTAAAATATTATTAATCCCGTCAGTTATTTTGCTGATTTTTGTGAAAATCAGCAAAACATGCGAACTATTTAATGATATCAGGGAAATTATTTGACTGGATTAATAATAGCGAAAAGAATGGACAAAATCAAATAGGGCATTAGACATTCGGAGAAACGGAATTAATTAAAAATTTAATAATTTAATTAATAAAATAAGAAAACTCAGGGAACAATCAATGAAAATATCCGATACCAAAAATGAGATGGTCCAAATGGTTTTTCCGGAGCATTCTAACAATATTGATAGTCTCCACGGCGGTAAATTGATGGATTGGATCATGTTGGCTGGAAGTATAAATTCTTCCAGAATTTCAAAGGGGATAATAGTTTTGGGAGCAACCGACAGCATAGATTTCTTAAATCCCGTTAAGATCGGGGAGTTGGTTAGATTACAGAGCTGGGTTGAGTATATAGGTAAGACCTCTATGGAAATTGGTGTGAAAGTTATTTCGGAAAATGACGAAACAGGGGAAAAGAAACTGACTACATATTCTCACCTCGTTTTTGTTGCAGTTGATAAAGATGCCAGGCCGAGAAGAGTTGAAAAAAAAATTACACCTGCAAATGCTGAAGAAAGGGAAATTTATGCAGAGGCAAAGAAAAGACGGAAGTCAAGGTTGGTGAAAATTAAAAAGAATGCAGAAAAACTTCAGCTGGACTTTGATAACGATGAGTTAAAAACCCCGAGGCTTGAGACTACAAAAGTAATAATGCCGGAAGACGCATTCTATGGAAAT
>JAZGCJ010000244.1:0-2187 GCA_036476895.1 Thermodesulfobacteriota bacterium
AGAATATGGATTATTTACTATGGTGTTAACTGCACCACAGAACAGAATATTCCAATTTAAGTTTGATGCAATTTAAATTCAAATAGAAATTTATCTAAGGAGGGGATTACAGGAGTTTTATGTGCGACCTTAAAGTCCCGCAAACTCATCTTGCATGGCAGGTAAATTCTTATGAGTCCTTCTAAGTTTTTGAATATAGCGTTGCCATTTTTCTGGTTCTTTCAAAATGGTTTGAAAAATTCTTTTAACCTTTTTAGCATAGCCGGCAGCTATGTTATAGTTATTTCGACCGCGAACAGCGATAAAGTTGTCAATGATGTCACAATATTTTTCTAAATAATCCTCAGGAAATAGAGGCAATAATTCCTTTTTATATTTGTCCAGTAAACTATAGTGATTTTTTATCGTCTCTAAAAGATTCTTAAAATCTTTTTTATAGTGATAAATCTCTGCTAAAGTTTCCTCATCTTTTGAAGGATAAGACCAACGCCAGGACCGAGCGCGTTGGTTCTTGGGAATTGCGTCTTTAAGTTGGGTTAAAATTTTATCTTCAAATTCTGACCAATCTGTTTGATGCAAAGTTTTTTCAGCACCCTTGTATAAATCCAAATCAATCTCTTTGTCTAATCGAAGTTTGAGCAATTTTTCTTGCATTTGGTAATCATTTTTAGATGTGTAATGCTGCCAAAGGCACCGATAGGTGGCATCGCTTTTAAAGTCGTGATTATCCAAATCATGATTTTGAATTTTTCTTTTCAGCAAATTAAAGATTTGATCATAATCGTTTTGTTTTTGGTAATGTTCCTGAAAGTATAGATAAAGCTCGGCTTTTCTACCTTCTCCATTTTCAAGTCCCTCATGCATAATTTGTAAAGCTTTATTGTTATCACCCTGTTCGATCCAGTATTCGGCTAAGCGCCAATAATCCGATCCATACTGCAAATTTCTTTCGAGGGTCTTAAGTCGCGACGTTTGATCGCCAATAGCATTGTACAAATCGGCTAGCAAATTTTGATAATAAGATTTAAAAGACGCTTTTTTAATGTGCACTTCCAAACTCTCAGTCAGAATCTGGTAATCCGATTTATCAGAGCATAATTGGTAAACCGAGTCATAAATATAATCCTTTATACCGCAATTTCCCCAAGTATAGTATTCCATCAGCTTTTCAATGATCTCCTTCTTGCGTTGTCTAAGCGATCTGTTATTCTCCAAACATTCAGCCAAAGATTCCAGGGCATTTATCGCAACATCTTCGAGTGATTCTTCATCCATACCATATTCATTTAGTTCTGTAAGAATCCGGTCAGCTACTGCCCAGTAGACTTCAGCTTTGATTGTATCTGACGCGTCCTCAACCGACTTCATTATTGCTTTGAGTTGCCTGGTAATATTTGAAGGGTAATAATTGTGTGATAGCGCAGATGGAAAAGCTTTTTCTACTTGTTTGACAATCGTGGTCAAAGTGATTTTATTATCGGGCTCGAATCGCACCAAAAGTTCTCTTTTGAAATCGGTATATTGGCTTGCGCATGAAAGGATGAGCTCCGCTAGCTCATCTTTCGGCAGTGCTTTGATTTTAACTTTTAAAGACGATGTCTCTTTTTTATGTTCTAATGCCTCTTCAATATATTTATTCTGTTTGTGAATGTATGTGAGTAGCACCGCCACTATATGTTTGCAAGGATATCCATCATAAGGACAATCGCAATCGGCATCAATTCTACCTTGTTCAGAAGTTATATCAACCTCATAGTCGCCATAATTGCCAGAAACCATCGCTTGGAGACTATCGGTATTCGGATCGTAATCCAATTCATAGACCATGCCGCTTTCGTAATAGTCATACCCTCTATCGTAAATCGTATCTGTGGAAAATTTTCGGATTTTTGTTTCGTTCAGGTCGTTCAGTTTCATGGTATTTTAAAATTCTTCAAGAACTTAATTTTACTAAACCTCAAAAGCTTAGTAAAGTTGTAGAACCTCAAATTATTTTTTTAACAGCACAATTTGACCGGCATGATAAAGATCATGTTGAATCACTCCGTGAATCATAAAATAATTTGAATAATCCTCTCCGGTTGCCGGCTGATGCAATTTGGAATCGTCAAGTTTTGATAAAGCCACGGCAAGTTTTTCATGTGAAGCTTCGAGTTCCTTTAAAATGTTTTCCCAGGCCGCTTCGCT
>JAZGCJ010000245.1:0-3758 GCA_036476895.1 Thermodesulfobacteriota bacterium
AGACCGATACTGATTGAAGTACAAGCCCTGGTTAGCCCTTGCAATTTCGGTGTTCCGAGAAGAACGACAATAGGGCTTGATCCAAATAGAGTTTCTTTACTGGTTGCTGTCCTGGAAAAGAAAGCCGGCCTGCAGATTCTTGGCCAGGATATATTTATGAATATTCCGGGTGGAGTCAAGATCGATGAACCCGCTACCGACCTCGCTGTATGTATTTCACTGGTGTCGAGTCTTCAAAATAAACCAATTGACCCATATACCATAATATTCGGAGAAGTAGGACTCGCAGGAGAGATAAGAGCCGTTTCCCAGACAGAGCTCAGATTAAAAGAAGCCAAGAACCTGGGATTTAAAACCTGTGTATTGCCTAAAAAAAACCTTGATAGATTGAAGCAATCGAATAAATCTATTTCACTGATTGGGGTTGAATCATTAAATGATGCAATCGATAAACTGCTATAACCTGTTTAACATATGAATGAAAAAGAGAATAATACACTCCCTATTGGCATATTTGATTCCGGCATCGGTGGATTAACAGTCGCAAGAGAGGTTATTAATAAGCTGCCAAACGAGAATATAATATATCTGGGTGATACCGCCAGGGTACCATACGGTACCAAGTCCAGCAGAACGGTGATAACCTATTCTCAAAGAAACGCTAAATTTCTTATATCAAAAGGAATAAAATTACTTGTAATTGCATGCAATACAGCTTCTTCCGTCGCACTTCAAAGCCTCAGATGGGACTACAAAATTCCAATAGTCGGTGTTATAGAGCCGGGAGCCAGGAAAGCTGCCGCTACCACTAAAACGGGAATCGTAGGGGTCATAGGAACTCCCTCAACAATTAACAGCAATTCCTACAAGCAGGCGCTTGAAAATGTAAATCCCGATATAAAGGTAATTTCTAAACCGTGTCCGCTATTTGTTTCTTTAGCCGATGAGGGGTGGACCCACGGGAAAATCACAGAAATGATAGTTGAAAAATATTTAATCGAAATATCGGGTGAGGGTATCGATGTGTTGATATTGGGATGTACTCATTATCCACTTTTAAAAGATAGCATCCAAAATTTCTTAGGAAATGAAATTACGTTGGTTGATTCAGCAGAAGAAACAGCACTTGAGATAAAAAGAACACTTGATGAGAAAGACCTGACTAACAAAACTGAGCACATACAAAAAAGAGAATATTATCTAACGGATGTTTCCGATACTTTTATAGATGTAGCAAACAGATTTCTGGGTGAAAAAATTGAGAAAATAGATATGGTTGATATCAATATTTAAACATCCGAACAATGGAAGACGGATTACAACAATCCGCCATGTATGTCGATTGCCAATTTAGAACCGGGGGAAGCTTAATCCTGGGCAAGCAGCCTTTCCAAATCTTCGGTCAACGGTGGAAGAACTTCGAACAGGTCACCGCATATCCCATAATCACATATTTGAAATATAGGTGCATCGGGGTCCTTATTAATTGCAACGATCACTTTTGAAGATCCCATTCCGGCATAGTGCTGGACAGCCCCCGATATTGCAATAGCTACATATAAATTCGGAGATACCGCTTTTCCAGTCTGTCCAACCTGCATGTCATATGGACAATAACCGGCATCAACAGCAGCCCTTGTTGCACCAGCTGCGGCCCCTAGAACATCCGCAAGTGCGTAAACATATTTAAAGTTGTCCTCACTACCAAGTCCCCTTCCTCCCGAAACAACCTTGTCGGCTTCAGTTAGCTCAGGTCTGCCAGATTCCTTGGTTTGTATCTCTATAATTTTCGAGCTTATCTTTTCGGGACTTAGATCAACTGTCTCATTAATTATCTCAGCTTGAACAGGATATTCCTCAACCCCGAACGAATTAGGTCTTACGGTTGTCATCATTGGTGTGTTACTATGGAACTCCTGTGTTTGTATTGCTTTGCTGGAATGAGAATATCTCTGAATCTTTAACCTGTTATCATCGGTCAATCCAATATCAATTACATCCATTGTCACACCGGCTTGTAAGCGGGAGGCAACCCTCGGGAAATAGTCCTGACCAAAAACTGTATTCCCTGCTATTACGATATAAGGTTCGTGTTTTTTGATTAATTCGGACAGGGCAATCGTATACACTTCTGTACTAAAATCCTTAAGTTGGGCATCATCCAAAACGTATATTTTTTCCGCACCATACTTAGCCAATTCATCTGTATGACCGGACACACCAGAACCCATAAGCATCGCGCATAACTGTCCGCCGAGCTTACCGATAAGGTTTTTCCTTGCTTCTGACAGTGCTTCAAATGCTACTTTTCTTAAACTCCCGTCAAGTTTCAGATCGGCAACTACCCATATATCCTGACTCATTAAATTCCCTCCTATAGTAAAATTTAAATTACCTTGGCCTCTTCTCTAAGTAGCTTTACCAGTTCATCAGCAGATCTTGCTATTTCTTCTCCCTTTACCTTTGGATCATCCTCACCCTTTATTATCTTTAACTTCCTTTCAATTTGAGGCACAACAATTTCTACAGTTTTAACCCTCGCACCTTCCTTTCCAATAGAATCCCTTGATAATCCAATTGACTCAAGATTAATATCATCTAATCCGACCTCTTTTAAAGGTTTCTTCTTTGCTTTCATGATTCCGGGCAAAGATGCATAACGAGGTTCGTTCATTGCATCGGGACATGTTATCAATGCCGGCAGAGGAACCTCAACCACAACATAACCCCCGTCTATTTCTTTCTGACAAACCACTTTTCTCTCGTCGGGTTTAATATCAATTACTTTACTTACCAGGGAAACATGGGGCACTCCTAGTTCTTCAGCCACCTGGATTCCAATCTGACCTGATTCCTCATCTATTATTTTCATTCCTGTAAAAACAATATCAAATTCACCCAGGTTTTTAATTTCACTAGCAATTACCTTTGCAGTAGCAAATGAATCTGAATCGGCAAAAACATCATCTTTAATGTGAACCGAGCTATCCGCACCCATTGCCAATCCCTGCCTTAAAGCATCTATGCATCTAGCAGGCCCTATTGATATAAGAATAACTTCACCCCCATGCTTCTCTCTTGTTAGCAGGGCTTCTTCAACTGCAAATTCATCATAGGGATTCATAACCCATTTCATCCCTTCAGTATCAATTGAGTCTCCGCTAGAAGATACCTTTATTTTTGCTTCTGTATCCTGAGTTTGGCTTAGAATTACTAATATCTTCAATTTTTACCTCCTCAATCTAATCAAAAATTAGAATTAATTTTAGCATTCAGACATGCCTTTTCAAAATTTTAAAATAATAAGTTGCCAAAAGCGGTTATTATAATTTTCAAAATTTTAGTGTCAAGCTAAATTTTGATTAATTTAGTCACTGCGAGCTTAGCGTGGCAGTCTCTTAATTACATCTAATAAGTTCTAGTTTACTATTGAGATTACTTCGTTCATTTTATTCACTCGTAATTGTAAATGTCAGATATTTCGATGACAAAATTTATCAATATTTATTCAAACTAAATATAATTTTTATCTTTTTACTTTGTCTTGATACAAAGTAACAAAAATCATTGGCGTCAAAAAATTAGAATTTATTAAATCAATTCCTACAACTAAAAATATTTAATACAACCCCAACCCTAAGTCTTTTTTTAACGTTTCCGGAATTGATTTTCGCAATTTTTTGGATGCCTGTTTAATCCTTTTCTATTAGAAAAGGATTTTAAAAAGATTAAAATATAGAAAATCAATAATTTTGTAC
>JAZGCJ010000246.1:0-13993 GCA_036476895.1 Thermodesulfobacteriota bacterium
ACCCCGGTGTATGTGAAAAGGTGGTTTGTGTTATTTAAAGGTGCAATTTCGGAGTTTCCAAAAAATCCGACAAATGGGAAATCGCCCAGTTCGTTTGTAATATAAGCAGTATCTATACCTTTATGACCGTATAGTGAAGATCCTCTGCCACAGCAGTTAAAATATATTCCAAACTTAATATCATTTTGCTCAGAATTCCTTTGTTTCAAGCTTTGAAGCATTCTCTTCAGATCTTCACGTGCCATATCGGGGTTTCGTATGGTAAAGCAAATGGTTTCACCTTCTTTAACAAGCTGAGAAGCACCGATCACACCGGTGTTTGGATCAATTCCAATAATATTTCTAACAAGGTATTCATGTTCACAAAACTTGTTTTGCTCCGGGTTAGGGTGGAAACCAAGAAACAGAGTGTATGGTATCTTTGCCGGGTCTTCTAATAAGTATGATGGTATATTTTCTTTTAGCACTTCCAGAGCAGGCTTGCCATCTAGTTCATATATTATGTTTTGGTTTGCTTTAGTAATTTTACACATACTACCCAAAGGCATACATCCTTGAGTAATTCCAATATCATATTTTAGGTCTCCATAAACATATATTCCGGAAGTTGCCTTAGAAAAAACGTTGTCTTTATAGAAAACAAATGTCTCATTAAATGAAAATTCCTCGGAGGCGGATGCGCCTACCATTTGTATGTTATCTAGTTTATTTTTTATGCCCTTTATCAGAAATTCAGGGTTTATAAAAAATGGGTCCGGCAGTATCGCCAGTAAACCTTTTTTCGAGTTCGCATTTTTGCTTTTTATTTTTGAAGCGATATCCTCCCCAGCTCTACTTCCGGATGCTTCTATATTGTCGCTAAGAAATGTATAACCCTGAAATTCATCTGTGGCAATAATCAGGACTACAACACCAGGTTCTCCTTCCTCTTCTCCAAAATTACTTAATACGCCTATTGCACTGCATCCGAATATGTTCTGTGTTTTAGAGATTTGACTAACAATATTGAGGATTTCTTTGTATTGTGACCTGTGAGGAAATGTACAAAAAACCAGGACAATATCAGCTTTGTTGATACCTGCTGAATTCATGGCATTTGATGTAGCCTCATTCGCTGCATCTATCGGATTTATTTTTTGTGAAAAACCGGATCCTGCTTTGATCATTTAAATATAATTCAATATAATTTGATATATTTGACTTGCATTCTTAAAGCAGTGTTTTGTAAAGTGTTTAAGCCTTGATAATCGATTTTAATAAATACAAATTGTTTTATTTTAAGGAAGTTAGGTTTATCTGAATACACTTGAATTATCTAATTGGTATTTTATAATACCTTGTTTTTTTAAAGAAATAAAAAAAACACTTCATATATAAATGGAAAATACTAAGATTTTTAGCGGTACATCTAATAAACCCCTGGTTGATGCTGTGTGTAAATACTTGGATGTAAAAGCAGGAAAAGCCAAGATAAGAAGGTTTAGTGATGGTGAGATTTTTATAGAGATTGTTGAGAGTGTAAGGGGTTCGAATATATTTGTAATACAGTCTACATGTCCGCCGGTAAATGAGAACATCATGGAATTGATGATTATGACAGATGCTTTAAAAAGAGCATCTGCCAGGAGTATTACGGCTGTAATTCCGTACTATGGCTACGCCAGGCAAGATCGGAAAGTTCTGCCCAGGTCTCCTATTTCAGCAAAATTAGTTGCCGAAATAATACTGGTAGCCGGTATTTCAAAGGTTGTAACTGTAGATTTACACGCCGGTCAGATTCAAGGATTTTTCGATATACCGGTTGATCATATCTATGCAACTCCTATTTTTATTGATTACTTGAAGGATAAATTTGCGAATAATGAAATTGTCATAGTTTCACCTGATGCAGGTGGTATGGAACGCGCAAGGATCTATGCAAAGAGATTAGATGCAAACCTGGCTATGACTGATAAAAGAAGACCTAATCTAAATCAGGCTGAGATTATGAACGTGATAGGGGATGTGAAGAATAAAAAGGTGATAATTGTTGATGATATGGTTGACACCGCAGGTACGGCAATCCAAGCTGCTAATGCTCTTATGAGAGATGGGGCAGAGAGTGTAACACTGTGCTGCACCCATGGGGTTCTTTCCGGAAATGCTATAAAAAAGATCAATGATTCGGATTTGGACGAAGTGATAATTTCAGATACGATAAATCCCTCTAAAGAAGCAATTAATTCAAAAAAAATAAGAGTTTTGAGCATATCGGAATTATTGGGTGAAGCGATAAAGAGAATAGTAGCGGGAGAATCTATAAGTGTTTTGTTTAACTAATTGTTTTAGATTAAGGAGAATAAGATGGCACAGAGTACATTGGTAGTTACCAAAAGGGTCAGATTAGGAAAAGGCGGATCAAAGAAGGTTAGGGAAGAAGGTAAAATCCCTGCGATATTGTATGGTAAAGGGTCTGAACCAATTCCTTTGATAATAGATCCATCCGAACTAAAGACTGCCCTTGATACTGATGCGGGAATAAACACGCTGCTTGAACTAAAAATTGAGGAAGAAGGTAGTGAAACAACCAAATTAACTTTTTTAAGAGATGTACAGTATAACCACATTACTAGTATGCCGGTGCATTTTGATTTCCAAGAGTTGCGAATGGACAAAAGGATAAGGGTTAAGGTGCCGGTCAGAATTACCGGCCGTTCCAAGGGTGTTAAAGAAGGGGGCTTATTAGAAGAAATTATAAGGGACATCGAGGTAGAGTGTCTTCCAGGAGATATACCAAACAGCTTTGATCTTGATGTAACCGAACTCGATTTAAATCATTCATTACATGTTTCTGATATTGAAGTTGATGAGAAAGTCGACATACTTAACGATCCAAAGAGCCCGATTGTGAGCGTTATAATACCAAAGGCTGTGGAAGAAGAAGTTGAAGAAATTGAGGAAATAACTGAAGAAGTAGAAGATAGTGAGGAGACAAAAGCTGATTCAGAATCAAAAACTGATGAAAGTAAAGAGGAATGATTTATCAGCTTGAATTTAACTGAGTTATATGATCTTAGTTGTGGGTTTAGGCAATCCTGGTAAGAGATACGAATATTCCAGACATAATATTGGCTTTATGGTTATTGATAGATTAAAAGATACATTTCCCCTAGAGGTCAGCAAGGAGGGTTTTCATTCCATATATTTACGGACACTGTATAAGGAAGAAAGAATGATACTTGCTAAGCCACAGACTTTTATGAACAGAAGCGGGGATTCTGTATCAGAAATTGTTAATTACTTTAATATATCAATAGATGATCTGATAGTGGTGCATGATGAAATAGATTTTCAATATGGTGTGATGAAAATAAAGAGTGGTGGTGGCAGTGCCGGACATAATGGTGTGCAATCTATAATTGGTAGGTTGGGAAATGATAATTTCACAAGGCTCAGAATGGGAGTCGGAAAACCTTTAACAAAGACAGGTGTGGTAAATCATGTGCTAAGCGACTTTGACACCCAGGAACGTAATCACCTAGATAGACTTATTTCATTTGCCACGCAGGCGATTTACGAAGTAATTGATAATGGCAATCTGGCAGCCATGAACAAGTATAACAATCTAAATGTTATTGAATCTGAAATTGAAGATAAAAATAATATCCAATAATAATTTTCATAGGAGGAAATGAAATGGGTCAGCTAATAGCTGCTGTATTTGGCATAATTTTTGGAATTGTCGTTCTGGGGTATGCATATATGGTATACAGGGAGATCAAGTCTCTTCCTGAAGGTAATGATAAGATGAGGGATATAGCCTCAGCTATTCAAGAAGGAGCTATGGTATTTTTAAAGAGTGAATACAAGATAGTAGTTATTTTTGTAGCTATTGTTTTCGTATTACTCGCTATATTTATAGGCCCGAGAACGGGAGTAGCGTATTTAGGTGGAGCAATTTGTTCGTTAATCGCGGGGTTTTTTGGTTTGAAGGCGGCTACAAAAGCAAATGTAAGAACTGCTCAGGCAGCAGCTACTGAAGGAGAGAGTAAGGCTCTATCCGTTGCATTTAAGGGTGGAAACGTTATGGGTTTATCCGTAGCTGGTCTTGGTCTTTTGGGACTATCGATAGCATTCACATTAGGTATATACATTCAGGATCAACCAACGGATTCGGCAGGGATTGTTAGTTTTGTTAAGAGGTTTGCAGATATTATTGGTGGATTTGCTATGGGTGCCAGCTCTGTTGCCCTATTTGCCAGGATAGGCGGCGGAATCTTCACAAAGGGTGCTGATGTTGGTGCCGATCTCGTTGGTAAGGTCGAAGTCGGCATTCCGGAGGACGATCCCCGAAACCCAGCCACAATAGCTGATAATGTTGGTGATAACGTTGGAGATGTTGCAGGCATGGGTGCAGACCTTTTTGAATCATACGTGGGTGCGGCTATCGCTACTATTGTTATTGCTGCCAGTCTTCCTGAAAATCAAATATCCCTGATGTCGATACCGCTTGTGTTAATAGCGCTGGGCAGTCTCGCTTCAATCGTGGGTTCTAAGTCTGTTGAATGGATGAAAGATATGGAGCCTCAGGTAGTGTTGCGAAAGGCCACGATGTATGCGGGTGGAATATACCTGGTTGCCTCCCTTGTTGTTCTGATAATTATCGGTTTGGTTGACGGACTGGGATATTATTCAATATTTATTTGGTGTGCAGCGGTTTTAGGGTTAGTTTCTGGGGTAATTATAGGTCTACTAACGGAATATTACACTTCGGGTTCTCCGATAAGGAAAATTGCCGAAGCTTCGAAAACTGGCGTAGCAACTAATATTATTGAAGGCCTTTCGGTAGGAATGATTAGTACCACACTTCCCGTAATAGTAATAGCAATTACAATCGGACTTTCATATGCGATAGGAGGCATATATGGAATCGGAATTGCTGCTGTTAGCATGCTTGCGACAATCGGTATAACTATGTCTGTTGATGCATACGGGCCTGTTGCGGACAATGCAGGTGGTATTACACAAATGTCCGGGCTGGGAGAAGACGTGAGAAAAATAACGGATAAACTTGATTCTCTGGGAAATACTACAGCAGCAATCGGTAAAGGATTTGCAATCGGCTCTGCGGCCCTGGCAGCACTGGCTCTGTTTGCCGCTTATACGAATGCCGTGGGTCTTACAGAAATTAACCTGACCAATAGTACTGTTGTTGCGGGTCTGTTGCTGGGCGGTACTATCCCGTTTCTATTCGCTGCTTTAACAATGGGTGCTGTAGGAAGAACGGCACAAAAAATGGTAGAAGAGGTTAGAAGACAATTCAGGGAAATAACCGGGCTTCTGGAAGGAGAAGCCAAACCAGATTATGCCACCTGTGTGGCAATCAGCACTAATGCCGCACTAAAGGAAATGATACTTCCCGGTATAATAGCAATAGCCGCACCGATCGTGATCGGATTGATTTTAGGGGCTGAGGGATTAGGCGGTTTCTTGGCCGGTGCAATCGTTACAGGTGTTATGCTGGCATTGATGATGGCTAATTCAGGGGGAGCATGGGATAACGCTAAAAAGTATATTGAGGAGGGCAACTTGGGTGGTAAAGGATCCGATGCACATAAAGCAGCGGTTGTCGGGGATACAATTGGTGACCCGTTTAAGGATACTTCGGGACCGGCAATGAATATTCTGATTAAACTTATGTCCATTGTTTCCTTGGTTGTTGCACCTTTATTTTTATAAATAATCGTATATAATTTGAATCCGGATTTGTCAGGTATAAATTTTATGTTACCCTGACAGATCCGTTTTTGTTTTTAATCTGTCGCTTTAAGTAATAAATTCTTAAGGCCAAAGTCCAAGACAGGAGGTTTTAATCAATGGCTATACAGCCAAAATTTTATGAGACACTCTATTTAGTAAGGCCAGACCTGGCTGAAGATGAGCTAGTTAAAATTCAGGAAAAACTTCAATCTATAATCAAAAATGGTTCGGGAGAAATTCTTCGGTCTGTAAAATGGGCAGAAAAAGAACTTGCTTATGCAATAAATGATTATACTAAGGGAGTTTATCACATATTAATTTTCAAAGTTTTACCTTCAATACTTCTAGAACTGGAAAAAGCATTGGCCTTCCATAGGAATGACATATTGAGGTTTATTACTGTTGTAATAACTGAGGATTCTGCCAATAAAAATGCGAAATCTGATGATGCAGAAGAGAATCCAAAAGAACAGTAGTAATAGGAGCTGATATTATGGAGAATGCAAAGAACAAAAAATTCTATACTAAGAGAAAAACCAGAAAATTACCAAATAAGGGAAAGGACCTAGATTATAAAGACTTTTCCCTGCTATCTCAGTTTATAAATGACAGAAAGAAAATCCTTCCCAGAAGAAATACCGGATTGAGTGCATCTGATCAAAGGAAAATTGCTAAAGCAATAAAAAGAGCTCGTTATATGGCGTTATTACCGTATACTGTGTTGCATTAGTAAATTTTGTATTTGAATTAATGCAATTGATTTGGTTTGAATTGGAGGTAATAAAATGAGGGTCATTTTTATAGAAGATGTAAAGTCAATGGGTTCAAAGGGCAATATTAAGGAAGTAAAAAGTGGTCTTGCAAGGAATTATCTTTTTCCCAGGAAGCTGGCTATAGAAGCAACATCTGGAAATCTTAAGATATGGGAACAGAAAAAGCAATCATTAATAAAGATAGAGCATAAAATAAAGTCCGATGCCGAAGCACTTGCTCAAAATATGAAGGATTTAGCCCTGAGCATACCGGTTAAGGTGGGAGAGGATGATAAATTGTTTGGATCGGTAACCTCCCAGGATATTAGCGATTCTTTGGCGGCTAAAGGCTACAGCATTTCCAAAAAAGATATTGAACTGGATAATACTATAAAAAGTGTGGGTTCTTATGATATCCCAATAAAACTACACCCGGAAGTTGCAGTTAACATTAAGCTTGATATTGTTGATGAATCAAATGAACCAAAAGAGAATTCATAAAAAATTGTATATATAACAAATTCCTATTGGCCTGGGATGGAAGCTTTTAGAAAGTCCGCTAACTGGATTTCTTTAAACCCATTATTCTTTAGATTTCCTGTTTCTATCTCTTCATCTGATACCCCGCCTTTTGTAACTTCGACAACTACTTCTATTACCTTGGGGGGCTTTTCATTTTTATCTGTTTTCACTGCCGGGTTTGAGTAATCAATCGTTTTCATTGGGAAACCGGATTCATATACTTTTTTATAAATTTGAATCTCGTTGTCAGTTATTGCATTTGAACCTTCAAAGTTTTCACTGAGCTTTTTCATTTCTGTCATGTAATTTGACATTTTCTCCAAATCGATTTCTTTATCAAATCCAACTTCGTTACTGGTAAAAATAATTTCTTCTAAGTTATCGTTAACAAAAATTTTAAATTCTTTAGATTTATAGTCTGCTATTTTTTCCGTATTGTTTGTTTCTTCCAACTTTACCTGTTTTGGCTTTGGTTTTTCACCCGGGATAGCTATGCCCCGTTTTCGCATGGAGTCTTCAATATGTTTTCTTTGCTCTTCTGGATAATCCGCAAATTGCTTTTCGAATTCCTCTTTAAACTTCTGGGTAATTTGCTGAATGAATTTAAAGTAATCCTCGGGTGTAGCCACAGAGTATTCTTTTGTTTTCATATTTATTTGTGTCAATTTTCCGGTATTTAGATCGAATATAGCTTTGAAATTGGAATTTGGTTCCAGCTCACGTATCATCATTTTGTTGTTTTTCATAACAATCTCAGTAATTTCTTTATCATCGCTACCTTCTATATATCGAACCTGTTTCATCCTGATACCATCACCCGCGGAAGATAATGTGATATAAGTGAAATTAGCTACTAAAAGAATTAAAGAAATCTTGGTCAGAATACTAAGAGCACTTCTCATAAAATTCCTCCATTTAATGCCGTATGTTAAATTTAGATAAGATAAATTAACCAATATGCTTTTAAATTGCCAGTTATGAAGCCTATGTAACTGAGCAAGATTATCAGCACTATTGACGCAAATATTATGTATGATAGATTAAAGCATTCTGCGTAGATGTATATGGAGGGAAGTGTTAAATGCCAGAAATGAAAACTCAGTTTGCTCCTGTTGGAGAAAAGGAAATTACCAGAGCTATAGTCAAAGGGTTTGCCGAAGAGTTTAACGAGTATGTTACAAGTGATGTTATCGTAGTAGGCGCAGGGCCAAGCGGTCTTGTAGCCGCAAAGGATATTGCAAAGAAGAAATATAAAGTGTTATTGGTTGAGAGAATGAACTATCTTGGAGGAGGGTTTTGGATCGGTGGTTATTTGATGAATAAAATTACGGTTAGGGAACCTGGTAATTCTGTTCTCGATGAAATTGAAGTTCCTTACGAAGAAGTATCTGATGGTCTTTATGTTGTTGATGGGCCTTATGCTTGTTCGAAATTGATTGCTATGACATGCGAAGCGGGAGCAAAAATTAGAAATATGACAATGTTTGATGATCTCGTTTACAGGGAAAATGGAAGAGTAGCAGGTGTTGTTATAAATTGGACTCCGGTTGCAAACATGCCAAAGGAAATTACTTGCTTAGACCCGATTGCATTAGAATCAAAGTTGGTAATAGATGCAACCGGTCACGATGCATACCTGGTATCAAGATTATCACAGCAAGGTCTTTATAAAAAGTTGCCCGGTCACGGTTCGATGTGGGTAGAAAAATCAGAGGAAGCTTTGGTGGAGTATACCGGTGAGGTTCACCCTGGCTTGATAGCCTGCGGAATGTCTGTAAATACAACGTTTGGACTTCCGAGGATGGGGCCGACATTTGGTGGAATGCTGCTTTCGGGGAAAAAAGCGGCACAAGTGGCAATAAATATTCTTGAAGAAGGCAGGGCTTAAGTTAGGTTCCTGATACTATCTAACATACTTTTACAATTAGAACAAAATCTCCCTTTTTGCTGCAGTCTTATAACCTCTTCCTGCCAGTGGGAGTTATATTGACAGCACGAGTCATCCTCGCAGAAGCTAGTTCCGGAAAATTTATACAGGATGGACTGAAAGATGTATGAGCTAACGATATCTGTTATACGTTCATCGTCATATTTAATGAATTTCCCTTCATAAATTTCATCGAGTTCCCCAAGATCCTTACCGCTTTGTAAGAAGCTAGCTTTTAAAAGATAGTACTCTCTCGGTCTTGCCGGGGCCTCGATTATACCAGATGTGGAAATCAAGGCCGGACAACCAGTCAAAACTACGCGTGCATGATATCTCTTTACTTCATAAGTGCAAAAAAGCCTGCCGGTAATAATTATATGAAGATGCTGATCTGTGCATTCTTCCGGAATTCTATTAAACAAGATATTGTGAAATATCCTCTGCAGCCAGAACCCGTCGTAAAGAGTTTTGTGATTTTTATTTGACCCTTTGAGTAATACATGCTGTTTAGAAGCCTCATTAATAGGATTGGAAAGGTTAGTTATTTCTTCTGAGATATCAGTGATTAGTGTTTGTGCAAATATTGATGATATGTTGATTAACTCATATTCATCCAGGTCTAAAAAATCATAAATATTCCCACGGGATATTATACTAAAACCAAGATTGTTAAGATTACTCTTAAGCTGATCGATGGATAAAGAATTAGATGGATAATCAGTGTATAAAATGATCTTATTAATAAGGCCCATTGAATTAAGATACGAGAATTAGTTTTCAAGCTCAGCAATGACCTCTATCTCTACGGGTGCATTCATAGGGAGTTCGTAAACTCCAACAGCTGCTCTCGCATGCCTACCTTCTTCTCCAAATAGTTCATAAAACAAATTTGAAGCACCATTGATAATATCGGCTTGCTGGTTAAATCCCTTAGCACTGGCAACATAGCCGGTTAATTTTACAATTCTACTGATAGAGTTAAGACTGTGAAGGCTGTTTTCTAATACGGATATTGAGTTGACCGCGGCCTGCCTTGCTGATAAAATTCCGTCTTCCAGGCTAAGATCCAATCCTAATTTTCCCGTATAGAGCATATCGCCATTTTTGATTGGTAATTGTCCTGAAACAAATATTAATCTGCCGGTAATAAGCGAGGGGAGATATGAGCCTAAAGGTTTGGGAGCCTCAGTTAATTCAATTCCGAGCTCTTTTAATTTAGCATAAACGTCAGCCATTATTTATCATGCCTTTAATGCGACGTAAATGGTATTTGCCCCTCTTTTTATGAGAAATAAAACATTTTGGTCTTTTTTTATTTTGTCCATTTCGTTTCTGTATTCTTTTAAACTGTTGACAGACTTTTTATTAATTTCCAGTATTAAATCGCCCTGTTGAAATCCTGCGCTTTCTGCTGTGCTGCCCCTTAGTACGTTTGTTATTACAAGACCCCTTGTGGCATCTAGTTTGTATTTATTTTGTATTTGAGGATTAACTTTTTGAACAGTAAGTCCAAGATCATTTTCTATTTCTTCACTGTTAGCTTTTGAAATCCCACCAAGGCTATCAGGAAGTTCGCCAAGTTTTAGGTTTAATGTCTTTGTGTTTCCATTTCTTATTAATTTAATTTTGGAGTTAGTTCCCGGTTTATTATTGGCAACTGTTTTTGGAAGATCGGACATTTGGTCAATCTTAGTTCCATTAAATTCTGTAATTACGTCTCCTCTTTTTATTCCTGCTTTTTCAGCGGGCCCACCGGGAGTAACATCTGCTACCAATGCTCCTTTAGATTCACCCAGGTTTATGCTTTCTGCAATTTCCGGGGTTACTACCTGAACCATTACCCCTATCCAACCACGAACAACTTTCCCGGTTTCCCGTAGCTGGTTTACCACATACTTTGCCATATTAACCGGAATTGCGAATCCTATTCCTTGCCCTCCGGCGATTATTGCCGTGTTAACTCCAATTACCTCCCCTTCCAAATTGAAGAGCGGACCCCCACTGTTACCGGGGTTGATAGCCGCATCAGTCTGTATAAAATCGTCGTAGGATCCCAGGCCCAATGATCTTCCCTTAGCGCTAATTATTCCGGCTGTTACCGTGTGACCTAACCCAAAAGGATTTCCAATTGCCACAACCCAATCACCTATTTCAAGTTCTTTAGAATTCCCTAATTGTACCGCAGGCAGTTTGTGCTTGGGGTTTATCTTTAAAAGAGCAACATCCGATTTAGGATCGGTTCCGACAATCTCAGCCTCATAGCTCTCGCCGTCTTCTAGTATCACATCAATATCGGTTGCTCTCTCAACAACATGATTATTGGTAAGAATGTATCCATCTTCACTTATAATAAAGCCCGATCCCAACCCTCTTTTCCTGTACTGTCCCTGAGGGTTATCTCCAAAAAATCTCTTAAAGAAATCATCAAAGGGATCGCCTTCTTTATGTCTAAATGGAGATTCAAAGTTGAATCCTCTGCTCTTAGAAACACTGGTAGTGCTTATGTTTACTACCGAGGGGCTTAATTTCTTTACTAAATTTGATAGAGTCTTAAGTTCCTCCGGTTGTGCGTGATTACTGCTCGCAAATGCCATCATAACTAAAATTGCAATTAGAGATAGGATAAGTTTCTTATATATGTTATGCATTTAATACAAACCTCCGATGCAAATTGATTTCGATAATATTTATCGAATTATTGATTAATAAATTTTTATTTTCTTTTATTAATTTTATGTTACTTGATAAGTTTGGATAGCCCATCATAACAAAATAAAAATTATAACTAATGAATTTGCAAAATGTTGGAAATATTGATTGAGCCAAGAGTTATGAATCTCTTATAATAAGTCAAATATTTTCTTTTAAAATTTCTTTAAAAGACCTGATAAATAATGCTTTGGGGTAGAATCGCATAGCTATGTTTCTTAGTTTTGAAACAATTATACTGTTTGCGAATGCAAATTCTCCTACCATGCGAGATTGGTTTTGAATTTTATTTACCCTGGCTCGTCTTCTAGCCATAAATTGATTCAACGATTGAGTTATATGTTGTGAGTCTGTCCTGCATAATTCTTCACAAATTACCGCGGCAGACTCCATTGCCATTGCTACTCCTCCTCCTGCTGTGGGAAGTATTGCATGTGCAGCGTCACCGATTAGAACAACTCTGCCCTTATACCATTTTTCCATTTTAATATCATGGTAATCATCATGGTATATTTCTTCAGGATTATCGAGGTTCTCTAATATCTCAGGCACCATTCCACCAAATTCTTTAAAATTACTTTTAATTCGATTAATGCGGGATTCAAGCGGGTCGGGCACATTATTGGGTGAACGTATGCTGGTAAAGACTGAGAGCCTTCCTTTGGTTGGCCATATTCCAAAGAATTTCCCTGTTCCCCAGTATTCAGAGATCTGACCGACTTTGAGAAACTTTGACTTGATCCAGAAACCCCATCCAGACATTCCACTGTATCTTAAGGGGACATCTCCGAAAACCAACTGTCGGGTCCTTGATCGGATTCCATCACAACCTACAACTAGGTCATATGAACCTTGTGAACCGTCAGTAAAAGTTACATAAACACAATTTTTATCCTGTCTAATATTTTCAACAGTTGTATTCATCCTTATAAAATCTGGATTAACTGCTTCCCTTAATAGATTGATCATTTCAGGTCTATATGTACTTATAATTGGTCCGTATTCTTCCCTTACTTCATCGTTCGAAAATATATTGAGTGTTTCACCTTTTTCATTTGCAACATCGTACTTGGTGCATTCATGTCCAATTTCTTCAAATTTTCGATAAAGATTTAAACCCTTTAGTATCTTACTTCCTGAAGGCCAAAGCACTATTACATAACCCACGTCGCCATATTCCGGGATCTTTTCTACGATTGTCGGTATAAAGCCTCTTTGCTGAAGCAGTGCCCCAAGTGTTAAGCCTGATATCCCTCCGCCAACAATCAGGATTTTCATCTCGGGTCCATACCTGATGGATGGGTTAGGCTGTTTTTTTCCAATTCTCATAATAATATTCTTAATAAATATAAATCGTTAGATAAAAGCTGCAAGAGTATTTTACATATTAAGTATAAAAAATAAATATAATTTGGGATGTTATCTAAGATTATAGAGAGTTAATTGGCAAATAATCGGAACTGAAACTCTGTAAATGTCACCTAATTCAGGGGCAAAATTATTGATTTACTATATTTCAATCTTTTAAGTAACCTTTTCTATTAGAAAAGGATTAAACAGGCATCCAAAAAATTGCGAAAATCAATTTTACGTCATTGCAACTGTTTTGAGCAATAAATCCGATGGATAAGAGGATTTGGTTGTACTTGATCGAAGAAGATATTATTTCTTTATAGTATCACAAATAGCATTAATAATAATTTAGTGAGAAACAGGTCATTATAGCCAAACTGGAACTTACTCAATTGATTCTGCTTTTATTTATCACTGGTCTATAATTCAAAGAAGCAAATTGAAGCAATCTCTATCATGATTATTGGAATGAGATAGCCGCGCTTTCGCTCGCTATGACGTAAGATCCGACCAACTCCTCACTTGTTCGAAGCGGTTGCGATGACGGATTAATTTTAGATATCTCGCTTAGATAATTTTTTCTCATTATTACATAAAATCTAAAGATTCTAGTATTCAGGATAACCGTAGTTGTTAAATGTTTCCTCCTGATAATGTTCTTCACCGTATTGAGGAGATTCATATTGATAACTTTCGTCTAAATCATAATCATAGACCGGATTATTTTCATTATATTCTGGATATTCACCCTGATAATTTTGATAAGGATTATAATAGTCGTACACGTAATAGTTTTGATAACCTCTATTGTTATAGTAGGGATATCTTTTATCTAGATTTCCTTTGTAGTAATGCTCGTTCGATCTGTAAGGGTATCGCTGATAATATGGATCGTTATACGGGTTGTAGTAATTGTTTTTGTAATAAGGGTATTTATAGCTGTAGTATGGGTAATATGATTTAGGATATTTGTAACCGTAGTTGTAATATC
>JAZGCJ010000247.1:0-3893 GCA_036476895.1 Thermodesulfobacteriota bacterium
GGCGATATATTATGGACATCACCAAATACCTTTGTTGCTTCTGCAAATTGTGCTTTATATTGTGGTGCTAAACCTGATTTTGTAGATATTGACCCTCATACTTACAATATAAGTGTTGATGCAATGAAAGCTAAGTTATCCAAAGCGAAAAAAAATGGATGTCTTCCAAAGATTGTCATTCCAGTTCATTTTGCTGGTCTCCCTTATGACATAGAAGCGATTAAGAGAATTGCTGACGAATATAAACTGGTTGTTATAGAGGACGCATGCCATGCACTCGGTGCGCAATGGGAAGATAGTAAAGGAAGGTGGCATAAAATAGGTTCCTGTTCTCATTCTGATATGACTGTGTTTAGCTTTCATCCTGTTAAACATATCACAACAGGAGAGGGTGGGGCAATTACTACTAACAATCAAGACTTATACGAAAAATTGCTGCTTCTTAGGACACATGGTATTACAAAAAACCCTGCAAAATTCGTTAATGAAGACTTAGCCTATTCTCCCTCGGAAAACTCCTTAACTGTGCTTACTCCACGTTCTTCCAATGTGAATCCCTGGTATTATGAAATGCAGGAATTGGGTTTCAACTATAGGATTACGGACATCCAATGTGCATTAGGCTTATCACAACTGAATAAACTGGATGTTTTTGTAGAGAAGAGACGTTCAATTGCAGCTAAGTATGACGAAGCCTTTAAAGATATTGAATGGATTAAAACACCGATAGAATCAGAAGCAAGTCATTCAACATACCACTTATACGTAGTGCAAATAGACTTCAATAAACTAGGCAAGAATCGTTCTCAAGTAATGACTATATTAAGAGAAAAGGGGGTGGGTACTCAGGTACACTATATACCCATTCATCTACAGCCTTATTATGGAAATAAATTTGGATACAAAGATGGAGACTATCCTATTGCGGAAATTTTTTACAGTAAAGCCCTTTCTTTGCCCATTTATCCTAAAATGGCAGAGGAAGATGTGGAAAAAGTTGTAAAATCAATAGTCGGGGTTTTAGATGTCAAATAAGGTTTTACTGATTCGTCCGGAAAATGTTTACAGTTACAATAATTATCCTTCTTTAGGACTTATATGTATTGGGTCTAAACTAAAGTCGGTTGGATATAATGTCAAGATAATCAATTGTGCGTTAGAAACAAACCCCCTAGGAACCATCGGCAAAGAGCTAGAAGATTGTTTGTTCGCAGGAATTACTCTACTAACCTCCGAAGTTCCAGATGCTTATGTTATAATGAAGTATATAAAAGAAATTTCAGATGTTCCAGTTGTAGTAGGCGGTTGGCACTGCACCCTCTTTCCAGAACAAATGGCCAATTGCGAATATGTCGATTATGTAATTACAGGTGAGGGTGAAGAGTACATTATAGAAATTGCAGAACTAATAGAAAAGCAGGAAAAAAGAAATAATAAGGTTTTCTGCAAGCAGATATTGGATATCGAAGCTTTGCCCGTTCCAGATTATGATACGGATGAAAATATAGAAAGATACATAAATAATTTCCTTACAGACAAACTATCCGAATATGTCAATCAGCCCATGAGATGGCTACCTTATGAAAGTAGCAGAGGATGCCCTTCACACTGTACTTTCTGTATTAATGTAGTTGCAGATAACACCCGTTACAGGAAAAAAAGTGCGGACACGGTTATTTCTGAAATAGAGCATATTGTAAAGAAGCATAAACTTACACATCTTAAGATTATTGACGATAACTTCTTCGTAGATATTAAGCGTATTAGAGCAATATGTGAGGGAATAATAAAAAGAGGTCTTAATATCACATGGGATGGTGAGTGCCGTTGTGATTACTTCAATGATCGTATGTTAAATGATGAAACACTTAGGCTTGCAAAACGCTCAGGCTTGATACAGCTTACACTGGGCATCGAGTCAGGTTCACCACATACCTTAAAGCTCATGAAAAAAGGTATTACTCCTGAGCAAGCCGAAAAAGCGGTAAGGAAATGCGATGAACATAAAATTATAGCGAGATCGTCTTTTATACTAGAAATTCCTGAAGAGACGATTAGTGATATCAAACAGACGATTGCGTTTATAAATAAGCATAGAAAATATCATTACTTCACTTGTGGAGTTGGGACATTCAGACCTTATCCAAAATGTGAATTAACTGAGACGCTTATTAAGAACAGGCATCTTAAAGAACCAGAAAGTTTTGAAGAGTGGACGGATCGTGCGGCAATAGATTTGTATACTTCAGCGGAATATATAAGGCCGTGGCAGGTAAATGGCAGGTATTCTGAAAGCGCAGCGTATTATTTAAATATGGAATCCGCAGTAAGACTTGGCAACCATCAGATAGACAGGAAAATTGACAGGCTGAAGAATAAGATCTTTATATCGCTCGCAAAATCAAGAAATAAGTTCATGTTTTATAATCTTCCCATAGACAAAATGCTGTATAAAGAATTCCTTGTAAATTTTTATAAAAGGCATCAAGAGTTAGAAAAATGTGGTGATTATCCAATATCAAAGCTCGACTACAAAGGAAAAGAAGTATGAGAGCAGTTGTTATTGGAACAGGCTCAATTGGGACGAGGCATTTACAAAACCTTACTAAACTTAAGCATGATGTTTATGCTGTGGACGTAAATGTTGAAAAGCTTAAGGCCGTGAAACAGGTTGCAAAAGGAGTATTTACGTCCCTTCAAGAAGCACTTCAGCTAGGCCCAAAGATTGCGTTTATATGTACACTCAGCAATAACCATATTGAGACTGCAATTGAATGCGCTAATGAGGGTTGCCACCTGTTCATTGAAAAACCATTATCACTCAGTGTTGATATGATAGACGAACTCATAAATATTATTGAAGAAAAGAATCTGATAACTATGGTTGGTTGTAATATGAGATTTCATCCTGCAATATCATATATACATAACACACTTGATAATAATCCTGACTTTGGTAAAAGGTTATGGGCGAACCTTGAATTTGGGTATTATCTCCCATTCGATAAAAAGGATTATGAATTATCTTATAAGGCTAACAGAAGCATGGGGGGAAATCTAATTTTTGATGGTATACACGAACTTGACTATGCTGTTTGGTTTCTTGGTGAACCAGCAGAAGTCATCTGCAAGAAAGGTATTTTATCGTCCCTTAAGATTGATACCGAGGATCATGTTGAAATGATAATAAAATTTAGAACTGGTGCTGTTTGTACTATCCATATGGACTATCTTCAACATGGTTATTCCAGACGATGCAAAATTGTTTGTGAAAGAGGCACAATTGTATGGGACTTTGTCCAGGGGAATATAGGTATTATTAATTCCGGTAAGGAATGGTCATGGAAAGATATGAAACTCGATATTTATTACAACCAGATGTACATAGATGAAGTAAAATATTTTTTTGATTGTATCATGTCCCATAAAGAAACCTTCAACTCCGTCGAAAAATCTCTATTGATTTTAAAACTTGCACTGGCAGCTGATAAGTCTTGCCAAACAAATGTATGGGAAAAAATTGAATGAGAAAAGTGATAGGTGTTATTACGGCCAGAATGGCTTCTACCAGACTCCCAGGTAAGGTCTTGCAGAGGATAGCAGGTAAAAATGTCTTTGCTCATCATGTTGAACGTATGAAAAATGTTAAAGGGCTTGATGGTGTTTTCCTCGCAACATCGAAAGATCCATTAAATGATGCACTTGTAAAAGAAGCTGAGCAGCTAGGTTGTGGATGGTATACAGGTGCGGAACAGGACATTGTTAACCGTCATGTCAAAATCTGTGCGAGAGAAGGGGTAGATGCAGTTATACGGGTCACCTGCGATTCACCAATTTTTGATTTTGAAAGTGCCTCTCGTTTTGTAGAGGAATTTAAAAAAAAATACTGGGAT
>JAZGCJ010000248.1:0-6144 GCA_036476895.1 Thermodesulfobacteriota bacterium
TCTATCGTTAACCGGCTTATGGCTGATCCCCAATCCCAGGATCATCCTTCCACCAGTAATCTCCTGTATAGTCAAAGAAGCTGCTGCTGCCATAACCGGATGGCGCATATATATATTGGCTATCCAGGTTCCAACTTTTATTCTGCTGGTACATTCTGCAAAAACCTGGGCATTCGAGATTGCACTATACGGCGGAACCTCCGGTGAAAAAATTCCCTCGAAACCACCGTCCTCTGCTGTCTTTGCCAACGACCTTAGTTCATCTACACTACAACCCCAAACTGGTGAAATAGTAGCAACTTTTCCCATGTATAATCTCCTTATATTAATCAGTATTGATTTATAACATCACGATAATAATCCGATCTTAATAAAGACTCGTCTTTCTGACTGAGTACATATCGAATATCGTTCAATACCTTTTCTTTGTCACGTGGGAATTTAGCCTTGATGGGCAAATAGTTTGATATGTGATTCGAAAAAAAGTAGCCATCAGTGAGATCGGTGTTCTCAACAATCGTTTCCAGTTCGCTAATCATTTGGAACTTATCAGGAAGAATAAAATCTCCATTCTCCCATTCCTTGTATAAAGGCGCTCCCGGCCTTATTTGCAGTGATAGGACACCCACATAATCCGGATCACAATCCGTTAAAAGCTTTCCTGTCGCTTGCGCATGCTCAAGACTTCTTTCAACCCCCCCTACGCCCAATAAAACCATAACTGAGTTCAGAATTCCCGACTCTTTAAGCATCCAGGACGCTTTAACAGTTTTATCATAATTTGCGCCTTTTTTAATCTTCTCCAACACTACCTCGTCGCCGCTTTCGAAACCTATATATACCATGTCTAAGCCCAGCTCTTTCAGTTCTGTCAGATTTTCGACACCCTTTCTTAATATATCCCCAACATTCGCATACATTCTGATTCTTTTTAAGCGGATACATTTCTCTTTCAGGTATTCCATGAGTTCTACCAGCTTTTTTTGAGAAAGAACCAATGCATTTCCATCACCAATAAACACTCTATCCGTTATATAACCAAACTCAGAAGCCTCATCAATTATGGACTTTATCTCCTCCATCGGTCGAATGCGGAATTTCTGCTCTTCTTTCCTATACATCGCACAATATGTACAGCCATTATGGGAACAGCCAATCGTTGCCTGCAAAATAAAGCTCTTTGCTTCGCTGGGAGGTCTGAAATAAGGATTTACATAATCGATCATCTTTATAAATTAACTAAAATATATTTAACTAGCAAACTTTACAATAATAGTTCATTTGGTATAATGCTATCCGCCATGGAAGATAATGAAAAAGAAGCAGCTGTGTACATAGGCGGAATAGTATTATTAATTGCGGTAATCATCATTTTAGTTTCACTTACACATTTTGTACTCACTCCTTAGTTAACAGTCCAGCTGATTATAATTAATGCAATCTCCTCCGGATCAACCGGGTTTCCCGTATTGTCATTAAATATATACCCTTTTCCCTCTTTTTTATACCCTAAATTGATCAGTTTTTTGGCACCTGTTAAGAATCTCACCGACCCCTCATTAGTTTTTTTCTGGTTACCTATAGCTAATACCCCTGAATCGTTTTGATCAAAAACACATACGTATTTATTGGGTGATATTATACAAAAACCATATCTCAACTCAGATGTTGAAAGCATTAGGGAAAGTAAATCGGTAGATAAATCATTCAATTTTAAGTACTGTCCATTTGCACAATGATTAAAGGCATCAACTCCTCTTTGGAAAATTTCAAATAGGAATTTAATAGCCTCAACTCCATCAGTCCGATTAGTTTTAAGTTCATCTGTACCGCAATTTTTATCAACAAATTCTCGTGCAATTTCTTCAATTCTTAATTTAAAATTGTCCATACTCAGTTAAATGGCATATTTTTTAAAAGATATATTATAATCTATATTTTAAAATTAGCCCTTGTTTAAAAAATACGAAAAAGCTATAATTTTTATAAAATCGAAATTTTCAGAGGTCTTATATAATAGAGAAGATATACGGTAACATAAGCAGGTTAAGCAGAAGCGATCTTAAGAACCTTTCAAGAATATTTCGAAGAAAAGTTCCCCCGAAAAATGTAATTACCCATGAACTGGCTCGTACAATAATCGATCTTTCTTATCAGTTCAACATTCCTATCAACATTATAATAGACAGGAAAGGTAAAATCAGAGCACTCTATATAGGAAACATCTATGAAATACCATTTGAACAGATCCTCGGAAGATCAAGAGAGGCAATGTACAGGCTTAGGGGTTACCGGATAATATCGACCTCAAACAAGGATAATCACACTTTTTCAAATAATGACTTAACCACCCTTTTGAATGAACGTCTTGACCTTATCGTCTTTCTCCGGAATATGGATGGAAACCCGGGTCCGATAGATATCGCTTATATAGTCCCACCCAATCAAGATGATAGAAAGTGGAACATAGAACATTATAACAATACTGGTCAAATAGACCTTAATTTTGAGTATTTAATCTCAGATATAGAGAGAAATCTTGAAAACTCCTACATTGAAAATGGGGGTGATAAACAAAAAGAAGGAGTATATTTGGTAGGATTTTCGACTCATTATAAGTATTTATCGGAAATATCGCTCGACGAGTTGAGATCACTTGCATACTCCGCAAATAAAGCTGTTTTAGGTAAGACGCTTCAAACAAGGAGAAAACCCGATCCTAGATACCTGATTGGAAAAGGAAAACTAAATGAAATATTTTTAAATGCAAATCATCTCGGTGCAGATACCATCATTTTCGATGTTGAATTAACACCGGCACAAATCAAATCAATTTCCAATCAAACAGAATTAAACATAATCGACAGAACCCAGCTCATCCTGGAAATCTTTGCAAAACGTGCTACTACCAGTGAAGGTAAAATTCAGGTCAAACTTGCCCAGTTAAAATATGCTCTTCCAAGGTTGACGGGTAAAGGAATAGAAATGTCACAGCTGGGGGGCGGAATTGGAACCAGAGGTCCGGGAGAAAAGAAAATTGAGCATCAGAAACGAAGGCTGAGAAAGCAAATCGACATATATGAAAATCAGATAAAGAAACTGGCAAACAGACGAGAAAGCTCCAGAAAGCAAAGAGCGAGGACAGGTATATTAACCGCCACTTTTATTGGATATACAAACGTTGGTAAATCAACACTATTTAATCAGCTTACTAAAAGTAATGTTGCTACTCAAAACAAACTTTTTTCGACATTAAACCCTACCACCAGAAAATTATTTCTAAAAATTGGAAAGGAAATTCTTTTAACAGATACGGTAGGATTTATTAGTGATCTGCCACGGGATCTTGTAAACGCATTCAGGGCAACCATTGAAGAGCTGGGTGACTCCGATTTATTGATACATATAGCGGACGGGAGCGATCCCCTTTTCGAGGAAAGAATAGAATCCGTTGAAAAAATAATCGAGGAAATCGGTTATGGCAATATACCCAGGTTCATCATTTTTAATAAGGTTGATCTTATCGATGAGGAATTAAAGGAAAGGTTAGAAAGAATGTACAATACCAGAGTAATATCTGCATTTGACAATGGATCATTGAAAGAATTTCGAGAAGTATTAGATAAAAAAATAGACGAATTAATCGAAAGCCAAGTCAAATCAAAGATAATTTATGCCCTTAATTAATAGTATGATAATCACTTGCAAATTTTTTTTATTAAGTGAAAATGCCTAATTAGACTGTCGACACCTCTGCTGTACCTCTCTTAATTACCTTTAAACCATCTTCTTTGCGGGCTACCTCGAATCCAATCTTTGCTAATCCATTTTTTAATTCGATTTCCCAGCCGTCAGCAATTAAAGTATCCCCTGGATAAACCGGGCTTGTAAATCTGACACAAATCGATTTCAATCTTGACGGATCACTATCAGCATAACACTCAATTATTGCGCTCATCGCCATAGACATTGTACAAAGACCATGCACTACTATGCCTTTAAGTCCGGCATCTTGAGCCGCGGACTCATCTATATGAATCGGATTCATATCCTTTGCAGCTTTTGAATATCTATATGTTACATCTGTAGGAACATGAATAATTTTTCTAAAAGCCAGTAAAGGTTTTTCCTCAGGTTTATTCTCAGGTTTTCTTTCGGGCCTGGCAGGTTTTTTCCCACTTTCAATACCCCTTATAAACAGACCCCAGTCAGATTCAACAACTTTCTCATTGTTTTGATTTGTAGATGTTACCTTGAACGATAGGATTTCACCTCTCCCTCTAACTATAATATCGGTGATTGTTGCATTAAATGTCAGCTTGTCCCCGGGTCTGACCGGTTTAAAAAACTTCATTTTCTGATCACCATGCAGAAGCATAAGTACATTCTTTTTAGCTTCTTCTTCTCCCCCATGTAAACCTGGATCTTTCCAGATTCTTTCCAGCATGGGTAATTCATAAATAACAACAAGTGAAGGAGGCGCCATGCCCTCAATTTGATCAGGTCCCACTTTACCATCATAGATATAATAACTTAGGTTACGTGCACCTATAGCGAGCGAATAATCATGAATTTCCTTTTCAGTCACATCATGAACTATTGAATTGAAATTATGACCAATATACTCCCTGTTTAAGCCCATTTTTGTTTATCCCTCCATCCGAGATTTTGCATTTGCTGTTTAAAATAAAATTATCATACTAAGACATACAATTTTATATCTGTTCTTTCTTAATTAATAATATTCACTTAATTACTTGTACTTAAGCAACATATGAATAATTTATCATAAACTTTGAGAATGATATTATTTAAGAATTATTGTGAAGTCAAGACTCAAATACGCATTTGCAAACATAATATAAATTTCATTAAATAAACTGCTTATGAATATGCTTTTATAAATTAGACTGTTCAAATACTAATGAGACCCAACTTCCTTCATAAAACTCTTTTCTTAAACTCAACCCCTTTTCGAGAAAAGATTTTATTAACTTTTCTTTCTTTAATTCAGATATGCCCGACACAACCAAAGCGCCATTTTCTTCCATACATTTTCTTATATCACCAACCATTAATACAAGCTTGTCAGTAACTATGTTTGCTACTATTAGATTAAATTTGTCATTTAAACTTTCTATAGAACCATGTAAGAACCTAATTTTAGAAATCGATTTATTAATCTGTGCATTCCTAACAGCTTCCCGTATAGCTAATGGGTCAACATCAATTGCTACAATACTCTTAGCTCCCAATTTAGCAGTCGAAATCGCTAAAATACCGCTACCACATCCAATATCCAAAACCTTATTGAATTCTTTAGTTTTAAAAATATCTTCGATTGCTCTCAAACACAGTTTTGTGGTTTGGTGATCTGAGCCAAATGAGGTACCAGGTGCTATGGTTATAAATACATTTTCTCCTGATGCCTTAGCTAAGGAAATCCTTAACGGATCGGTTCGGAACTCTACATAAGGTTCATAATGAACCATTTCTAATTACTTATTAAGTGAGGATTATTTTGAAAAGCAACTAAAATTTTAAACTATTTATAATACTACTCGGCCTTTTTAACCAATGAAATTATATGATCTTTCATTTCTTGTGGTACTTTTTCAACCTTATGTACCCACATAATATGTTGAATCGCCTTCATCAAAATTTCAGCTTCATTGTAGCCTTTCCATTTTCTTTCGCAATCATTTCCTAGATCACTACAATTTAAAGAATAGTCTCTTGGCATTTTCCTACTCCAATATTTTACTAAATTTTAGCTAGAAGCTAATTGATTATAAAAAATACTGTTGATAAAGCAAGCCAATAGGATAGTTTCTATTATAAGAATAATAATTGATACACTTGAAAGAAATAAGGCAGCCTTATGGTGGCTGCCTTATTATAATTGTTAAGATCTTTCTGGTAAACCAGCTGTCTTAGAAGCGTTATTTATATCTTCAAGCCTCGTTGAATCTAATTGGGTTTCGTTTTGCAGCATATTCAACTGTTCACGCATTTTCACAGTCTCAGGATTGCTAGAAAATGGGGTACCATATGTGCCGCTGGAATATATAGTTTCGTAGGCTTTGCGTTTTCTCTGACCACCGGTTAAAGGATCTTCTGCAGCATAACCCAATGCCATCCCCC
>JAZGCJ010000249.1:0-17833 GCA_036476895.1 Thermodesulfobacteriota bacterium
TCAATTTATTATTATATATATAGTATAATATATATATTTTATGTTTTATGAAAAAATATATAATTACTTAAAAATTATTATGAAAAATCAAATTAATAACAGTAATTTAATGAATATACGGCAGGTAAATGAAATATCATGGAGGTGATCGTTCTTAAATTCTGAGGAGTGAGTAAGTAATTGAATAGAAAGAGTTATTAAGATTTTAAAAGGGAGGGTTTATTATTCGATATATATTTTTTTTAATAACGTTAATAACTTGGGAGCAAATCCTCCGGTATGTCTTTTAAAAAAGGGCTTTGATTGTCTTTTTCAGATATTATTGGATCTTTAACAGGCCAATCAATATCGATTTGAGCATCTGACCAATTAAGTATGTATTCATCTTCCGGTGTGTAAAGGTTAGTGCATTTATATGTTACATCCGCTTCATCGCTTAAAACACAAAAACCGTGTGCAAATCCCTCTGGCATGTAGATCTGCTTATGGTTATATGAAGAAAGTGAAAATCCTTGCCACTTCCCAAAAGTTGGTGAGCCTTTTCTGATATCTACACCAACATCAAAAATTTCGCCTTTTACCACACAGATTAGCTTTCCTTGAGGGTTGTTAAGCTGATAGTGGAGACCTCTTATGACACCTTTACCAGAATGAGAATGATTATCCTGAACAAAAGACTTGTTGATATAGTAAGAATATGCCTTTTGGTTATATGTTTCTAGAAAGTATCCTCGACTATCACTGAAGATTGAAGGTTCTATTAAGATGATTCCGGGTAAAGAGGTTTCTTTAAATACTACGGACAATTATAAGTCTCCCATATAACCTTCTTCAGCTATTGCCATGATGTACTCTCCGTAATCATTTTTTAGATAACTTTGTGCTAAATTTATTAATTGGCTGCTGTCTATGTATCCAAGCTTGTAGGCTATCTCTTCGATACAGGCTATTTTTAGTCCCTGACGTTCCTGGATCGCCTGTATATAATTGGAAGCCTGTTGTAACGCTTCGTGAGTCCCGGTGTCTAGCCAGGAATATCCTCTTCCGAGAAGCTCCACAATCAGCTTATTCCTTCTTAAATATTCTAAATTGATATCTGTAATTTCAAACTCACCCCTTTTTGATGGTTTAAGGTTCGAGGCAATTTCTACTACTTTATTGTCGTAGAAATAAAGTCCCGTTATAGCGAATTTTGATTTAGGATATTTTGGTTTTTCCTCGATACTTTTCACCTTGTTATCCGTATCAAATTCTATTACCCCATAGCGTTCAGGGTCCCTAACGGGATGCCCAAAAACAATGCCACCTTCTTTAATACTTGAAGATGTCTTAAGTACCTCACTAAGGTTATGTCCAAAAAAAATGTTGTCTCCCAGAATCAAACAAACGGTGTCATCACCTATGAAATCTCTACCGATAATAAATGCCTGTGCCAGTCCCTGCGGTTTCGGTTGCTCTTTGTATGAGAAATTTAGGCCGATCTGACTTCCATTGCCAAGAAGTTGTTTAAATTTGGGCAGGTCATTAGGTGTTGAAATAATCAAAATATCTCGAATACCTGCAATCATAAGTACAGACAGCGGGTAGTAAATCAATGGTTTATCATAAACAGGTAATAGTTGCTTGCTGACCGACAGTGTTATAGGATACAACCTAGTGCCTGTTCCACCTGCTAGAATAATACCTTTCATAAATATTCCTTATCCCGTTTTGACTGTTTGTGATTAAGATTCATTATGGTATATAATCTAAAATTTCGTATGTGCACAGAATTATATTGGGATGTAATCAACTGCAGCTTCAATTAAAGCAAATATAAAAGCAAAAAATGTATAAATTTTATCTTTTTCGAAATTCTAGTACCTTAAACATACCGAATCATTTAGCGAATTGAACGACCTCTTCGGATAAACACTCAGAACTCAAAAAAGGTGATCCTACAGCAAGGTAATTATATCCTTTGTTTACAAGTTCTTGATAATCAAGAAGCATACGTCTACCATCGATTATTAAATAAGGAGTCTTTACCGACTTTTCAATAGTACCAGAGAGTCCTCTAAACTCGTCCCAATCAGAAGATATGAAAAGAGCGTCGGTTTCTTTTAATGCTTGACTTGATGAATCTGTATACTCAATTTTTTCGAACAGTATATTTTTTTCAATGCTAAAGACTTCTTTTGCAATATCGGTAGCCATGGGGTCATAAGCTTTAATCTTAACGACACCTTTTCCGAGTAGTGCTTCAATAACCTTTATAGATGAAGCATCTCTCATGTCATTTGTTTGCTTTTTAAATGCCAGACCCAAAACGGCAACCGTTTTATTGTTAAAATCAAAATTTGCCTCTTCTATAGCTCTTTCTATTAAATAAACTTTTTGATACTCATTAACTTCATAGGATGATTCAAGCATCTTTGTATTTATATCAAATTTTCTAAGTTGGTTTATTAGCGATCGTATATCTTTACCAAAGCAGCTTCCCCCTGCGCCATTGCTAACAAGTGATCCCCAAGTGCTTATTCTTTCATCGGAGGTAACACCTAATCTGAGGTCGTCAATTTTAACATTGTGAATCTTTTCACCTATCTTGGCACCAACACCATTCCAGAATGATATGTATGTTAACAGCATTGTGTTTGCTACGTATTTTATTGCTTCTGCTGTTTCTGGTGTAGTTTCTATATATTTAACTCCGACTTGGTTAACATACTGAGCGTATACTCTTCGCAGGATATTGAAATCTTCTACATGATCGCATCCAACAGCTATCCTGTCCGGCTTTCGTGCCTGTGCCACAGCAGTTCCTTCTGCTAAAAACTCGGGATTGGAAGCAATTCCAAAATTTTCTACGTTGTGATTAAATAATATTTTTTGTAGATGTCTTGCGGTTCCGATGGGTACGGTACTCTTATTTATTATAACAACCCTACGCTTGTCTTTTCTATTTGCAAGTACTTTTGCTAAATCCCTTAAGGCAGTCTCGTAATAACTAAGATTGGTTGAGCCATCCGGGTTAGGAGGGGTTGGTAGACATAAAAATATTGCATCTACTCCTTCAATTATGGATTCAAGATCCGAAGAAAAAAATAGATATTTCTCGTGTGTTTCTTTAATAATGCTTGATAAACCCGGTTCATGAACATGTTTTTCAATATTATCGGCGGTGGCCGTAGAAAAATCCTTAATTTTTTGGTCGTTGTTATCATAAGCAAAAACTTCATGGCCATACTCGGAGCATGTAGCAGCATGAACAAGGCCAACATATCCTGTACCTACTACAATAATTTTCACTTAGATCCTCCTTTAATATCCATAGTTTCTTAGAATAATTTTATCTTTTTTTACAATATTTTAATTTAGTTCTATTAATTTGATAAAAATATTAAATTTAAGAAAAGAGAAATTAATAAAACATAGAACTGATTTTCTTATCTCAATTTTCAAAAATTTAGCCGTAGTGTTTTTCATTCCATTTTTGATATTCCCCGGTTCTGACTTTGTTAACCCAACTTAAATTTTTTAAATACCAATTGATAGTTCTTCTTATTCCCGTACCAAATGACTCTATCGGCTGCCAGGCAAGATTAGATTTGATTTTCGAAAAGTCAATTGCGTAGCGTCTGTCGTGTCCAGGTCGATCTTTTACAAAAACGATAAGATTTATTCTTGGTTCATTATTTGGAAGGCAGTCTGTGATCTCATCAATTATATCACAAATAGTCTTAACGACCCTGATATTTTCCATTTCATTATTTCCACCAATATTATAGGTTTCACCTTTCTTGCCTTTGCTCATTATCTCCCAGATGGCACTACAGTGGTCGGTAACGTAGAGCCAGTCTCTGATATGTTTGCCGTCTCCATAAACAGGAAGCTCTTTTCCTTCCAACGCGTTTAAAATGATCAGAGGTATCAGTTTTTCGGGAAACTGATAAGGTCCGTAGTTGTTTGAACAGTTTGATATTGTGACTGGAAGACCATATGTTTTATTATAAGCCCTTACTAAATGGTCAGAGGACGCTTTTGATGCGGAATATGGGCTATTTGGCCTATAACTTGTTGCCTCCGTGAAAAATCCGTCTTCTCCCAGGCTTCCGAAAACTTCATCGGTGCTTACATGGTGAAAGAGTTTGATGTTGTCCATTTTTTTTCTTGAGCATTCTAAGAGGTTGTATGTTCCTATGATATTTGTTTTTATAAAGTCATCCGGTGCCACAATTGATCTATCTACATGTGATTCTGCTGCCAGGTGGCATATTGCGTCAAATTCATATTTATCGAAGACTCTACTAAGATTATTCAAGCTTCCTATATCTACCTTTTCAAATTTATATCTATCGGGATATTTAATTCTGATATCTTCAAGGTTTTCAGGGTTGCCGGCATAAGTTAACTTATCAACGTTGATTAAATTTCCCTTATAATCCGTATCCTCTAATATGTATCTAATCAAATTTGATCCAATAAATCCACAACCCCCTGTTATCATTAAATTTTTCATCAATCAGTTATTTAATCCGGACAAGAGTTCCAGTTTGAATTTTGAAGTAAATTCACCTAGATCTAACTTCCAGTTTTTCATAAGATTCAGCCCATGTTTTTTTAGAACAGAGTTTTCCAATATTGAATTTATTGGTCTTGAAGCTGGGGTTGGATACTCCTTTGATGTACATGGAATTACAAGGTCTTTATATCCCATGTCGTCCAAAAAGGTTTTAGACAGTTCGTACCAAGTGCAATGTCCTTCTGAGGTTGCATGAACTGTACCGGTAATATCTGTTCCAATCAGCTCATTTATCTGGAGTGCAAGCCTGTATGTCCAGGTTGGCGAGCCGTACTGGTCATTAACTACCTTGATATTTTGGGAGGGGTTAGTATTTGCGATTTTCAACATCGTTTTTAGAAAATTATTTCCTTTAATTCCATACAACCATGCTGTTCGTATAATAATGTGGTCGTTACAGTTGTTTCTAACTTCAACTTCACCATCTAACTTTGTTTTGCCATAATAAGAAATCGGGCCTGTTTCATCCTCTTCATTATATGGATTGGGTAAATCCTTATTTCCATCAAAGACATAATCCGTTGAGATCTGAATTAATTTAGAACTGAACTTATTGGATAATATAGACAGATTCATTGCCCCGATAACATTAACAAAATAAGCTTCACTTTTGTTGGATTCGCATGCATCCACTTTATTATATGCAGCACAATTAATTATGGTATCAGGCATAATAGATTTAAAGATGGATTCTGCCTCTGCATAGTTGGAAATATCCAGCACGGATCTATCTGCGGCAACAATATCTGATTGATTTGCTAGTACGATCTGTAGATCAGAACCCAATTGACCTGCCGCCCCACAGATTAGTATTTTCATCTCTAGTTATCCTGCTCTGCCAAAATCATCCTCGATTCTTACAATATCGTCTTCGCCCAGATAATCACCATATTGTACTTCTATTATATGGAGGTTTTCATCTCCCGGGTTTTCCATGCGGTGTTTATTTCCCTTGGGAACAAATATGGATTCATTTTCCTTGAGTATTGTAGTTTGATTCCCGTTTACAACCTTAGCCGTTCCCTTTACAACTACCCAGTGCTCACTTCTATGGTGATGTTTTTGTAACGAAAGTTTTGCTCCTGGATATACCACTATTCTTTTGACTTTACTGTTATCGCTTTCTTCTATGACGGTGTAGTATCCCCAAGGTCTGTAATCTGTGGTGTGAATATTATATTCTTTCCGGTTTTCTTCCTTTAACTTGTTTACAATACTTTTTATCTCTATACTTTTATTCAGGCTGGTTACCAATGTTACGTCGGGAGTGTCTATCACAGCAATACCTTCCAGGCAGTTCACCGCGATTAGCCTTCCGTTTGATTTGATAAAACTATTTTTTGTTTTATTCAGTATGACATCACCATCAATAAAATTGTTTTCAGAGTTTTTTGGTACAAAATCGAATAACGATTTCCAGGATCCGATGTCGCTCCAGCCAAAATCCGAGGGAAGGACAGCCCCTTTGGAAGTTTTTTCCATAATTGCATAGTCAATGGATATACTTGGGAGATTTTCATATTCTTTAGTGGATATTTTTTTGTTTTTTGAAACAAGTTTATTAAGCTCACTTAAAATTTTCGGGTGATAAGATTCAAATTCTTCAATAATCGTGGAAGCTTTAAAGCAAAACATGCCACTATTCCAGTAGTAACTGCCAATTTCTAAAAACTCAATTGCTTTTTCTATATCAGGTTTTTCAGTAAATCTTTTTATACTAAATCCATTTTCATCAATCTTGCTTCCGGCCTCTATGTATCCGTATCCGGTCTCGGGGTGATAGGGTTTAATTCCAAAAGTGACAATGTAGTCCTTATTTGCCAGTTGAGTGGCTGCTCTTAGACTGTTTTCGAACTCTTTTTGATCCGATATTATGTGATCTGCGGGAAAAACAAATATGATTGCATCATCATTATGTTTTAAAATTTCTAAAACACCTAGCAATATGGCAGGAGCTGTATTTCTACCACATGGTTCAGATATGATATTGCCACTACCGCCTATACCAATCTCTTCAAGATGCTTTTTGATGTTAAAATAGTGTGATTCACCGGAGACAATTAAAATGTTTTCCTTTTTGATAGGAGATAGTAGCCTTTTTACGGTGATCTGCAGTAGTGAATGTTCACCACATAGACTGGTTAACTGTTTCGGGAATAATTCTCTCGAAATTGGCCAAAGCCTGCTCCCGGAACCTCCAGCCAGTAATAATGCATATGTTTTTTGATTTGTATCAGACATATTGTTTTATTTCACTCCAATGTTCTTGTTACGAATAGTTTTAATTGGTATTATTATATATAGCTCCGCTACCTTAACCACATTATTTTTTTAAGTAAATCCACGTAAGACCCCAGAACAATTATATAATTATACTTCAATTATACAATTCAAACTTATTTCAAAAATTCGGATATTATATTTGTAACCGGAAAATTATAGAATTAAGTAACCCCATGGCTTATATTTAGTTGTGATTCAGGATAAAAGTTTTGTATTTTATCTCCTAGGTTTTTTGCTTGTAGAAGCACCTTGAATTTATTGCCCATTTGGTTTGGGAGGAATAAATTCTTAATAGTCCTGCGATCTCTTTCCCCGATTTCTTCACCGTTGATTATATCCAGTAATCCCCAATCTATTAAGAATTGACCTTGAGTAGTGTATTTAAGCGTTTTTAAACCTAATTTTTCTCCAATATTAATTAGATTTGTAAAATCCACATGAGCAGTTATATCTTGCTCGCCTATATTTTTGTATGGATTATCATTTACAGTGTGTTTATGATAGCAAAGAAAAGTACCTTTAGGTCTTATTGGGTTAAACAGCTCATCAGCTAGGTAGCCATAATCGATTGTTAATACAAATCCTTGGTTTAATAAATTATTGATTTTGTTAAAAATTCTTCCACTTTCTAGATTAACTTCGATCTCCTGATTTTCTTCAAACTTAATATCAAAATCTTTTAAATAATCTAGCAATTCATTTGTAGAAACCGTATCAGTCAACTCATAAAAATTATCATTGTAAGAAACAAATATTTCAAAGAGTTTGCCGCATTCAAATTTGAGTCTGTGAAATGGTAGTGAGTCAAAGAGTTCATTGGAAATAACAACCCCGTTTATAGAATTTTTAGCTATGGATTTGAAATTGTTGTAAAAAGATATTTTCCCTATATGTGGTGTTAATAATTTTTGTGCCCTTGATGCAAGAATTTCGCTAATCTCGATTATTTTGTAGTCTACCTTTTTATATATTTCTGAGATTTTTTGAAGAGAGTTTAGAATATCCAGAGCTAGATGGCCTGTGCCTGCTCCAATTTCCAATATTGAGAATTCATCAGAATCTGTGGTGTTTAAAGCGTTTATTATAAAACTAGAAATTGTTTCACCAAAGGCTTTATTAATTGAGCTGCTGGTGTAGAAATCACCTGATCTGCCTATTCTTACTTTGCCCGAGGAATAATAACCGAATCGTTTATGGTATAGAGCAAATTCTATAAACTGGGCAAAGGTTATAGGTCCTTTAATGGTTAGATGATTCTGTATAATATCAGCAAGATTCTTAAATTTCATTTTTAAGTGTCAGAGTAGTATTTTAATTTAGTTTTTTTTGAATTTCTTTATTATTATTTTCATTCTTAATCTAAATACTGTATTAATTAGAACAATACTATTTTGGTTAACTCCCACTTAATTAATTCTTAACACATTCTTAACAATTCTGCGGTTTACTCGTACTATGATATTTTACAAAGGAGGTTGCACATATGATAAAATTTAATTTTATCAAAAAATTAAAAGAAAGTACAAAATTGGTGTGCCTGACAGTTTTTGTTCTGGTGTTGGGAATCTCTTTTTCTTATTCCCAAATTGTACAGGTGCCTGACGGTGTTCCTGACTATCAAAAGACAAGTGGTGTTTCGGGTAAGGTAATTAGTGTTGGCTCAGACACCATGAACAATTTAATGGCTCTGTGGTGCGAAGGGTTTAAAAAGCAATATCCTAACATTCAGTGTGAAATAGAGGGAAAGGGCTCAAGTACAGCACCACCTGCTCTTATAGAGGGAACCTCTACAATTGGTCCAATGTCAAGGAATATGAAGCACAAGGAGATCGATGAATTTGAAAGGGCCAAGGGATATAAACCAACCGCTATTCCAACCTCTATCGATACATTGGCTGTTTTTGTTAATAAGGATAACCCGATTGAATGCTTAACCATCGAACAGGTAGACGAAATATTTTCAAAGAACAGGAAATGTGGTGGTTCAGAGGATATTACAACATGGGGTCAGTTAGGTTTAAAGGGAGGTTGGGCCAATAAACCAATAAGTATATATGGAAGAAACTCTGCATCCGGCACATATGGATTTTTCAAAAAGAAGGCACTTTGCAAAGGAGATTATAAGGATACAGTTAAGGAACAACCGGGTTCAGCTTCAGTTGTTCAAGGCATAGAAAATGATCTTGGAGGCATAGGTTACAGCGGAATTGGTTATATTACGGCAGGTGTTAAGGTTGTTCCGCTCGCTAAAGAAAAAGATGCCAAATGTGCACCGGCGAACGCGGAAAATGTAGCAACCGGTGACTATCCTTTAGCGAGATTCTTATATCTATACGTTAATAAAAAACCTAATAAAGCACTGGATCTTCTGAGGGAACAGTTTTTACTGTATGTTCTTAGCAAACCAGGACAAGAAGTTGTAATTAAAGATGGGTATCTGCCAATACCGGCTGATGTGGATGTCAAGCAGATGAGTATAGTGAAAAACGAAACTCAGTAATGTTATTTGCAATTTCGTATTTTAATTTGATTAATGATCCAAAATTTTAATGCTAAAGATACTTTAGCTATGCAAACCGCCTCATCCTTTTCTCGCAACAGGAGGAGGCTTGAAGATATAATTGCCGCTAGTGTAGTGAGAGTGGGCGGAATTGGCATAATTATTTGTATTATTGCAATTTTGTTTTTTATAGGAATGGAAGCCCTTCCACTTTGGCAGGGTGTAAAGTCTGAGCTAGAGAACACTTTTTTTTTAAGGGAGTCACCCGCCTTTTCTTCTTACTCACTAAGTGAAGAAACTGGTCGTGAACAGTTTCCTTTTGTTGCTCTTGGGGCCGACGAATATAGGGGAATAGGTCTGATTTTTACCAAGGATGCCAAGGCATATTTTATTTCATTACAAGATGGCGAAATATTACAAGAGTATCAAATTACAGATATAGAAGATCAAAAAATTACTTCAGCATTTGTAGCTGAAAACAATAAGCTTTTTGTTTTTGGAACCAACAGGGGATATGTACAACCTGTTTTTGTTAATTATAAAATCGAATTCGATAAAAATGATAAAAGAACAGTCATTCCAAGTCTAAAGATTGAAGATCCAATCCTCTTTAGCGACAATCCAATAATGCATTTAGCTTATGATGTAAGTGAAGATGGAGATGGCAAAGCAGCAGCGGCATTTACTTCGTTTGGGGAACTTAAATTTAAATCTTTCTATCTCACAGAAGATGATTTCTCTGATATGGGTAGTTGGGGAAGTAGTGAATTTAATTTAACTTCTGATCTCAATGGGGAAAAAGCAACTGCTATGGAGTTAGATAAGGAACTTTTAAATTTATACGTAGGTACTGATAAAGGCAATCTTTACAATTGGAAATTAAGGGGCGAGGATAGGCCCGAATTAGTTGATATCATACAGGCAACCGACAAGGCCGGATCAGCAATAACTGCTCTGGCATTTCTGCTGGGAGACCGTTCTTTAGTTGTTGGAGATCAGGATGGAAATGTTTCGGTTTGGTTTGACATTCAGGATAAAACCTCTCCTACCGGATACAAGCTAACCAAAGTTCATGTTCTACCACCACTGGAGCTTCCAATCACAAGGATATCCTCATCTCCAAGGGATAGGGGTCTCCTGGTTTCTGATACCGGGGGTAACATAAACCTTTATAACGTTACATCTAATCAAAAATTAGCCGAATATAAAACGAGGAATTCACCTATTTACAATCTGACTTTTACACCCAAGGCTGATGGAATACTGGCAATTGATAAGGCTGGTTATTTGTACGATTGGAAGGTTGATAACCCGCATCCCGAAACCAATTTAAAGACCCTTTTTGGCAAGGTCTGGTACGAAGGGTACAGCAAGCCTGAGTATGTTTGGCAGTCCACGGGAGGCACAGATGAGTTTGAGCCTAAGTTAAGTTTAACACCACTTGCATTCGGGACAATAAAGGGAGCTTTTTATGCGATGTTATTTGCAATTCCACTTGGCATATTATCTGCCATTTGCGTATCGCAGTTTATGCATCCTTCTGTGCGGAATATAATAAAACCAGTATTAGAGATTATGGCAGCATTGCCTAGTGTTGTATTAGGATTCTTTGCCGGTCTTTGGTTAGCCCCACACATTGAGAATGTAATACCTGCAGTTTTTATAATGCCGATAGTCATTACCGCTATGACTATTTTTAGTGTTATTTTATGGAAATATTTGCCAGGATCGGTAAGAGGAAGATTCAAGGAAGGGACTGAATTATTCCTTTTACTTATTGTAGTAATTATTGGAATAATGATTAGTTTTGGTCTCAATACATATATAGAAAATATATTTTTAGATGGGAGTTATAAAAATTGGCTTTTTAACGTATTAGGTCTCCAGTACGATCAACGAAACTCCCTTATTGTTGGTTTTGCAATGGGCTTTGCAGTAATTCCAATAATATTTACTTTATCTGAGGACGCATTGTCAAGTGTACCTAAACATCTGACTGCCGGATCTTTTGCCCTAGGAGCTAATAAATGGGAAACGGCAATTAGAGTAGTTTTACCAACGGCTAGCCCCGCTATATTCTCAGCTGTGATGATAGGATTGGGTAGGGCAATTGGTGAAACTATGATCGTTTTGATGGCTACAGGTAATACGCCAATTATGGATTGGAATATTTTCAATGGATTTAGAGCACTATCAGCTAATATAGCTGTAGAAATTCCGGAGGCTCCACATGGAGGAACATTATACAGGGTTTTATTTTTAGCGGCCATTCTATTATTTTTCTTTACCTTTATTCTGAACACAATAGCCGAGGTTGTTAGACAAAGATTAAGAAAGAAATATGGTCAATTGTAGAGCGGGAAGGGTTTATGAGTAAATTCTGGAAAAGCGGCGATCCCTATATTTGGCTCACAGGTGTGGCACTGATGTTTAGTCTATTGATGGTTATTGGCCTAATTTATCTGATTATGTCTAATGCCCTTGGTTTCTTTTGGCCTTCTAATCTTGCAGAGATTCAGTTAAAAGAGGGTAATAAGTATTTAGGATTTGTACTAAATAGGGAAAAAGTTCCTACCTTGGGTGGTGAAAAGGATGATAAATATAGAATCAGGGTAAAAATAGGCAATAGGGATTTATACGGTTTAGACTTTAAATGGATTCCAGAGGATGAAATAGAGAGTATATCCTACCCAAAGGATGCAGTTGTGTTAGAGAGAAGAGAATGGGGAGACATGTACGGATTTATCAACGAAATTGAGCAAGACGGGAAAACAATATCAATGGGGAATGAGGATTCATGGCCTGTTTTGTTGTCGCTAATACCTGAATCAACAGCCACTTATAAGAAGATTAAAAAGATAGGGAAATATGAAATTGGAGATATAAACTATAAAATAAAACAAAGTGTGCAAAAGATAAATGGTCTTGAAAAAAGAGGGGGCAATCAAAACGAAATTTCAAAACTTAATGATCAAATCAAAGAACAAGAAGCTATATATAAGGTTAAAGAGGAGGAGATACAATCGCTTTATAAATCTTTGGCAAAAGATTCGGTTGTAATTCAGAGCATCGATGGCGGAGAGAAAGATATAGCCCTTGGGTCAATAATTAGAGCATACCAACCAAATAACATGAATCTGCTCCAGAAACTGGGGTTTTATTTCTCAAAGATATGGGAATTTGTTTCTGATGATCCGAGAGAGGCAAACACCGAAGGAGGTGTTTTTCCCGCAATCTTTGGCACAGTAATTATGGTATTGATAATGAGCATAATGGTTCTTCCTTTTGGTGTTTTAGCCGCACTATATTTAAGTGAATATGCTAAACAGGGAAGTATAGTAAAACTGGTTAGAATTTGTGTTAATAACTTGGCGGGTGTCCCATCGATTGTTTTTGGTATTTTTGGTGTAGGTTTTTTTATTTACGGACTTGGAAGTACAATTGATCAATTCTTTTTCTCGGACTCATTACCGACACCTACATATGGAACAGGGGGGATATTCTGGGCTTCTTTAACTTTAGCTCTTTTAACTGTTCCGGTTGTTATAGTGGCAACAGAAGAAGGGTTGGCAGCTGTTCCAAAAGACATGAGAGCAGGCTCATTGGCATTAGGAGCAACAAAGTTTGAGACTATCTGGAAAGTTGTTTTACCCAGTTCATTACCGGCAATACTTACCGGATTGATTCTGGCGATTGCAAGAGCAACGGGCGAGGTGGCACCATTGATGATAACTGGTGTAGTGAAACTTGCACCGGAGTTGCCAATTGATGGGAGGTTCCCATTTCTTCATCTCGAGAGGAAATTTATGCACCTAGGTTTTCATATTTATGATGTAGGGTTTCAATCTCCGAATGTTGAGGCGGCAAAGCCAATGGTATTTGCAACGGCTCTTTTGTTAATATTAATAGTTGTTGCATTAAGCCTAGGTGCGATTATATTGCGCAATAAATTAAGAAAAAAATATACATTCTCAGCGGTTTAAGCTAGTTATGAATTGGTAGTCTTGAATAAAAAAATATAAGCTTTAATATAGGATTAATAGAGTTGGCTAAAGAAAACATAAATGATCAGAAGAGAGGGGATTTTATGGAACAGCAGCAGTTCATCGAAGGTGTTGTTAATGATGAGAAACTTGAGAGATCATCACTAATTGCTGATCCAACTATCGAAGTAAGAAATCTTAATCTTTGGTATGGTACAAAACAGGCACTAAATAATATTAGCTTTGGTGTGGCTAAAAACAAAGCAACTGCTTTTATAGGGCCATCGGGTTGTGGGAAATCGACTCTTATAAGATGTTTTAACAGGCTCAATGATTTGGTAGATGGTGTCAGGATAGAGGGGGAGATTTCTATCGATGGACAGGATATTCATAGTCCTAAGCTTGATATTAGTGAACTTAGAAAAAATGTCGGAATGGTTTTTCAGAATCCTAACCCATTTCCGAAATCTATATATGAAAATGTTGCTTATGGAGCAAGAATTGCGGGAATAAATAAAAAATCAGAACTGGATGAAATTGTTGAAGAAAGCTTAAAAGCAGCGGCCCTTTGGGAAGAGGTAAAGGATAGAATAGACGACAGTGCTCTGAGTATGTCGGGTGGGCAGCAACAGAGGTTATGTATTGCAAGGGCAATTGCTGTTGAGCCAAAAGTCCTGCTTATGGATGAACCTTGTTCCGCACTTGACCCTATAGCAACTGGTAAGATCGAGGAGCTTATATCTGAGTTAAAAAGGAATTATACGATAGTTATTGTTACGCATAATATGCAACAGGCATCACGAGTTTCGGACTATACCGCGTTCATGTATATTGGAGAGTTGGTGGAATATGATGAAACTGAAAATATCTTTTTAAATCCTAGAAAAAAGCAAACTGAAGATTATGTGACAGGAAAGTTTGGATAATCGAAACAATTAATCAAAGAAAAGTATGGTTCAGAATAATAAAATCAAAATTTTGTTTATATGCACTCATAATTCGGCACGATCACAAATGGCGGAGGGGATTGCAAACTCAATGTTCGGTGACAGCTTTGAAGCATATAGTGCGGGGACCAGTCCATCTTCTGTAAACCCATATGCCATTTCGGCTATGAAGGATATAGGAATCAATATTGAAAATAATAGGTCAAAGAGTGTTAATGAGTTTAATGACTTAAATTTTGATTATGCTGTCACTGTCTGTGACAGTGCAAGAGAATCTTGCCCAGTTTTTACTGGGGCAAAAAAGGTTATACACAAGAGTTTTAATGATCCTTCAAGCACTACCGGCAATTCTGAAGAAATTCTTGAGGAGTTCAAGTCTGTTCGGGATCAGATAAAAACTTGGATTGAGGAAGAATTCATAAAATGTTAAGTGGTATATAAATGAGGATAGTTGAAGAGGAAGTTGGAAAATTAAAGAAGCTTATATTAGAAATGGCAGCTTTTGCTGAGGATCTTATTTCTAAGAGCATTCAAGCGCTTAAGGAAAATAACATGATCTTGGCTGAAGAGATTATAAAGATGGGTGGTAAAATTGATGAGATGGAAATTAAGATTGATAATCTGGCTATTAAAATACTAGCTTTGCAACATCCCGAAGCCCAGGATCTCAGAACTGTAACAATGATAATGAAGATAAATAATGATCTCGAAAGAATAGGAGATCATGCGGAGAACATAGCCGAAAAGGTTTTATTCCTGGCCGATAAACCACCTGTGAAACCCCTGATTGATATACCAAGGATGGGCGAGATGGCAACTGCTATGCTTAAGGATGGATTAGATGCATTTGTAAATAAAAATGATCTTCTCGCGGTGGAAGTTTGTAAGAGGGATGATGAAGTTGATTCTATGGAGGACCAGATTGTAAGAGAGCTCTTAACTTATATGATCTCAGATCCTACAACCATCGATAGAGGGATGGTTCTTATTCTAATAGCCAGAAGCCTTGAAAGGGTTGCGGATCTTGCCACAAACATAGCTGAGGATGCATATTACATAGCAAAGGGCGTGGTTTTAAAGCATCACGCTATTGACAAGTAATTCCTTTACACTTTTAATAATCAGCTTCCTATAAAAGTACTTTATTATTCAATCCGGGAGTTTGTTGCTTTAATAGAGGTCTGGTAGATTTGCATTGCCTCCGGCATCCATCTTCTATTATAAAGTTTAAGGCCTTTTCTGTGTGTAAAATGATACAAATTTAAAAAAAATATTTTTAACTTAAATCCACTTCTTTGATTCTTCTAATGCCTTCATCTATATCCTCGTCTGCACAAGCGTATGTTAATCTTATAAATCCTTCACCCTGACTTCCAAATGCCGTTCCAGCTACTACGGCAACACCTGCTCTTTCGACTAATCTATCGGTAAATTCCTGGGATGTAAGCCCGGTACCGGATATATCGGCGAATGCATAGAATGCTCCATCGGGTTTGTCACAAGAAATTCCATCTATTTCATTTAGGCCTGCGACTATCCTGTCTCTCTTCTGCTCAAGTAGCATTAGTTTGTGCTCAACCCAATCTTGTGGGCCGGTTATGGCCGCGTGGGCAGCTTTTTGTATAAATGCTGCAACATTGGTGATGGAATCCTGCAGGAAAATTGATAGTTTGTCTATTACAGGTTTTGGAGCTACAGTCCACCCGATTCTCCACCCCGTCATTGCCCACGTTTTAGAAAAGGTGTCTATACAAATCACCCTGTCTCTGATTTCCTCGATAGATGAAATCGATATATGGGGTTTGCCATATGTTACATGGGAAAAAATTTCATCTGATATTACCATCACATGCGGGTAGCGTTGCAACATATCTGCAATCTCCTGCGGATTTTCAACCAAGTGCCCGTTTGGTCTTTGAGGTGTGTTGATGATTACCAATTTTGTTTTTGGTGTAATTAAACCCTCCAGCTTTTCAACATCAAATTGCCAGTCGGGTTTTGTAAGTGGAGTGTGCTTGATAACCGAATTGGTGTATCTTGCCCATACTTCGTCTGGCGGGTACCCAGGGTTAGGGAAAATTACTTCATCACCATCTTGGAGAAATGTTAGAAGAGTCATTGTTAAAGAGTGTTTTGCCCCAGCTGTAACAATCACTTCATCGGGAGTAGTGGGCCTGCCCCTTTCCAGCATTTTTTCTGCAATTGCTTCCCTTAGCTCTGAAAGTCCGGGTCCCGGATTATATCTAACATAACCGTCTCTCAATGCCTTTTCTGTTGCATCGAGCACATGTTGGGGGGTATCAAAATCTGGACCTTGATAGTCTCCTTTTTCAAAATGAATAACTTTTTTGCCGGTCTTTTCTTCCAGATCTCTAGCAACTCTCATACTTGCCCATTGTCTTGGTGGAACAAAATGCTCGGTGCGAGTGCTGAAAGGATATGATCTTGTCATTTGAAATACCTCCTTCTTAACCCTTTGTTATAATCACCATCATATTTTAATTTGCAATTTTATACTTGCCCGATTCCTTTGGGGCAGTTTCCAATATTCCCTTTGTTATTACGGAATAAACCTCCCCGGCCAGATGCTCAGAGCTCTTATCCGGTTCGTAGTAAAACATTACTGATCTGACCAGACCAAAAATTATCAGAGATGTTAAATTTATATTTACCACCCTGAATGAGCCTTCTTTTTCTCCCTTTTCAAGTATTTTTTTATAGAGATTAATTCTTCTCAGTCTCCAGTGTTCAGTAAAATCGTAATGCTCCTTTATAAGGTGGGTTTCATCTCTAGTCAGTATTTTTAATATGTCTATATTTTTTAAATAGAAATCGAATATAAGTAGCAGTATCTTTCTCAGTTTTTCGGGGGTTTCATCATTTCTTGCAATTTCCTTTTCTAAAATAGCTTCAATGACCTGGTAGCTATCTTCGAGTATTTCCAGATACAGTTTTTCTTTTGATTTAAAGTATAGATAGATAGTGCCTTTTGCAATACCGGCTTTTTGAGCAATTTCGTCCATTGTAACATCGTGATAACTTTTTTCAGCAAACAGATTTGCAGCAATTTTAAGAATTTCTTTCTTACGTTTTGTTTTTCTCGAAGGCGTATCCATTCTTAATACTCTTTTACCACTAATTTTTATTGTTGTTGACATTTATAATCCATCTGTACTGACCAGTCAGTCATTACAGCCTAGTATAAATAAAAATTTTTGTCAAGGCCTTTTCAAAAATTTTGAAAAATATACTTGTCAAATATTTTTATTGACGGGATGTATATGGATGAAATTAATTAAGAGTAGAAAAAGATCCTAGATCTTTTTTTCTTTTTGCAATACTGGCTTAGGTATTAATTGATTTATATGTATCTGCTGTGTTTTCCTTGAGCCGTGAATTACAGAAGTTATACCGGTGTACAGGAAACCGAACTGTATCAGAATTAAGAAAGGAATCCAAGCAATAAGACCCATATATATAGCATAAATGGATTGCAGTAGAAAAAATATTCCTAATGATAGCTCAAGTACAGTAGTGACATCCATGGATGAAAAAT
>JAZGCJ010000025.1:0-4652 GCA_036476895.1 Thermodesulfobacteriota bacterium
AACCATAAAACAAATTATATGGGAAAAGAAAATGGCTCGCAATTCAGGATGGTTATGCCTAATTCTTAAGAATTAACTTTAAGTAACTTAATCTTCTATTTTAACGGCAAATCTGTTAGAAATTTGAATTTAAATTAAAAATTTCCTTTGTAGAAGCACCATGCCAGGTGTGAAAATTCAATCGCGGCAAGATGCCGCTCCTACATATTTAAAATTAGCTCGCATTAGATTTTTCATAGCCTATTCAACTTCACTCATGACAGGCTCTTGGTGCGATGAAACTATAGCGGCTGAAGCCGCTCCTACCGATATGATTGAAGGGATTTTTAAATTTGAAGATACCCTGTAGTTTGCTGCAGGGATTTTCATTGCAAGAAATAATCTTAAATAATCTGGATAATGTGAAGTTTTTTGGAAAGATACAGAGCTGGGTAAGGTATATAAATACATACCCTACCCAGTGGCATTTTTGTTTATATCGGTCTAATAATCTTCATCGATATACAGGGTTGGACTGTATTCGATATTAAAGGCCCTTCTGATAGGCTCTGAATCCACCGTCCAGTATGCGCCCTTGACAAATATGTTCACTAGTGCAATTGGTGGTCTTATTACAAAACTGGCCAGTTTGAATGGATGAAGTGTGTCCCCTGGGTCATAATTATATATGGTAATCTGATTCGACTGAGCAGAGGCAACAGAACTGAATAATAATACTCCAAGCAAAACGGTTAGAAAAAGTTTCATAACCATCCCCTCCCTTAAAGGAAATTATTAATAATTGTAAATAAATTATATGTTTATAAGGGATTTAAGTCAACGATTAAATAATTTGGTATGCCAATTAAATTAATGCTTGAAAATAATAGATAATGTCAATAAAATTGAGTTATCGAAGAGTCAAAGTATAAAACTAAGAGAGGAGAGAAATTATTTTATTTAAAGGAATTCCTGTATTCCATTCGTTTCATCTCTCCAAAAAAAATAAATGATGAATTAGCCAAGATTGGCTACAAAGGCCAGTTGAAGTCCAGGAAAACTGTGTCTCTTGCAGCATACCGTCATATAAGAAGATTAAGGCAGCTTCATCTCGGGGATATAAAAAGGTCTGATCTGCCGCCGAGACCAAACTCGATATTAATTGGTCCTACGGGTTGCGGAAAGACGTTCCTGGTAGAACTGCTGTTTGGACAAATATTGAAACTTCCCTACGTAATTATTGATATGACCAAGTTTACAGAGTCGGGTTATGTAGGGGATGATGTTATAAATATTCTGGTCCAACTTGTTTACGCAGCTAATGAAAACCTTGATATCGCCGAATGCGGTGTCGTTGTACTGGATGAATTTGATAAAATAGCCGGTGCGTTCAGCAACACCAGATTTGCAGGCCAAGGTACAACTAAAGATGTATCAGGATACGGGGTCCAGAGGGAACTGCTGAAGATTCTTGAAGGAGCTGATATCCAGATTCCGCTTGATCTTGGGTTTTCAAACAGGAGTCCAAGAGAAGTGATTTCAACAAGGGATATAACTTTCTTTGCTATAGGGGCATTCTCAGGGTTTAAAAGCCTGTATGATAATGAGGGAATGGGTTTTGTTCAACCTCTGGAAAGTAAGAATCGGAGAGATTATAAAATTGCTTATTCACTAAATGATAAGGAAGCGGACGATATAGATAAATTTTATGGATTTGGATTTCTGCCTGAGCTTATTTCCCGTTTTAACAGGATAATTACGTTTCAACCTCTTAGCAGGACTACTTTAAAAGAGATTTTAAATCAGAAAATACAGGGTTATAAAAAAGAATTTAGTGATGAGGGTTTCAAGTTGCACATAGATCCGAGGGTTAAGGATTTTATAGTTGAAGAGGCTATAAAGAGGCAAGCAGGTGCCCGGGGACTGGACGTATTGATATCAAAGTATCTTGAAGAGGTTGCTTTTGAGATCTTCGGAACCGATGACGAAGGAGAAATTGTATTAACTATCGGGGCGGGTAATGTATCGCATATTGTTAAGAAAAAAAAATGAAGATATCACTCGTTAGTCTTGGCTGCTCCAAAAATCTTGTTGATAGTGAATTGATCCTTGGATCCCTTCAAAAGGCTGGTCATGTGATTGTGCCTGAGCAGGAGGCAGATGCAATCATCGTCAACACATGCGGTTTTATAGGGGATGCAAAGAGAGAGTCTATAGATACAATTCTGGAATTGTCCAGGTATAAGCAGAGTGGCAGCTGCAGCAAGCTGATCATGACCGGTTGCCTGGTTGAAAGGTACTCCCGTGAGCTGAAGGAGGAATTGCCCGAAGTAGACGCCTTCTGGGGAACGGGCAATCTCTTAAATATTAATGAAGCACTAAAGAGCTTAAGCCCGGGTAAGATTTTTAAAAATAAACCGGGAACTATATATGATCCCGATGCGCCAAGATATTTCTTAACCCCGAATCATACGTCATTTGTAAAAGTCTCCGAGGGATGTTCCAGAACTTGTTCTTTTTGTATTATCCCAAAGATGAGGGGGGATATGAAAAGCAGGACTGTCGAGTCAATATCGAGGGAGATTGAGCTGCTGTCAGCCAGGGACTGTAAAGAGGTTAACCTGATTGCTCAAGACATGACCAGTTATGGAAGGGACATTGGAGTTAGTTTGGAACTTCTGCTTAAAAGCTTAATAGAGGTTGATGGCATTGAGTGGATAAGGCTGCATTACTGTTATCCCTGGGGTTTCAGCGATTCCCTGGTAGAGCTGATTTCCAATGAGGAGAAAATACTTTCTTATATCGATATGCCGCTTCAGCATATAAACGACAGATTGCTCAAGGCTATGGACCGTAAGACCTCAGCGTCCAGGATAAGAAAAATTGTCGAGCTGCTTCGCGAGGGGATTAGTGATCTAACATTGAGGACAACCTTTATTGTGGGCTTCCCGGGTGAAACGGATGAGGAGTTTGAAGAGCTTTTGGATTTTGTGGAGGATACGGAGTTTGATCGTGTGGGAGTGTTTAAGTATTCGATAGAGGAGGGGACAAGGGCAGCGACACTCGGGGATCAAGTCACAGAAGAGGTTAAACAGGAAAGGTATGAAAGGCTGATGGAGATTCAATCGAGAATTTCTTATGATAAAAATCAGGGATTGGTTGGGTCTATTCAGCGAACAATAGTTGATGAAAAAGAAAACGGGCTTTATTTATCCAGAATGGCCTCACAGGCACCTGAAGTTGATGGTATAACATATGTTTCGTCCAGCCGGGATCTAGACTTGGGTGAAATTATTGAAGTGAAGATAACAGGTTTCGACCATTTTGATCTGGAGGGTCAGGCAGTATTAAACTGATCCTTTACCAATTCTTTTAACCTCGAAATAACTGGTATTATCCCCCGACCAATGTGCAACTACCGGTAGTAACAATTGAGTTGCCTGTTACTCTGATAGCACCGTCAGCACCAGAGATTGTACATGTGCCCTGAGGATCTATAACAACGAATGAATCTCCTGAGCCCCTGATACCAAAATTTCTGTTGGATGAAATAAAAACGATGTTCGATATCGGTGCAACTGTTTTTCCAACAAATACGGTGGAATTATTACTAGACCTAATTGCATCTGCAGAGCTCGTAATATTAATGGCTTCATCGGCTTCGAGGGTGATGTTGGATTGATTACTAGAGTCTAACCCTCTATCACAACCGAATATTGTAATATTTTTTACTCTAACTATCATTGAGCTGCTATCGGATGTCCTCACACAATCCCTACCATCACCGTTTATTGAGAAGTTAGCTTCCAGTTCATCGAAAATAAATTCGTCATTATTGTTAAGGTTTATCCTGTCCTGGAGAACTTCCCATTTGGTAAAAATTATTGCCGGAATTGCAAGATCTATGTTTACATTAAGTGTAACAACACTGTCGTCCGTAACTTTTATAACTCTTGCAAGGTTAAACCCTGTGCCTTCGAAGCGTATGGTAACCATTCCGGTTTCAGAGGTGAACCTCAGGCTGTATTCACCGGATTCATTGGTAGTATCGCTGTCAAGTGTTCTTCCGTTTTCCTCCACGGAAACCAATACACCGGGCTCCTGAGCTTTGGCTTCAGTTATCAAGCTTTGCAGTTTATTAACAAGACTTTTTATTATGCTTTTATTCTCCGGTTTGGTTGGAAATTTAATTCTTTGTCCCTCGGCAAGAACAATTATTTGCTGTATAGTCCCGTTCAGCGAGGTTTTATTATTCCCGTCCCCACCGCCATCGCAACTCATAAAACTGAAGCTCGAAATTAATAATGTAGAAATTAATAATGAATTTAAATTCCTCATTCATCAATCCTCCTTTGTGATTATTTTATTAATAAAATAACCAGTTATTTCAAGATTCCAAAGTAAAAGTTGAGAAACTCAAGGAATATTGCCATCCTGCAATAAGAACCTAGTCTGTTTCTAACTGTGGTCCATCTATCCGTTGGATAGGAGGATATGGACACTCTATATCATGAGACTCAGAGATTCTATCATACTTAAACAATTAAATTGTAATAATCTAAGCGAAATTTCTAAAACAAATGTGTCATCTCGGGCATAATGGCAAAAAATGTGTGCTGAATTGAATCATTTTTCTTTTAAAAATGTGTACCATTTGAAATAATTTATACGCT
>JAZGCJ010000250.1:0-2046 GCA_036476895.1 Thermodesulfobacteriota bacterium
ATGTTGATCCAGAAATTTTTGGCAAACCTTCAAAAGAATATTTCTTACAAGCATTAAAAAGAATCGATCTTAAGTCAGATGAGGTACTTGTAATTGGCGATGATCCTGAATCTGACATTCATGGAGCTATAAATGCGGGTATAAAAGGGATTTTAGTAAAGACGGGGAAAGGACAATATTATAAATCCAATAAATCTCGAAATAAACCGTCAATGATAGTTAATTCCTTTAGTTCTTTATTAGATTTCTTCTAATTATATTCTTGATTAATAAACTACGCTTCTATTGTTTTTTCTGAAATGCTAAGGCAAAATCTTAAGTGAAATAACTAAATTAGAGATTAAGTAATTTAAAGGATATATAGTCCAATTTTTAATATTCTTTTTTTGGCTTCAAGTGATTTGGTTAAACAAAAACATTTATATGTTTTATATTGCGTATTTTTCATAGAAAATTAATTTAACAGAAAAATGAGATGCATAATACATGGCATTAACAAAAAAAGAATATTTTGTTAAAGATCTTGTCATTGATGACGAATATGGCATAATTGACTCAAATGCAACAATTCAAGAAGCCGCTAAGAAAATGAAAGAAATTGGGGTGCCAGATTTAGTTGTCCTTGAAGAAAAAACTCAAGAAGTGCTTGGTGTAATAGCTGATTTTGATATCGTTAAGAATGATGTTGCTGAAGGGAAGGATACAAAAACAGAAAAAGTTCTATCAACTATGTATAAAATAAGCCCGGTCACATTAGAAACACCCGTTACTGAGGCATTTAACATAATGCGAGATTTAAATGTAAACGTAGTACCTGTGATTAAAGATGAGAAACTGGTTGGAGTATGTACAATTCAAGACTGTTGGAGTTTCATCCCTGATCAAACCGTGGATGAAATTGGACTTATACCTGTGAAAAACACAAAAGCAGCCGAATTCTGGTTTGCTAGTGTTTGTGTAATTTTAGGTTTCACTTTGGGTATCCTCCTACCTCTCGCAGGAATATTTGGATTTTTCACAGCCAACCAAAGTGGAATTCAAAGTTTGCTAGGTATCGCACCGGTTGTAGGAGATCCAATAGTGACTTTTAATTTATTTGATGCGACTGGTTCAGGGATAATGGTGCCTTTTCTTAACTTATTCGCGAAAAATAGACCGATTTGGCTTGTTATCGATATATTTAGTATATTATTGCTGATATTTGGAGTAGTAGGATTGTTCTCAATAGTGTATACAAGTTTTTCCGACACCAGAAGTTTACAAACAGGATGGATCATAAGAACTATTATACCGGGATTAGCTGTTTTCTTTATGGCTTTTGAATGGATTCTATTCGGCATAGCTTTTGCCCTCGAGGTTCCTCAACCTAGTATTACGATTGATCCAGTTGGATTAACGATGTCAATCATTTCGATGATATTATTTCTATTAGCAATTAGCCGAGATTATATGTTTCGCGGAAAAGATATTTCTGAAGCTAACACCCCTGAGGTGTCTACATAGAAAATGCCTCGCGGTGGTGGAGGATTCCGAGGTGGAGGCGGAGGCGGATTCGGAGGCGGATTTCGTGGTGGAGGCAGATTTCGTGGCGGAGGTGGTTTTGGCGGAGGATTCCGGGGCGGGGGCGGATATCGTGGAGGAGGCCGTAGTAGTGGAAGACCTTTTGGAAGAACTGGTGCTACACGTACAACTTCAGGATCTCGAAGGGGACCTTATTCACATGGCTATTATAGACCGCATCATAGATATTACAGACCATGGTGGTATTATCATAGACCTTGGTATTACAGATGGTGGTATTCCCCATATTGGGCAGGTCAGTGGAATCGTTCTTGGTATTATAGCCCTGTCTATATGGGTGGAGGGATCCTAGCTTTCATAATGTTTGCATTGATATTACTTCCTATTGTAGGTGTTTCATTTTGGTATCCATTCAGTGATGCTGACACAAATGGGCTTGTTAACTACCGATCAACAGAGACTCTTTACTTTAATGAATTCTGGTATGAATATGAAAATATTGAAGCAGGAGAAATAACTTTTTCA
>JAZGCJ010000251.1:0-24019 GCA_036476895.1 Thermodesulfobacteriota bacterium
ATCTCTTCCAAGAAATATATATACATCTCCTAATTCTGTTCCAGGAGCTCCAACTGCAAAATCGGCATTACTAACCTCAAAAATCAGTATTATGGCTTCAGGCCTAGACTCAGTTGTAACAATCGGAGTTAAATTATTGAATACGCCCAATGAAGAACCAAAAAGACCGCCGGGTGTAATACCATTGAATTCGTTACTAAACGTCAGGGTACCACCATTCTCTAATACATCTTCGATATCAGAACCTGAATACAGGAAGACTGAGCCGGTACCCATATTCTTGGAAGGAGCACCAATTACTGTATCTGGATCAGATTCACCATCCTCATTTATATCACCATCACCAGCAATCGAAAACCCAAACTGATCACCCGGAGTACCATCGATTACAATTACACCGGATGTGTCAACGGACAAATCTATATTTTGAATGTTATTTCTATTTGTACCAGGGATTATATAAGCTTTACTTGCAACAGGACTACCCACTGCCAGCTCGTCAAACCCATCATCCACGTCGCCAATTATAGCCATGGAAAAACCAAACATATCACCAGCACTTTGCCCATTAATTACTGCCATAGCATCCGATGCAGGTGTTATATCATCATTATTAAGTTCCTGACCTTGAAACAAATAAACATTCCCCCTACTTGAATTTGCCCCAATAGCACTTACAAAGAAAAGGTCTCCTCCACCGGTAAATGATTCACCATCTATTATCACGCCTCCAAAATTATCACCTGTATTTTCACCCTCAATAATGCGATCCGGCTCATCACCTGCAGTAAAATCTATGACCGATTTAAGATCAGCACTACCAAATACAATAAACACCTCTCCCCTGGAATTATCAAAACCGGGTATCCCTATTGCCAATTCTTCAGTATTACTGTTTCCACCAAAATTAGAAACCATTCCTAGAGCTGAACCAAACATCTCATTTGCATTCCCAATAATCGTTACATCAGCAGAATCCACATCTATAATAGCGCTGCCGTTTAAAGTCAGATCTTCCTGACCAAAGAAAATATAAACTCTGCCCCTGCATGGATCGCCGATAGCTATATCGATGTTGTCATTCTCATCCCCATTAAAATCCCCGGCAGCTATCGAATTGCCTAAGCAGCTGGCCAGATCATCATCAACGTATTCGACATCGACCAATTCGGTTGTCGTTTCAGCAACATTAGATGGATTGGATGAGTTTCCTACTTCGTCATTGGATTGTATCGAATAGAAAAAACGAGTTAGTCCCGTTATGTCTAACCTTGGGGCTGGGAATATCTCAGGAGAACCAGCCTTTTGAGGTCTTTTAAAATCAGGTATTTGAGTAGCAACACCAAAATTATTTATTACGGTATCTTGTATCTCTGAAAATGGGACATTATCCAAATTAGGAAGCCCAAGAATTTCTGCCACCTGGGTATCGTCCATAAATCTAATAAAGTAAATTGTCGCTCTGCCGCTATTACCATCATCACCGGGTGCTGTCCAGTTAAGTAATCTATTAACAGTGCTAATAATTAAATCCTCAATAGTGCCAGGTGGTGTGCTGTCACCCACTGTGCATGATACAACTATTAGCGATATCATAATAAACGTTATAAATTTATTAATCATATTATCACTCCAGGATTAAATAAAAATTAATTTTATCCGCTTAATAATACCTAAACAAAGATATCGACAAGTGTATTATTTGATAGAACTACTCAAGTATGGTAATTTGCGTAGCTGAATCAGAGTTGTATTTTACTGAAGGATATGAAAATTGGAAACTATATCCAAAATTAAAGCAAGAGAAATACTGGATTCAAGGGGAAATCCCACTGTAGAAGTTGATATAATTGGTTCTAAGGGTTCACTCGGACGGGCTTCTGTTCCCTCAGGTGCATCAACGGGGAAATATGAGGCGGTTGAACTCAGGGATAACAATAAAAGAAGATATCTTGGTAAGGGCGTTCAGAAAGCCGTATCGAACGTAAACAAAATCATAGCCCCTAAGCTTATGGGACTCGAATTAAATTCACAAACAGAAGCAGACATGTTGATGATTAAGCTCGACGGTACGAATGGTAAATCAAAGTTAGGTGCAAATGCTATCTTGGCGGTATCATTGGCACTTGCTAAAACAGCTGCTAATTCATCAAAGATACCGCTTTTTAGATACCTCGGTGGCAGGACTTCAAATACCTTGCCAGTTCCGTTGATGAACATAATAAATGGCGGTGCACATGCCGATAACAACCTTGATATTCAAGAATTTATGATCGTGCCAAATGGTTTCGATAAATTCTCGGAAGCAATCAGAGCCGGGGTGGAAGTATATCACAGCTTAAAATCAATACTAAGTAAACGAGGTTATTCAACGGCAGTTGGTGATGAAGGTGGGTTTGCGCCAAATCTAAAGTCAAACGATCATGCAATCGAATCAATACTAGAATCCATTGTAAAGGCACGGTACAAAGTGGGTGACCAGATATCTTTAGCGCTGGACGTTGCATCAAGCGAATTTTATAAAAATGGGGAATATTTATTTGAAAAAAAACTAATAACAAGTGATAGAATAATAAAACTGCTTTCGGACTGGACAAAAAAATATCCAATACTGTCGATCGAAGATCCACTATCGGAAAACGACTGGAACGGGTGGGGAATTATTACCAAAGAACTAGGCGAGAAAGTTCAGCTTGTGGGTGATGACCTTTTTGTTACCAACACCAAAAGACTTAAAAGAGGAATAAAACAAAAGTCGGCAAACTCTATTCTTATAAAAGTCAATCAAATTGGAACTTTAACAGAGACACTGCAGGCAATACAAATGGCAAAAGCATCAGGATTCACATACATAATTTCACATAGGTCCGGTGAAACTGAAGATTCAACGATTGCGGATATTGCAGTTGGCACAAATTCCGGACAGATAAAAACCGGTTCTGCATCGAGAAGTGACAGGATTTCAAAATATAACCAGCTTCTGAGAATTGAGGAGATATTGGGCAAAGAAGCCAGGTACCCGGGAAACTCGGCATTTAATATCAACTAACTGTGTAGAGCTTGGTTTATAAATATGTATAAGTAATTCAACTGATGTATACTATATTCTCGAAATAATCAGATAATAGAGGAAAAAAATGTCTTCAAAAACACTTTTTGATAAGGTCTGGGATTCCCATGTTGTTATGGAAGAAAAAGACAAACCCACTCTTTTATATATTGATCTGCACCTGGTTCATGAAGTAACTTCTCCCCAGGCATTCGATGGATTAAGAATGACCGGTAGAGAAGTCCGAAGACCTGATCTAACTTACGCTACTAAAGATCATAATGTTCCAACAGACGATCGGTCAAAACCCATTGAAGATCCACTTTCGGCAAAACAAATGGAAACCTTGAAAAAGAATTGCAGAGACTTTGATATCACATTATTCGGTTTGACCGTTAACAGCGAGATGCAAGGAATAGTTCATGTAATTGGACCTGAGCTTGGGTTAACAAAGCCAGGTATAACTATTGTCTGTGGAGACAGCCATACCTCAACCCATGGAGCGTTTGGATCCTTAGCCTTCGGTATAGGTACAAGTGAGGTTGAACATGTGTTAGCTACTCAGTGCCTACGTCAAGACAAACCCAAAGTATTTGAAATCCTTGTTAACGGAAAGCGAGGATACGGGGTGACTGCAAAGGATATAATCTTAAGTATTATTGGAGAGATTGGCACGGCAGGTGCAACTGGATATGTTGTTGAATACAGGGGTGAGGCAATCAGGGATCTCTCGATGGAAGAAAGGATGACAGTGTGTAACATGTCTATCGAGGGTGGAGCCAGGGCCGGAATGATAACACCCGACGAAAAAACCTTTGAGTATGTAAGGGGCAGAGCTTTTGCACCCAAGGGGAGTGATTTTGAAAAGGCCGTAGTAAAATGGAAGGAACTTAAAACGGATGAAGGGGCAAATTTCGACAGATCGATAAGTCTCGATGCCGGGCAGATAGCGCCTAAGGTTAGCTGGGGAACAAACCCGGGACAAGTAACAGACGTTACAGGTACAATTCCCGATCCTAAAACTATAGATGATCCAAATTCACAAAAAGCAGTTATCAATGCCCTTGAATATATGGGATTAAAACCCGACACACCTATACAGGATATAAAGGTCGACAGGGTCTTCATAGGTTCCTGCACAAATTCAAGGATCGAAGATTTAATATCGGTAGCCAAACTGATAAAGGGCAATAAGGTATCACCATCGGTAAGGGCAATGGTTGTACCGGGATCTCAGAGTGTTAAAAGAGAAGCCGAACGGATAGGTCTGGACAAGATATTCAAAGATTCCGGTTTTGAATGGAGGGAATCTGGCTGCAGCATGTGTCTAGGCATGAACCCGGATATACTTTCCCCTGGCGAGAGGTGTGCTAGCACATCAAACAGAAATTTTGAAGGACGTCAAGGCAAAGGTGGTCGAACCCATCTTGTCAGCCCCATAATGGCCGCCGCTGCAGCTATTGAAGGACACTTTGTCGATGTAAGAGAATGGGAATTAAATAAAGATTTATAAGGGAAATTACAATGGAACCTTTAGAACGTGTTGAAGGTGTGGTTGCACCTCTAGATAGAATAAATGTTGATACAGATCAGATTATTCCAAAACAATTCTTAAAACGAATTGAAAGAACGGGTTTCGGTGAATTCCTATTTTTTGATTGGAGATACAACGATGATGGAACTCTAAATCCAGAATTCGAGCTAAATAAGGAGCATTATAAAGGAGCTAAAATACTTGTCACGAGACACAACTTTGGAAGTGGAAGTTCAAGAGAACATGCCCCCTGGGCATTAAGGGAGTATGGCTTCCAAGTAATAATCGCACCCTCTTTTGCCGATATCTTTTATAATAATTGTTTAAAAAATGCTATTCTTCCCATTGTACTGCCTGATAGCAAGGTTGACGAAATATTTTCAAGGGTCAAAAAATTAAAGAGTTACAAGTTAGAGGTTGATCTTCCATCACAGACAATTAAAGGACAAGATGGGTTCCAATGTATGTTTGATATAGATGAATTTAAAAAGAACTCTCTGATAGAAGGCTTGGATGACATTTCTCATACTCTTCAGCACGAAAGTAAAATCATTGATTATGAAAATAAAATAAAAGCGGAGAGAAATTGGGCAATACCTGTCAAAGACTTATAAGTTATTAAGCAATATACTTTACTTTTCCCCAAATATCAGGTTTATCAAAGCTGTTAGCACTATGCTCAGTATGATTGATGAAGTAATTGGTATGTATATATTAAAATTTGCAGTTTTTATAAAGATATCTCCGGGTAGCTTTCCCAAAAATCCAAATTCATTACTAAAGAAAATTAGTAAACCAAGTAATACCATTAATAAGCCAAACAATATAAGAAACCTGCTCAAGATGCTGTAATCCATTGTTATTCAATTCAATTAAATTCTGAGATGAATTATATACTGGCATTACATTAACTCTATTTAACTATAACTTGATGAAATGACTAGCAATTTTATCAAACAAGATTTAAGATTTAAACATATAGATAGTTAACGGGTATTATAAATATAATGAGTACTATTGATTTAAGAACGGTACCAAAGTTAGTTCAGCAACAGCGACTTATATTAACTCAAGAGCTACAGCTTTTTTTAAAACTAATTCAGATGAATAGTCTGGAATTAAAAGACTATTTGGAGGAACAACTTATAGATAATCCGGCATTAGAAGAAGACAATGAAAAACCAAATGAAGATAGTAGCGATGAAGATTTTGATTTTAGCAAACTTAAGGATGACAAAGTAATTAACTACGACAATGGCGACTATCCTCATTCAAAACAATACTTTGATTCTGAAGAAGATGAATTTTCATGGGAAAATAATACAAGTTCAAATGAATCATTATTAGACCACCTAAACTGGCAGGTTAACGTATCCGATCTTACCCGGGAAGAAAGTGAAATAGCATCCATGATAGTAGGCAATATAAATGAAGACGGTTATCTCGATTGCAGTATTGTAGACTTATCAGTTCTTTATCTATTCTCTAAGGAACATAAAAATGGAAGTTTTCCAACACTGGATTCTACTCCTGATGATAAATATACATACTACAAGAATTTGATCGACTCCTGTCCGAATCTCACCGAAGCGGTAGAAAACGTTTTAAAGAAAATCCAAGTTATGTTTGATCCACCCGGAGCGTGTTCAAGGAATTTAAAAGAATGTTTAAGGAATCAAGCATATCAGCTTGGATACATTGACTCTGATCTGATAATGAAAATAATTAATGATCATTTAGAAGATTTAAGTAAAAATGACTATGCAAATATTTCTGATTGCCTCAATACTTCGTTGGATGAAATTAAGTCTGCTGAACAGGTTGTACAATCGCTTGAGCCTAAGCCAGGCAGACCTTTCTTTTTGAAAGATTCCGAAAAATATATAGTACCTGATTATTACGTATATAAAGTTGGCAATGAATTTCAAATACAGCTTAACAAAGATTTGCCAAGGATTAGGATAAGTGCATACTGTAGAAAGCTAATAAAAAGCAGCAACAACCTTAATAAGGATACTAAAATATATCTAAAAGAAAAAATTGAAGCTGCACAAAGAATTATGAGATGTTTGGAAGAGAGAGATGAGGCAATTAGAAAAGTATTAAGAAAGATAGTTGACATTCAGAAGGATTTCTTTGAACACGGCACAGATTATATTAAACCACTCCGTCTTAAAGATGTAGCTGAATCTGTGGGCGTGCACGAATCAACGGTTAGCAGGATAACCAGCAGGAGGTATATTTATACACCTCAGGGTATTTCTGAATTAAAATCACTCTTTTCAAGAAAGATAGAGACATCGCATGGGAAAGAGATATCGTTTGAGAAAGTTAAATCGTTAATTAAAGTAATAGTAAAAGATGAACCACCAAAAACCCCCTATTCCGACGAAGATATATCAAAAATTCTTGAGAGAAGAAATATCAAGGTAGCCAGAAGAACAGTGGCTAAGTACAGGAAAATACTTGGCATACAATCTTCTTCCAAAAGACATAACAGTGAATAGGTGAAAATGTTAAAAATATCATTAACTGCAAGACATACCAACAATAAGAAAGATACAGAGAATATAAGAAAATATATCAATAATAAGACCAGGAGGCTTGAAAGATATTTAAAAGACAGAAAAGAACCGAACAAGATTAACTTTATTCTTTCAAATGAGAAATATAGAAACAAGGTGGAGTTATCCTTGAACTCGGGGCCCATAAAGTTAATGACCTCGGTTGAAATGGAAGATATCAACTCTGCTGTTGATAGTGCTTTAGACATAATAATCAAACAACTTAAAAAGCATAAAGATAAAAAATTCAAATCAAAAAGAAGACTATTAAAAAATAGCAACCTATCAGACAGAAAGTCAGATCATATACAAAGCGATTCAGTTCTTTCAAACTTATCAAAAGAAAAAATAGACACTAAGCCTATGTCTACAGAAGAAGCGATCCTTCAACTAAATGTCTCAGAAAAACCATTTGTTGTCTATGTGGATATTAACAGTGGTGAAACAAACGTAGTTTATAAAGATTCAAAAAAAAATAAAACCGTATTAATCACTCCAAGCTGACTTATAATTAATGAATATCTCATCTCTGTTAAGCAAAGAATCGGTTATTGCACAGTTAAAATCAAGCATTAAACCGGAAGTGCTAATAGAATTATCGAACAAGATCAGTGAAACATACAATTTTATCAGTAAAGAAAAATTGTTGGATGCTCTGATCGAAAGAGAAAAGCTTTGCAGTACCGCCATCGATTCTGGAGTAGCAATACCACATTGCAAGCTTGAAGGAATTCCAAACATAATTGTGGGGCTGGGCAGAAGTACTAAAGGAATCGATTTTGAATCTCTTGATGGTAAGAAAACCCATATATTCTTTCTATTAATTGCACCGGAGAATTCTGTAAGAGAACATATAAAACTCCTAGCAAGAATATCGAAACTTTGCAAAGACAATAATTTTAGAAGCAACTTACTTAAGCTAGAATCAGAAAATGATTTATACAATTATATTCTGAGCCAAGAAAACAAAATTAAAGATGATTGACAACTTATCCGTCGAAGAATTACAAAAAAAATGGGGCGAGAGACTGGAGATAAATTTGGTATCCGGGAAGAGAGGGTTAAAAAGAAATATATCAGAAGACAGGGTACAAAAACCTGGGCTAAGAATGATAGAGCCCAGCGTTGAACTAGAACAAGGAAAGATTCAGATATTTGGCAGGACAGAAGTTTCTTATATAAACAGTTTGCCTAAACCGGAAAAGAAAAACATAATTGATCAAATTACATCACAAGACATACCTTGCCTGATTATTTCAAAAGATCTGTTGCCAAACGAATACCTAAAAAAAACCTGTCAAAAAAGAAATGTTCCATTGTTTATTACAAAACTTTATACAGGAAAACTCATATTAATTCTAAATGAAATTCTTGAAGAGCGGTTAGCACCGTTTACAACAATGCATGGAGTGTTATTAGATATTCACAGATTAGGTGCGTTAATTTTAGGAAAAAGTGGGATAGGCAAGAGTGAATGCGCACTTGACTTGATAATTAGAGGTTCTAAACTGATTGCAGACGATGTCATAGAAGTTAGAAAAGTTGGATCTAATACATTAATTGGAAACGGTCCGGATGATATCAAGCATTTGATGGAAATAAGGGGAATTGGCATAATTAACATCAAGGACCTTTTTGGAAGAACTTCCGTTATGGAGAGTAGAGAAATTGAAATGATAATCGAACTTTCAAGGTGGCAAGAAAAAAACGATTATGAAAGACTCGGCATTGACCAAAAAACCTATAAGATCATGGATATTGATATACCGTATATTATAATACCGGTTAGTCCAGGAAGAAATATCTCAACTATTATAGAAGTTGCCGTTCGAAATCAACTATTAAAGTTAAGCGGTATTAATACTCTCGATCAATTTAACTTACCAAAATCATTGAATAATTAATCATCTCAGTATGATAAAGTTGATCATATTAAGTGGCATCTCCGGTTCAGGCAAAAGTACCGCAGTAAATACTTTTGAGGATCTTGGTTTTTATTGCATAGACAATCTTCCGTCAAAACTAATAAACAATTTCTTAGAGCTATGTTCGAATACCGATAAAAATATTAACCAAATAGCGATAGTGATTGATATCAGGGAAGGAATATTCCTTAAAGAAGCGGTAGATGTAATAACCGCACTGAAAAATAAGAATGATATTAAAATTGAAACAATCTTTTTAGATGCAAAAGACGAGGTAATAGTAAAAAGATACAAAGAAACAAGGAGAAAACACCCCCTTTCCGAAAATGGTGATATTTCAAAAACAATCAGTCAAGAAAGAGATAAATTAAGCGAAATTAGATTAATTGCAGACCATTTGATAGATACAACGAATCTTAATGTACATCAGCTAAAGGAAATCATTAAAGACACCTTCGATAAAAACAGTTCAAATGGTATATCTTTAAATTTCATTTCATTTGGATATAAACATGGTTTTCCATATGATGCAGATATTGTTTTTGATGTAAGATTTTTGCCAAATCCATATTTTAATGAAAAACTTAAAGACTTAAACGGATTTAATGATAAAATTATAGACTATGTAATAAACTCAGAAGTATCGGTTAATTTCATCAACAAAACAACTGATCTTCTTAAATATTTAATACCACATTATATAAAAGAGGGAAAATCATATTTAACTATTGGGATTGGCTGTACCGGAGGCAAGCATAGATCCGTTGTAATAACAAACCAAATTTCAAAAAATTTTTTGGACCTATCCCCAAAAGTAAATCACAGAGATATATCAAAGGCATAGAATGGTTGGAGTAGTAATTGTAACACATGGCAATTTGGCAAAAGAACTTATAACTGCTGTCAATTTTGTTGTATCATCACAGACCTCACTAAAAATGGAGCCTGTAAGCCTCGATCCAACACAAGACTTCGAATCACTAAAAGAAAAAATAAAAAAGGCTATTGATAAAGTTGATGATGGTGGTGGGATATTAATAGTAACCGATATGTTCGGAGGAACTCCATCAAATGTTGGTCTGACATTTCTCGAAGATAATAAGATTGAAGTAATCTCGGGGGCTAACTTACCAATGCTTCTTAAACTGGCCACCCTATCGGACAATCACAGTTTGAAGGAAATAGTCAAAAGAGCTGAATCCGCAGGTAAAGACAATATTATTATTGCAACAAAACTGTTAAAAAGTAAAAGTACAAATAAATCGTAGCAAATTATTTGGTATTCTAATTGTAGTGTATAATGATTCGTTTATGCTACATGAGGAATTTAAAGATGGATGATAAAGAAATCAAAAAAATAATAAATCAGTGGAAAAACTATATCCTCACCGGCGATCTTGAAGGATATAGGTTGGAAATAGATGAAGAAGTACCTAAAGAATTTGCTGCTATAGCTTTGCACATGGATTCTAGAACTGTAAAAGCTGCCGGTGAAATTGAAGAGTACTACGAAGGCTATAAGCATGCGTCATCAGACATCCTAACACTTATAGCTATTGAAATCTCTCAAGATGACTATATGAAAACCATAAATGTTAAAAGAACCACTTCATACGACTCAAAACAGGACGAATTAAAGAAACACATCTGGGGATAAATAGCATTTATCTTCTTTAAAAGCATTCCTATAATATATAAATGCCTAAAATAGTTGATATCATCGATCATTTTTTGATTGATTTAGATGGAATAGTATATATCGATTCTAAACTGGTAAAAGGAAGTAAAAGTAGTTTAAGAAAACTTAGAAAACTGAATAAAACAATAAAATTCATCACTAATGATCCAAGAAAATCGACTACTCAATATGTTAAGAAGTTAAACAACTTAGGAATTGATGCAAGAAAAGATGAGGTAGTAACCTCTTCATCTGCAATTGCATTTCATATCAAAAATAACTTTTCTAATTTAAACTACAAAACAGCATATGTTATTGGAAGTTTAAATTTGAAAAACGAGATAAAAAATTTGGGAATAACCCTTCTTAAAGGTGACGATGCAAAGAATGCCTCTTTTGTTATATTTGGTGGTCATCCAAAGTTTCATTATAACGAGATCAAAACAGCATGCCTTGCCATTATGAATGGGGCAAAATTCTTTGCAACTAGCAGAGACCCATCTTATCCATCTGAAGAGGGTCATCTCCCCGCAACGGGAGCATTACTATCTTCTGTGGAAATTGCATCGAACACAAAGGCTATAGTTGCTGGAAAACCTGAAGGTCTTATTTTCAAATTAGCATTATCTGAAGGTAAAGAATTTCCTATGAATAGAATCGCAATAATCGGAGACAGATTAAATACTGACATCCTGGGTGGTAAAAAAGCTGGTATAAAAACGATTTTATCATTAAGTGGTTCAACCAACAAGAAAGAACTTGAAACATCCACTATCAAACCTGATTTTGTAATTGATGATTTAAGAGGTCTCTTCATGGAGTCAATTCAATTTGGTGGATAAGATAAGAGCTAGTTCTGTTAATTTAAGTTACAAAGTAACAGGTAGTGGACCAAGAAAAGTTGTTTTTATTAATGGTCTAACAATGTCTCTAGAAGGATGGTACAACCAGGTCCCTGAGTTTTCAAAAAAATATACCGTTTTAACGTATGACTGCCGTGGCCAGGGGAGTTCGGATAAACCAGATAGCAATTACAGTCAGAAAATACATGCTGATGACCTGTACGAACTCTTAAAAAACACTGGCTTCGGCAATGCCAGTATAATAGGCTTGTCAAACGGCGGCATGATTGCTCTACACCTAGCATTAAAATATCCAAAATTACCGGATGCGTTAGTGCTGGTTGATACATGTTCGCACATAGACAGACAACTTGAGTTAATGATCGACTCCTTGATAAAAACAACTCATATTGGAGGCAATCAGCTTAGGTATGATGTATCTTTGCCTCTTATCTTTTCGGATAATTTCCTTCAAAACAATATGGATTTGATCGAAACTATGAGGGAATCAAGCATAAAAATAAACAGCCCGAAAGCAGTAATAAACTTAGCTTTAGCCACCAAGGAGCATGATGTCAGAAAAGAACTGTCAAATATTAATGTTCCTACTTTAATCATTGTAGGTGATGAGGACATTTTAATACCTATCAAATATTCAATGTATTTGCATGATAATATTCAAAATTCAGATATGATAATTATCGAGAATTGCGGTCATGTTCCTCCCATTGAGCAACCTCAGAGATTTAACGAAATAGCGATAAACTTTCTAGAAAATGTTTATTCTTCAAAGAAATAAGACAAATGCATTACATTTTTATTAATATTATTACTAAAAAACATCTATAAATTAGTTAACTTCTACAACGACTCATTTAATTATAGATATAAACTGAGATCCGTTATTTTATAAAGCAAAAATCCGCTTTGTATCAATTATTTACAAATTCCACATATTGAAAATTCATATACAATAATAATTATGAACTATTTTACTATAATTATATCAAATGGTTGTATGCTATAGCTAAAGTTAATTATTAAGTATATTACATCTCTTTATCAATGTAAATTATATAGGGTATAGTATTTAGATACTTCTTATTATCTATTTCGATTCTAATTCATAACAATATGTTTAAAGCATTAGAGAATCGGTTTAATCGAATTGAGTATTTCACTAGTAACAGGGCACTCTTATGGATGACATTGGGTGGATTTACATTTGCAGCTATGGGGGCTTTAACACATGGATTAGGTAAATATTGCGACTGGCTTTTAATTGTTTTATTTAGAATGGCCTTTACATTCATTGCCACACTTGTCTTTACAGTAAATACTGGTACCCCGCCGTTTGTAATCAACAGACCATTACTTTGGTTTAGAAGTGCGGTAGGCTGTATTGCCATGCTTGCAACATTTTATGCATTAACCAAAGCACCAATTTCAGATGTTGCAGTAATAACTGAAACAAGACCCATATGGGTAGCTCTGTTAGCAGGCTTCTTCCTTGGTGAATCAACTAACAGAAAAATCTGGATCTCGATCATAATAGGACTGATCGGTGTTATATTGATTGAGTATCCATACATAAAAAAGGGAGACTTCGCCATTTTATCAGCATTTTTAGCCGCGTTTACAGGTGCTATAGTAATGATATGCCTTAGAAAATTAAGGGCACTGGATCCCAGGTCTATAGTAATTCATTTTTCAGGAACTGCTACAATAGTCTCATTGCTACTTATTATATTTTACAGGCAAGATCCGAACCTGTCAGTTTTATTAAATCCTACAATTATTCTGATGTTAATTGGGGTTGGGCTTTTTGGAACAATCGGACAGCTGGCAATGACAAAAGCATTCTCAATTGGGCAAGCCCCAAGTGTCGCTTCTGCAGGATATTCTAAAATAGGATTTTCAGCTGCTTTCGATTTTGCAATATGGAAAAATTCCATAGAGTTGTCTACCATTGCAGGGATGATCTTGATACTCACCTCTGTAACGTGGTTATTTAAGAAGGGAAAAAGAAATAGTGGTAGAGAACTAAACAATAGTTTTTAGTTATATATTACCTATTGTCAGATTTCCACACTAAATTGCCTTTATAATCTATATAACCCCAGTCACCACCATTTAACAAAACCAAGGCTAATCTATTGTAAAAGCTAACGGCAGTAACGTATTTAGGCTTTATAACAACATTGCCCTTTTTGTCTATGAATCCCCATTTTCCATTTAATTTGACCCTTGCAAGACCTTCGCTAAAACTACCAACGTTATCATAAATAGGCTTAACTACTATAAATCCCTTTTTATTGATAAATCCCTTTTTACCGCTTCTTTCAAAATAAGCCATGCCCTGACTAAAATGTCCAATACCGTCAAAATCAGTACTTAAAACTGAGTCTCCGAATCTATTTATAAATCCATATCCACTATAAGTACGTACAGACGCTAAACCTTCCGAGTAACCTTTTGCCCATAGGTACCTTGGCTTTATAAAATATTTTCCGTTTTTCTTGATAAAACCAGCCTTGTCATCCTTAACTACTAATGCCAACCCGGAAGAAAAACTGTAGGCTTGGTCAAAAGCAGGTTCAATTGCTATTTCACCTTCTTTATCTATGTACCCCCATAATCCATCTATCTTAACCGATGCTAGTCCCTCGGAAAATGGATACGTTTTCTCGTAATATGGATTAATTACCATCTTCCCAGACCTGTCTATATATCCGTAACCACTACTAATTTTTACCTGGGCATACACCTCAGAAAATTTCCGTGCTTCTTCAAAGACTGCATCGACTACAATATTGTTATCTCTGTCTATGTATCCCCATTTACCGTTTAGCTGAACCAATGCCCTTCCGTCAGAAAATTCAAAAGCACCTTCATAGTCAGGGTTAATAACAACCTCACCATTACCGTTAATATATCCCCATTTGCCATTTATTTCCGCCGGATATAAATTATGTGTCTTACTTTGATCGATATAATTCTTTGTACCGGAGCAGCAAACTAAGGGAATTATAGCTATAAGGAAAAATAACAATCTCGACATAATCACATACCTAAAACCTTATACCTCGAAAAACTATAAAAATATAATTTCCAATAAAAAACCAAAATTATATATGTTAAAGTTTTGAAATGAAAATTAAAACACTGATTTTGTTGGTTCCGATTATCCTTACTTATAGCTGTGGATCACACATTCCCTTTATATCAAGTAAAAAATATAAAATCGAAAGGCCACAAACCAAAAATGATAAAAAAGTGGAAATACCAAAATCGAAAACGACAAGTAGTAATACAAATGAATTCAGGGGTGATTATTCAGACGTATTTAAAGCAACAATTGACAGTATATACTGGCTCAAATGGTATCCGGCATACATCAACGACAGTGAAGGAGTAATTATGCTTAAGGAAGCATATGTATATAGAAGAAACGGAAAACTTCATCGTAATTATGTCTGGCCGTCAAAAGATATAATTGCAAATTCAAATATCTCGGACTATTTGATAAAAGTAGGCAAACATAATCCAAACTCTATAGTACCGATTTTCTCCCAAGAAACCATGAGAATAGATTTAATTAAGGTCTCAGATAAACAGACTAAAATAAACTTTAAATACAAGATTAGACCTTATACATACTCAGGAAAGATTGGATATGAAATTAGCTCTAATGGATATATAGAAAATAAAATTTTAAAAAAAATAAATGAAAATCTCAAAAATTATCGCACATCAAGAAGATAATAATAATTTTATTATAAACACCATCTTAAAAACTTAACCAAAATAATTATACCGAGAATAAACCCACATGATTAATGATTTCCTCCATGTTCTCGCCGGCGATCCTATTAGCCCTTTTAGTTCCCTCGTGCAGTATCTCCTTGACCTCGTCCAGTTTGTTCTCGTAATATCTTCGTTTTTCACGAAATGGTTCAATTGTTCTATTTATTGAAATAGCCAACTTCTTTTTCACCTCAACATCCCCTACTCTACCCTCCCGGTATCTCGTTTTTAAATCTTCAACCTCCTCAAGATTGTCATTAAAGACATCATGGTATATGAACACCGGATTCCCCTCCACTGTTCCAGGGATATCCGCTCTTACCCTCTTCGGATCGGTATACATTGATCTTACCCTTTTTCCCACAGTTTTTACATCATCTGAAAGGTAAATACAGTTGTCAAAACTTTTACTCATTTTCCTATTGCCGTCAGTCCCAACCAACCTTGAGACTTTACTTATTATGGGCTCCGGTTCTGTAAAATAATCACCGTATATAAAATTAAATCTCCTGGCCAATTCTCTTGTCAACTCAATATGACTGAGCTGGTCTTCTCCCACAGGCACTTTTGTAGCCTTAAACATCAATATATCGGCTGCCATTAATATAGGATAGCTCAATAGACCCACAGAATAATTCTCCTCAACACCCATGTCCTGAATCTTCTCTTTTAATGTGGGAATTCTCTCTGAACGGGGAACTGTGCAAATCATTGAGAGAATTGTTGACAATTCAGTTATATACGGCACCTGAGATTGTATATAAAAGGTCGAAATCTCAGGATCCATACCAACACTAAGCCAATCAATAACCATCTGTAATGTATTTTGCTCAACTTCTTCAACCTTATCGTAATGTGTTGTAAGCATATGCAGATCTGCAACGAGGAAAAAGCAATTATACTCATGTTGATATTTAATCCTATTGTTTAGTGAACCCACCAAATGGCCTATGTGTAGTCTTCCGGTTGGTCTATCGCCGGTGACAAGTATCGGTTTATGATTAGTCATTTATTTACCTCTACAACTTTTACAATATCCTTAAATAGCTTGTTATACTACTTGAAGTAAAACTATAGAGTCAATAAAATGAAGAATATTTACACGATTGGTCACTCAAACAGGGATATTGAAGAATTTGTTAAAATACTTATGCACTACGGTATAGAATCCCTTGCAGATATAAGAAGCCACCCCGGTTCGAAAAGAAATAAACAATTTAATAGAACAAACTTGGAGAACTTCTTAAAAGACAATTCGATGGAATATATATGGATAAGGGAATTAGGCGGATTAAGAGAAAATGGATTCGAGGATTATATGAAAACAGAGGCATTCAGGTCTGGAATAGATTTGTTGATTAAAAGCTCAGAAAAATCAAAAACCGCAATGATGTGTGCAGAAAGAAATTGGAGGAATTGTCATAGAAGTCTGGTTTCGAATTTCTTATGTGAAATGGGTTTTAAGACAATACACGTTTTTGATAAATCACATTTTGAAATACATAATGTCCTTTTATAACTATTTAGTTTCCCCAATCTTATAGTTGCAGACATACTCCTGTATCATGCTACTAACGGTATTATCTTTTATTTTATTAAACCCCGTTGGAACTTCTTCACTAAACACGAGCTCACCATGTGAATTAAAGAATCTGGATGATATATAGCTGTACTGTTTCTGTATACAATGTATGCTTGAATAAATTCTAACTTCGTCAAATTCAAGACCATCTATATCCGTTTGCCTCTTTTCAAAAAAAAGCTTGCTCCAAGACCTTATATAACCGTCAACATCTTTGATGCTACGTGGGTCGACAAATACTTCATAATTTCCCCCCTCACTGACCCTTGTAACCTTTACCCAATTCTCAAGCGTCCTTGCTTTATCAATCGGTTTAAACCGTTTCCCGTCTAATTGATCTGGATTATTTTTAGCACAGGATATTATCAATAAGACCAGCAACACCAAAATATGAGTTTTTTTAAACAACACCATTTCCGGTAATAAAGCTATCTCAACTGTATATATTTCTCGTTTTGATTAATTGGAAATAAATCTATCTTTTTAAATTTCTCTAATCCAATCACCTTTCTCACCGATAAGATAGCTTTCATAGATTTTTCCAAAATCTCCTTATTCAGCTGATCTAATATATTTAATTCATTCTTGATCTCGTTATCATTATATTTCAGTTCATTTAACATATAAATAATCTTCAGATTCGCAGATTTGTATTCTTTCTCTCTTACTATCACGGGATTTATATCATTTTTGAGTATTTCCTTTAATTGGTTTTTTTGAGTCGCATTCAAATCCAACTTATTTACACCGTCTATCAGATCTTCTAAAATTCTACTATAGTTGCCCGGATAAAATATAGTACTTTTACTTACCTGCATAGCTTTATGTGGTGCGACTTCATCCGCGGATAAAATGTTTACAAAAAATACCGGGACAACTAAAGACAAAATAACGTATTTCATATCACACCTCTTAAAAATTGTTTAATTATGATATAAGAAACGAATGAAAAGTAAAAAGGTTTCAATAATTAGAACCGCGCCCGGAGGGAGTCGAACCCCCAACCTCGTGATCCGTAATCACGCACTCTATCCAGTTGAGCTACGGGCGCTGAGTTTTGATTTGATTTTGTAAAAGGTGTAATTTTACTCAAACTTTTTATTGTGTCCAAGTAAACAATTAAATCTGTTTAAATTTAATAAATTTCATTTATTATATACGCCTCATGAAAGGTAAACTTGAAAAAAAATTAGATGCAGAAGTTTCCAATTACCTGGATAGATTAGAAAGTTTATATGAGGTTAAATGTTTAACCACAGGAAAAATCGATAGTGACACATATGTAAGATTTCTGAAAACATTTTATATTATAGAAATGATCAGTCAAAAAGCTGTTACGCTGGCAAGTAAGAAAACAAAGGGGATTAACGAATATCTAAGTAAAAGGTTTTTGCTTTGCGCTAAAGGTGAATTCGGTCATGCAGAGATAGCACTGGAAGATTTGAAGGAAATGGGACAAGAGCATCTCTATATAAATGAAGTAGAATCTGCTGAAGTATATAATGATTTCCTCCAGAGAACCGCTGATGAATTTCCATTGGGTATACTAGGGCATTCATATCTGTTCGAGAACGCTTCAGGGATTTTGTTTCCAAAAAATGAAAAGCTTGGTTATCCATCAAAATTCATCGAAGTCCATGCCAAGGAAGACCCGGGGCATTCTTTAGCAATAAAAAGAACGGTTAGAAATATAGAAGAAGATTTATCCGATCAGGAGATAGGCAGAATAATAAGCCTTAGCCGACAAAGCGGTGAGCACTTAATGGAGCTGTTTAACAATGTTTAGTAAAACGGGGTTTGATGATTATAAAACCATGTAGGAGTGGCTTCCAGCCGTGATAATATACTCGTACCAAGACTTGTCATAAGCTGCGGAGCAAATAGAAGCCACTTTAAAAAAAACACGTCATTGCGAGAAACGAAGTGACGAAGCAATCTCTATCATGATAATTGGCAGGAGATTGCTTCAATTTGCTTCACAAATTTCGCAATGACAGGTGGGTTGTCATTCTCCGCGAAAGCGGAAATCCAAAAACGATTTTAGTTCCATTTCTTCGAGCTTTTCTAAACTATATGAAAATCAATAATCTTTTAAATTAGGCAAACTACATTTAACTATTAATTAACTCTTTATGTCTGAAGCAACCCGTTAGATGATCATTTACCATACCAACAGCCTGCATATGTGCATAGATTGTTGTAGAACCTAGGAACCTAAAACCCCTATTTTTCAAATCTTTGCTAATCATATCGGACAAGTCGGTTTTAGCAGGCAGATCAGACAATGTTCTCCATTTATTAACTATAGGTTTATTATCAGTATAGCTCCAAATATAACTGCAGAAGCTCCCAAATTTATGCTGAATATCCAGGAAGCATCTTGCATTGTTAACAGATGCTTCAATCTTTTTTCTATTCCTTATTATTTCTGGATTAGTGATTAACTCCTCAATTTGTTTATCACTATATTTAGCTACCTTAAGTGGATTAAAATTCGAATATGCTTTTCTGTACCCCTCATGCTTTTTTAAAATGGTAAGCCAACTCAATCCTGCCTGTGCAGACTCGAGTACTAATAATTCAAACTGTTTTTTGTCATCAAAAACAGGCACCCCCCATTCTATATCATGATATTTAATGTATAAATCATTTCCCTCACACCAGGAACATCTTTTCATGGTTATTATTTTTAAGTATGTTACACATAATTCAGCGGTTGTCGAAGTGGGAAACTTTACATAATTCGATGAGAGATTTTTAAAATGAGATTGTTAATTTTTATCCATTAGCCCTTTTCCGAAAGGAAAAGGATTATATGGGCCTTCAAAAAATTGCCTTAAGAAAATTAAATTCTCAAAAGTCATTGGGAGAAAGCCTAAGCCCTTAGTAGTATGGCGGAGAGGGTGGGATTTGAACCCACGAAGGGGTAAAAGCCCCTTACTCGCTTAGCAGGCGAGCGCCTTCAGCCACTCGGCCACCTCTCCACTAATTAGGAATGTTTAAAATAACAAACACTTTGTGATGTGTCAACGAAATTGATCGTTATTTCACAGGATAATCCTTTCCTCTTACTTTAGCTTTAATTAGAGTATATTTAGCCTCTTCTTTCGGAGATTTATGCTCATGATATATAAGACCCACATATTTAGCATAAATATCTTTAAACCAGAATTGTGAATTGGAATTATTGGTTATAACCAATAATTCTTTAAACACTCCTGCAGGGGTGGACAAATCACTACCTTGATTGCTTCTATCCACATCTAAATTATAAAATGTAAAAACCTCACCATCCTTTGACACCAGTATATTACCCAATGGATCAATCCTGAAAGCAAGTTTATTTTTAGTAAAATAAGAATCAAAAATTGACCACCCATCGCTAACCGAAATAACCGAGTTGGTAGCTTCAGACTTTTTGTTATTCTTCTCAACCGAATAAGTCCAGGTGTTACCCTTATCCAACGGTAAAAAGTTGGCCATTACAACTCCCTGATAATCCTTTAACTCACTATAATACTCGGGCAGCTGATTTAGCGCTGTTCCAGAAGGAATGGTGTTTTCTTCTAAAAGATTTTCATCCTTAGAATAAGATGTATGTATGCTAAAAAATAGTGTAATTAATAACAGGTAATTTAAAATTCCCTTCATTGATCTGATCTCCCAAAAATTCTATTTAAATAATTCATAATACAAGTTTATCTTCATTTTCAGGAATTAAATAATTCTTTTTCTCGTGAATATTATCTCATCTTCAAGATGTTTAACAAATTTAATCAGGGAGAAAGCTTATTATCAACAATTGAATATTCAATGTTTAAATATGAAGGTATCGTAACATCATTTAAAATGCTTAGCTCTCCCGATGCCGGACCAGAACGAATTATATTTGGCGGCAAATGATCTTCTAAAAACCTCTTTGCATTTCCGATATCGCCACTTGAGAAGATATCAACACATTCACCGGCTAATTGCTCAATATTATTCTGAAACAGCTCAATATTTAAATGATATTTTTTAGATTTTGAATCGTATACGAGCGAGCCATTATCTTTTAAAAAACGGTATGTAATATAAGCTGAACCTGAATCCGGGTATCTGGAGAAATCCCCCCTCTTTATATATCTAAACATCTCGGCTATTGAAACATAATAAGCCAAAATCAACTCTTCATCATCTAAGATATCATCACGAATAAATCTTAAATTATAGAGTGACAGAGAATCGGCCTTTAATTCATGCAGTATCATATAATTTTGATCAAATTCATCCATTGAACGCGCAAGATTATCAACCCCCAGAAAATGGCCAATATCGTGTCCCCTAAGCCAAATTATTAGTAATTTTTCTATGGTGGAAGTGTCAATATCTTCCCACTTGAACGGGCACATCAACAACCTGTGTGATATAGCCAGAGATATATTAATAAATCTTAATAAATAATAATTAGGAAACACAACAAGGTTACTTAAAGCTGATACATTTTCCCTATTCCCCCCAGAATAGAAAACACAGATCGGTTTATGCAACCTGTTGAAATCCCCGGAGTATCTCAAAACATCAATACATCTAAATACCGGTAAAGTGAAATCGTTTTGAATTTTTTGTTTACTCATTGCTAAAGATTGAAAATTTTTCAAATATGAATCGTATTTTGAAATTAGACCCCCATATTTCTCATTGGATAACCCTATGGCACCCGCGTAACATTCGTTTAGATCATTATCGCTTGAAAACACCTTGCCAAATATTATCTCAAGCCCGTTACCCGGTCCGATTGTTACAGGAAGAGAAATCAGATCGTATATACCGGATTCCAATCTGGCTATCTCATGCTTGAAATTTTCTCTATACTGACCGGGCATGTCGTTTTCAACATCTTTTAATTTATCAAAGGCGATTTTAAGTAAAATATTTTCGAGAATTTTGTTTAACGAACCCGACCGCTGCATCGAGTATAGAGCATCTACAAGGTCTAATACATTTAACAGCTTATTTAATATTTTCTGTGTATCATCAGGAAGTGAAATTTCATTTTTCACTATAACTGAAGACTGTTTATAGATCATGAATTAAATGATAAGGGCTGATGTTCATTTCTCAACAAATCAAAAACTGTCTTAACTGGATTAAATGTTATCAAAGGCACTTCTACGAACACCGTAATCCAGTTTGCCATAGAACCGTTCCATAATCCGGGTAATTCCAATGCCTTGATATCGATCCCGTTAAAGGACTTTTGTGAAATAAAACCCGTATTAGGATCCCTGTAGTGCAATAAATTAAATTGATTACCCTTATAATCCTGCAGACTGCATACAATATCAACAGGGTTAAAATGTGTGGAAGAATTCCATGTCTTCGCCTGCTTTTCAGAAGTCATATCCACTTGTGGCAGCTCTACAATCTGTTTTGAGATAAACCCGTTATTATCTTTAACCCAAAAGGGCCCGCCCCCGGGCTCACCTTCATTTTTTACCACACCACAGATTCTAAGAGGTCTGTTTAAAAACTTAAAGAGTTCCTTTTTCTTCCTCTCAAGAGAAAGCCCACTTATAATTAATTTTAAATCATAATTCAACTCTTCCTTAATGAAACATTCGACCTCTTCAATAATATTTTTTGTACCCTGATCCCACTCTATAATTGCTAAATATTTATGAATTTTATCTTCTAGATGCAACAACAGTCCTCCAATGGCCTTTTTATATAAAATAGTGTCCCCCTTTAGATGGTCTGGAACAACATTATCTATATTTTTAATAAATACTATATCACCCGATAACTCATTCAGATTTTGCAATAAAGCACCGTGCCCTCCCGGTCTGAAGATTAAGCACCCATTTTTATCCAAAACCGGGGAATTATTCATATCCACTGCAATTATATCTGTACTCGGTTTTTGAATCGAATAGCTCAGATCAAAATGTACTTTAAAATCAATCAAGTATTGTAGTGCATGATCTAAATACCTCTCAATATCATATCTGGTCTCTTCTGACACCGTAAAATGAACACTGACTATATTTCTACTATTGTCTCTAGAATATTCCAAGCCCTCATACAAATGTTCTTCGAATGCAGTTCTTGAATGATCTTTATATCTGTGGAATTTAACCAGGCCTTTAGGAAATCTGGAATAATTAAGCCCGCTTTCTGAAAATATATAATATAATACCCTCTTGTAGTCTCCGCTAGATCCCAGGTTTTGCAAGCTTAAACTGTCGTTTGATATACATAGATCTAATTCATTATAAAAGGCAAATTTGTTTAAATTATTAAAAAATTTAATGAGCTTTGAATAGTCTTCTGTTTCAACTCCGATTGGGCAATGATTGCTATTTATATCTAAATTTTCATCAAGATTGTAAAAATAAAAGAGAACCTTGAACATTCTGCTTGCCGCACCCGAAGCTGGTACAAACTTCATGGGAATCCGGCGGCTTATTTTATTCTCGTATAACTCAACGTAATTATTTAGTAATTTATCATCAAGATCTCCGATTCCGTCTCCAATAACACACGGTTTTTCTAATACTATACTCTCATATCCCCTTTTGAATATCTCTAGCTGAGATATGATTTCTTCAACTTTTATATTCCTAGATTTTAGTTGCTCTACAATTTTTCTGTCAGAAAGTAAATCATTCATTTAGACACAATAAGCATTAAAAATTTTGGAATTATAGATTACACAAATAAGAATTTATTGCTATCCATTATTAAGAATAAAGATTGAATAAAAAGAATGGCGGGGCCGACCGGAATTGAACCGGCGACCTCTGGCTTGACAGGGCATTTTTGGCCTATTTCCTTAGTATTTGAAATCATTAAATAATTATCAAACCACCTGTAATTATTATAACATTATGTATTATAATGTTTAGAGTATTTAGAGTAATTAGAGCTACTATGGACACCTATATGGACACCAATTTAAATTAGGAGGTTTGAAATGGAAAATCTTAAAACTGTTAATCAACTAAATAATGATTCTGGGGGAAAGAAATTACAGCTTGTTAAGGATGCACTAGCTGA
>JAZGCJ010000252.1:0-2076 GCA_036476895.1 Thermodesulfobacteriota bacterium
GTGGTTCCATTTACACAAAAAAAATTAAAAGAAAGGAGTCTCCTATGTATAATGGCCCAGAAAGAAGGGAACATAAAAGAATAGTAAAACTATTTATGGCTAGAATCCGGGTCAAACAACATGAAGGCCATGAGACGGTTTCCACTGGTTGGGATTCAGTTACTTTGCATAACTTAAGCGCAGGAGGTACATTTTTTGTATATAAGGAAAATTTAGGAATTGGTACACCCTTAGAGTTGGAAATAGATGTGTCTAAATCTACTCCTCCCATAAATTGTGTTGGGAAAACAATCCGTAGTGATACACTTCAGCCTGCTTCTACGTTCTGTATCACAACCCGTTTTACCGATATTGTAGAACAAGAGAAAGAACTGATTAATAAAATGGCTGAAGGAATGTTTAGATAGAAAAAACCACACCTTTCTGACATTACTCAACCCCTTTCCTTCCTTCTTGGCCTCTTCCAATTCCTTCTGCTCATTTCATCACATACTTAAAAATTATAATAGATTGAATCATTTGTCAAATAAATAAGTATAGTGCCTGCCCGCCCTCATTCCCCCATAGCTTCCTTGCGTAAGCTAGGAATGGGGGGGGTCGGGATCTCTTAGGTTGCTAAGTTATTGAAATCATTAGATTCTGAAATCCCTGCCTTGCCAGCAGGCAGGGGAGATCCTGAAAGAGATGCTGAAATAAATTCAGCATGACAGAAAGCGAAGAGCTCAGCCCCGCTGCTTTCTTGCTGAAAGCAAAATGAGGGGTAAAAATGACATATTATGTGTTTTCGTTATTATGACACAGCCTCCTTGTGAGGAAAAAGGGGTGGTTATCATTCACTCACAATTTGTGATTATATACGTGCTAATATAAAATGAAAATATACTATTTTATTGTCAAAAATCAATTGGACATAAGCTGAATTTAAAAATATCTTTAGTTTATATGAAGACACAACTTTCGTTTCATTTAACATACTACTGAGAGCATAAAGTAGTTTACAGTGATGTCATCCTGAGCCCCCACTTCTTGCTTTCGCAAGAAAGCAGTGAGGGCGAATGATCTCAATGACAAAATAGATTCGTTCAGATGACAGACATGGTAAGGGTTTTACGTGGTGGAGTGGGAAGGTGAGTCTTTAAAAATCACTTTAAGTTACTATTGCATATAAGGTTAATGCCTTAGGCGCTTAATAGAAACATTTTGACCAATTTTGGCAAAAAAAATAAGTATATTCAGGAATTAATCCTTTAGGATTTTATAAAAGACTGAAGTCTTAACTCCATATTAAAAAGCAGATGCCTTAATTCCAGCATCTACCCTTTAGTGGGTTAAGTGCATCAGAAAATGTTTTATGATGCATAACAAAAAAAAGCTTCAAACATATCTAAGAGCCGTTTCCCCGCCAGAAAAAGTATTGGGCTGATAGTCTGAACCGAAACGTTTCGGTTCAATAAAACTAGTGGTTCAATCTACAAGATTGAACCAGCATGAGGATAACCCTCCCGAACAAATGTAAGATTGAAAATCAAGAAATTAAATTGATTTACTTGAAGCGTTTCGTGAACATTGAAACGTGATATAAGTGATGTTGTTGAAGTGTGTTTTACTTTCTGCAGAGAAAGCAAAGTGTGATGTGAAAAAACATGAGTTGGCAATAGCAAAAAAGGGTTTTTGAATTACGCCTTTCCTACGACTTTATATGGGTGATTATGGCAATTCTCTCAAAATAGTTAAGCCAATTGACTATAATGCTTTAACTATTATATAAAATAAAGCACCTTGTCAAGAATATTTTGAACGATTAAAAAATATTCTCACATTTTGTTGTCTTAACCCTAAAGATTGGCCATTTCTATCAGAAATTCAAAATTAAGCGGTTTTAAAATTTCCGAGATACTTAAAATGAGACCTCGTTGATGCTGAATATGGCACTTAACATGGATATGACCACTGCTCCAATTGCACATCCCATTATCAAGATTAAGGCTGGTTCTACCAGAGATATCAGTCTCTTTATCCTTTGCTCTATATCTGTATCCATATTATCAGCTACTTTTATGAGCATCTCATCCAGTT
>JAZGCJ010000253.1:0-2630 GCA_036476895.1 Thermodesulfobacteriota bacterium
GTTACTCCCCAGGGCGCAAATGAATTTACAATATGAAATTAAAAGAATATTAAAGCAATATAGCGAAACTTTACTAGATAGTTGCAAGGAGAAATCCGATGCGACAAAACCTTAGATAGGAAAGGGAAATTGCAGAATGCCAAATTGTGTCATTGACAACAGTAGCACGGTAATGGCAAGGCTTATAGCCTTTGAAACAGCCATTGCAAATAGTAAGTTTAGTATTAAAGGCGTAAACGATGAAAAGGATTTGGTCGTTGTTGAAGACACAAGTAAGGACGAGGGGATTTATGGGAAGTTTATTGAAATCCCTATTAAAGAATTAATGAAGCCGATAGAACAGTTGATGGATGTGTTGAATTTGAAAAGAAAAGATTTGGTGCTAGATGGAATTTCTCGCATCGTAGGATATTATAGTAGGATAAGTAATTGGAATTCCAGCAAAAAATCTGAAATTCATGATCGAATTTTGGGCAGATATGAAGGCGGTTATGGATTTAATGGTAGTGAGGTAAATTACAAACAACTAGATGAAGCATTGCAATATGTAGACAATTCACCTAGGTAGTTTTTTTATAATAAGAGGATAGGACAAGCTATCCGAAAAGGTGCGACCTTGACACCCTTCCTCTTATTTTTTTATCAGGGATTATCTAAAGGAGATAATAATGGCTCTTTGTAAAAACGAAGAATGTAGTAACGAGTTCAAGCCTAAACATAAAAGGCATTACTTTTGCCGTGATATTTGTAAATATAGGCATCATAACAAAACCGAAAAGCACTTAGAGGGCATGAGAAGGTTTAATAAATCGGCAAAAGGCAAGGTTCGGACAAGAAAGTATTTAAATTCAGAAAAAGGTAAAAAATATCATAGTGATAAGGCCAAAAGATTTAGGAGAAAGTATCCAGAAAGAATTAGGGCAATAAATTTAGCCAATATGTTATTGCCTGATAAGCCTTGTTCTATCAATAGATGTGAAAAGGCGGGGCATAAACATCACGATGATTATAGTAAACCTTTAGATGTGATATATCTTTGCGTGAAGCATCACATGGAATTGCATCATAGAAACACAGTTACAAGTTAACGAGCGGATACAAGCCCACTAATTACAAATACATAAAGACTTGTGAGCCGTGAGTGAGTTTGTAACTAAATACATCGTACGGTGTAATTATTAACACTTGTTCATAAGTATGGCGTGTTCATACTTTTTGAACACTGAATAAGAAGTTTCACCAAATGGTGAAACAGCCTTTTTTAAGGAAGGTGCTGTATTAGTTTTGACAAACGAAACGTCTTGGTAATAGGTGATACCCATATTCCTTTTGAACAAATGGGTTATTTAGAATTCTGCTTGAAAGTCCAAAAGGAGGAGCGGTGTGGTACGATTGTCCATATTGGTGATTTGGTTGATAACCATAGTATTAGTTATCATGAGACTGACCCTAACGCATGGTCTCCACTTCACGAAATGGAAGAGACTGACAAGCGTCTGGCGAAGTGGTTTAAGGCATTTCCGAAAGTAAAATTAACAAAGGGGAATCATGATTGTTTGGTTGATAGAAAGAGTAAGACTGTTGGGCTTCCACGCAGGTGTTTTCAGCCTTACAGAAATATATGGAAACTACCTAAAACTTGGATTGACGATTTTAGCTTCATTATAGATGGTGTTCTTTATAAGCATGGCACAAAAACGAGTGGAAGATTGGCTCATTATCATCAAGCAATTAAAAACAGAATGAGTGTTGTTCAGGGACATTTGCCTGCTTATGCGGGAATAGTTTTTACTGCATCACCGAAAGACTGTATTTTTGGGATGAATGTAGGATGTGGAATACATGCTAACGCCCTCGCCTTTGCTTATGGTGAGGATTTTCCAGAGAAACCCGTAGTTAGTTGCGGAGTTGTATATCATGGAGATAATCCGAGACTTTTTAGAATGAAATTATAAAGGAAAATAAAATGGAAATGGATTTAAGGGAAAAATCACTTTCGGAAAGATTGCCAGGGCATATTTTTAATAAAGTGCATGAGGCTATTGGTGAGGCAAGCATGTGTTGGGATAAAGTGCCTTTGGGGATTTTTGATTCTTCAAAAGCGAGTACGATTGGGTTTAATTTATGCCAACTTATTGCAGATGAATTAGGAAAAGCAAATAAATGAAATATATTTACACACAAGATATGTGCTCGGCTTGCACAGAACTAAAAGTAAAGTACGATGCCGAAGGAACTAAGTATAAAGAACGAAATGCTGATAGATTAAAGAATCCCGCAAATGATGTAGATGATATAGATAAGGTGGCATTTGCTCAATTGGCGATGCAGAATAACGTTTTTCCTGTAGAAGTAGAAGTATGACTATGTTTGGAAACACTAAAGTAATAAAAAATGATGTTAAATGGATTTGCGATAGTTTGAGAAAGAACGAAAAGTGGAAAGATAAGATTGAGGGAAATGTTGGGAAATGCCCAGCCGAAGAACGTATAGAAGACCTTGAGAATTATGACAAGGGACAGAATGCAAAGATAGATAAGGTTTCGGATAAAGTGAGTAATTTGACCGGTAAAATTAGTGTGTGGGGGTACATACTAACCGGTATAATTGTTATTTGTACGATTCTTACC